>JBITAC010000103.1:0-59576 GCA_044439905.1 Phycisphaerales bacterium JB063 | reverse complement strand
GCACTTCGAGCTCGTCATGACCAACCGCGGCTGGGAGGCCCCCATCAACGAGGTCTACGGCTGCCAGGAATCCGCCAACGGAGAGCTGGGCTACTACATCGTCGCCGACGGTGGGCCCCGTCCGTGGCGCGTCCGCACCCGCCCGCCGAGCTTCATCAACTACGCCTGCTTCTCGAAGATGCTTGAGGGCCACCTGCTGGCCGACGCCGTGGCGGTGCTCGGGTCGATCAACATCATCGCGGCGGAGCTGGATCGATGAAGCCTGTAAGGACTGTTCAAATGATGTCTACCAAATGGTCCAATTGGCTGAACTTATGGGGAGGGATCGCCTTGATCGGCATGTCGATCATAGCGACTGCTTTTGGAGAGTTTTTGCCGGCAATGATTTTCTTGTTATATGGCTTGCTGAACATTGAACTTTTCTATGTTAATGTCCAGAAGAGCAGGAACTAATCAAGTAACAGCGATAGCACGGATTTTTGATCAACACGATCTATCCGCCACAAAACCGAACTCTGTGCAACACTCGAAATCGATATGGCTTGGATCACTAAAAATTCGTCCGCCCCGATCGCCGACAAGCGCGAAACTCCCTACCTCTCCCAAGAGATGAAGGACCACTTCGAGCGCGAGATCATCCCGCGCTACCCCACCCGTCAGGCGGCGACGATCCCGCTGCTTCACGCGATCCAGCACGACCACAACTGGCTCCCCGTCCAGGCCATGGAGGAGGCCGCCGAGTTCCTGGGCATCCCCGCCTCGGCCGTGATGGACACCGCGACGTTCTACGAAGAGTTCTTCCTCGAACCGCGCGGCAAGTACACCGTCTGGGTCTGCCAGTCCATCTCCTGCGAGATCATGGGCAACACCAAACTCGTTGACAAGCTCTCCAAGGTCTTGGGCATCGCGCCCGGCGAAACGACCGAGGATGGCAAGTTCACCCTCATGAACGTCGAATGCATCGGGGCCTGCGGCGGCGCGCCCGTCGCGCTGGTCAACGAAAAACTCCACGAAAACCTCACGCCCGACAACGTCGAACAGATCCTCGCGGGCCTGGAATAGCCGATTGCGGCTTCGCGGGGCGTCCCACACCTATTCATGACCTACAATCCACCATGAGCTGGTTCCAAAAAATCTGCCGCAACACGGGCCTGATGATCCACGGCATCACACAGCCGATCAAGGACGATGCCCAGGGCAACAAGACCAAGAAAGTCGTCAAGCACGAGGTCGAGGAGCAAGAACTCGAGGGCAACGTCACCCTCCGCCGGACAACGATCGAAGAGCTTGAGTACAAGCCGGACGCAAAAAAATCCCAGGACAACAGTCAGTAGACCGAAGGCCCGAAGGAAGACGCCGCCGCAACCCCAAGCCCGCGGCTTGCCCGCCCCGGGGCACGCCGCAGGATAGAGACTCGCCCTTGATCGCAGCGCAGTAAAGCAGCGGTTCGCCCCCGGCCTAGACCCTAAGCCCTCCCCCCTAGACCCTACCCCATGCCGCTGCAAACCCCCATCCTGCTGAGCCGTATCCCCAGTGTCCCGCACGGCAATCCGGCCGACCGCAAGACCGTCACCTACGACGACTACGTCAAGACGGGCGGCTACGCGGCGCTGGACCAGGCCATCGGCATGGAGCCCAAGGACATCATCACCGTCGTCAAGGACGCCGAGCTCCGCGGCCGGGGCGGCGCGGGCTTCCCCGCCGGGATGAAGTGGTCGTTCCTCCCCCCGCCCGACGGCGAGCGGCGCTTCCTTGCGATCAACGCCGACGAGTCCGAGCCCGCGACGTTCAAAGACCAGGTGCTGATCCAGTTCGACCCCCACCAGATCATCGAGGGCATCGCGATCTGTATGCGCGCCTGCCAGCTCGACACCGCCTACTTCTACATCCGCGGCGAGTACCACCACCACCGCGACATCTTCGAGAACGCTATCCAGGAGGCCTACGCCCACGGCGTGTTCGGTGAGAACGCCCGCATGGGCAAGGTCAACGACCGCTGGCCCAACCTCTACCTCCACCGCGGCGCGGGGGCGTACATCTGCGGCGAAGAGACCGCCCTGCTCGAGTCGCTCGAAGGCAAACGCGGCTGGCCCCGCATCAAGCCGCCCTTCCCCGCCGTGGCCGGCGCGTTTGGTCGGCCGACCATCATCAACAACGTCGAGACCCTTGCCACCGTCCCGCCCATCCTCACCAACGGCGCGGACTGGTTCAAGACCCACGGCGTCCCGCGCCCCGAAGGCGCACCGCCCCACGTCCCCGCGTCGTATGGCACCAAGCTCTTTGGCGTCTCCGGGCCGGTCAAGAAGCCCGGCGTCTTTGAAGAACACCTCGGGATCAAGCTCTCGCAAGCCATCGAAGACTACAGCGGCGGCATGCTGCCCGGCAAAAAGTACAAGGGCGCGATCCCCGGCGGCATCAGCATGGGCGTGCTCGGCCGAGACCAGTACGACGCCGAGCTCGACTTCGACATCGGCAAGAAGTACCAGTGCCTGGGCCTGGGCACCGCGTGCGTCACCGTCATCCCCGAGGACGTGTCGATGGTCGCCATGGCCCGCAACTGCGCCCGGTTCTACAGCCACGAGTCCTGCGGCCAGTGCACCCCGTGCCGCGAGGGCGGCAACTGGCTCTACAAAGTGCTGAGCCGAGTCGAAGCCGGCGACGGCACCACCAAAGACCTCGACCTCCTACTCGAAGTCGCAGGCTCCATGGGCTCGATGCCCGGCACGACGATCTGCGGCTTGGCCGACGGCGCGAACTGGGCCGTCCGCACCATCATGAACAAGTTCTGGGACGAGTTCGAGGCCGCAGTGAGCAAGGAGCGGTTCGTGTCGCTGGCGGTGGTTGGGCAATAGGTAAAGGAGATAGGCTTGAAGTTTCAAATTGCAATCGTTTTTCTTTTATTCTTGGCTTCGTGCACAAGCCATGACGTGCAGTTGCAGAGCCGATTGGACGAATCCAAGGCATGGGTATCCGACTCATCAGCAGAACGCATGGAAGGCGCTTTGCGCGATTCATATCAGGAGTGGATTGATGACGTACAAAACACTACTGTAGAGTCGTTAGCTGAGATTGAACCGGCTGGTGTTCTGCTTGACTACCATGAACTGGACTCAGGCGATCAATGGGTTGTTTCTGGCTTCTATATTACCTCAATACCAAGCGTCAAGAGTTTCTCTCTCCGCATTGATGGCGAGGAGTTTCTGGTTCATAGATCCGAGCGAGCCATTCAGGGTAGTGCAAAAGATGCCGACCGTTTCATCTTCTATCCCTTGTGGGAAGTCATAGAACCGGATTCTGAACTTGGGGTGGCTTTAGGGGCTGCGAGTGCCATGGAGATCAGGTTGCATGGTGCTGATGGGCATTCTTCTAGTTATGTGCCTGTACATTTTGATTCGGAATAGGATTAGTGCGATGTATTGAGTCCGCGAACGGAACCCACCGGAGGTTCTCGACGGGGTTGGTTGTTCGCGGTGGGTATCGCTCGCGGACTCGCTCGACCCACCCTACGCTTCGGGATGGCGTTACGATGCCCACATGCTGACACGGGTGCGTGAGTTGATCGAGCGGGGGATGGCGGACGGGCTGCACATTGGGGGGCAGGTGTGTGTGTGGCGCGGCGAGGAATGTGTCGCAGATTTTGGGGTAGGGGTCGTGGATGCCCTGGCGGGGAGTGGACCGGAGCCATCAACGAGCCGCGACCGTGAGGGAGCGGACCCTCGAAGAGGTACTGACGAATCCCAGGGTCCGCTCCCTGACGGTCGCGGCTCGTCAGCGGGAAACCCGATCCGGCCCGACTCGATCGCGCTTTGGATGAGCAGCGGCAAGCCCGTTACGGCGGTGGCGATCGCGCAGCTGGTTGAGCAAGGCGAGGTCGAACTGGACGACCCCGTCGCCGCGTTTATCCCGGCATTTGCGGCGCATGGGAAAGAGGACATCACGGTGCGTCACCTGCTCACGCACACGGCCGGGCTGCGCACGGCGGACTTCCGCTACCCGCGCGACGACTGGGACACGATCATCGCCGCCGTCTGTGACCGTGAGCTCGAAGACGGCTGGGTGACGGGCGAGAAGGCGGGGTATCACACACAGACGACATGGTTCATCCTCGGCGAGCTGGTGCGGCTGGTCGATGGTCGGCCGATCGATCAATACGTGCGTGAGATGATCTTCGAGCCGCTCCAGATGCGCGACTCATGGATGGGCATGCCGACGGAGGTGTACGACGCCTACGCCGAGCAGGGCCGGCTGATGATGATGCCCAACACGGCGGCGGCGGGTCCGGGCAGCAAGCCCAGCAAGAGCGCGGTAATGAGCCGGGACTGGTCGACGCGCCCCCGGCCCGGGGGCAACTGCATGGGGCCGATCCGCGAACTCGCGAGGTTTTATCGCATGCTGCTGGGCGGCGGCGAACTCGACGGCGTATGCATCCTCCGGCCCGAGACGGTTGAGCTATTCACGTCGCGTCAACGTAAGGGGATGTTCGACCAGACATTCAAGGCGACGGTGGATTGGGGGTTGGGCTTCGTACTCAACTCGGCCGAGCATGCGCCGCTGGGCGCGGGCGGCCGACGCGACCTCGCCAAGATCCCCTACGGCTACGGCCCCTTTGCCTCACGCGAAACGTTCGGCCACAGCGGGGCGCAGTCGTCGGTCGGCTTCGCGGACCCGGGCAACGGCCTCGCGGTTGGGATCGTGCTCAACGGTACGCCCGGCGAGGCGAAGCACCAGCGGCGGATGCTCCCGATATTGACGGCGCTGTATGAAGACCTGGGGTTGGCGCAAACTTAAACCGAGCTTTAGTAAGTCGGCGCGACGAGCATCGACGCCGCGTCACTCTCGGCGGGTGCGCGTGTTGCGCAAAAAAACCGCCGCGAGTGACGCGGCGGCTGGTCGTGCAGGGTTGCTGTCGTGCTTTGGTTGACGAGTCGTGGTTAGGCGTCTTCTTTGTGGGGCGGGACGCCGACGATGCTGAAGCCGCAGTCGACGTGGATGGTTTCGCCGGTGACGCCGGAGCTGAGGTCGCTGAGGAGGTAGGCGGCAGTGTCGCCGACTTCTTCGCCGGTGTTGCAGCGTTTCATGGACGCGGCGTACTCCTGGTAGGCGATCATCTTGTCCATGCCGCCGACACCTGCGCCGGCGAGGGTCTTGAACGGGCCGGCGGAGATGCAGTTGACGCGGACGTTGCGGTCGGGCTGGCCCAGCTCGTAGGCGAGGTAGCGTGTGGTGTGTTCGAGGCAGGCCTTGGCGATGCCCATGACGTTGTAGCCGGGCGTGACTTTTTCGCCGCCGTAGTAGGAGAGGTTGCAGATCGACCCGCCGGGCTCGGTCTTGTTGGCGTCGGTCTTCTGCATGACCGGCAGCGCGCGTTGAGCCATCGCGAGCAGGGTGTAGGCGCTGGTGTCGATGGCGTTGCGGTAGACCTCGCGCGGGGTCGTGTGGAACGTATCGGGCTTGAGGTAGTCCTTATCCGCAAAGGCGATGGAGTGGACGACAAAGTCCAGCGTGCCGTGGTCCTTTTCCCACTGGGCGAAGACGCTGTCGAGGGAGGCGTCGTCGTTGGCGTCGCACTCGACCAGCCAGGGCGACTCGATGCCGAGCTTCTGCACCGCCTTGCCCACGCGGTGCTCCATCTTGCCCATGGGGAGGTAGGTGAAGCCGACCTCGGCCCCCTGCTCGACGAGGGACTTGGCGATGAAGTAGGCGTAGCTGCGTTCGTTAGCGACACCGAAGACGATGCCTTTTTTGCCGGTCAGTAGGCCCATGGTTGGGTTCCTTGTTGCTCGTGTAGTGGATCGAAGAGAGACAGTTTAGCGGGGGTTCACGGAGTTTACATCCGTTGCCGTTGTATGGCCGCGAGTGCATGGGTCAGTCGGCCATTGCGTCCCAGGGCTTCGTCTCCGAATCGGATCAGGTCGACGTGTGGCTGCGCGGCCGGACGCGTGCGGATGAGGTTGCGGACGGCACGCTCTTCTTCACCCGGGCCGTACCACAGGGCTAAGGACAGTAGCGCCGCACCCGCGGACCTGCTGATCCCTGCAAAACATTGGAACATCACAACGCCGGGTTGGTCGGTGAGAGTCGAAGCGAAATCGATCATCGCGGCTGCATCCGCAAGGGTCGGCGGTTGAAGACGGAGCCCGATTTCTGCGGCTTTGCGTTGCTGTTCTCGGAGCCGATATTGGCCGATCTCGTCGCTGGCATCCGGTGCGGCCGTATCATCAAAACGTAGGTCGAGTCTCGGCTGGACGCTCGTTTCAAGGTAAGGATCTCGCTGACCACAGATGGAAACCAGTCCAGCCAGTCTGAGGTCTGGAGTTCGCTTGAGCAGCATGGCTGCTTCGGAGTACCCGACGATCAGCGGCGTGGGGTGTGGCTTGCTCATACTGCGATCCACATGACATTGTGCTCGCCGATGCCGGGGAGGTCGAAGGGTTGGCCGGCGGTGCGGAAGCCCAGGCGTTGGTAGAAGCCGGCGGCGGTCGTTCGGGCATTGCACCAGATGCGGGCGGCACCGGCGGCCTGGGCGGCGAGTTGGCCTGCCTTGACGAGCTGCTTGCCGTAGCCCCGGCCTTGATGCGCGGTGTCTACCGCCATGCCGCGGAGGCGCCAGTCGCCGGGCTTGGGCGGCAGGCCGGCGTGGGGTGAGATCGGTTCGTGGTAGAGCGAGACGATGCCGACGATCTGGGTTTGGGTGGTGAAGACGCCGAGGTGGATCGTGCCCGGGTCGTCGTCGCCGGGGTAGGCCATCTCGTCGAGCGGCTGGTGGGGCCGGAGCACACGGTGCCGCAGGGCGTGGGTGTGCTGCGCGGGGATGGGCTGGATACGCGGTGGGGTCATGGCGGGCCGGGATATCGGACGTCTGTTGCTGAACGGTGCGCCCGTTGGCGACGTAGTAACGTGGGGGCTATGATAATCGGCTCGCGTGGAGGGCCAAGAGGCCCGGGTAGAAAGCCGCCAGCGATACCGTTGTCCATCCGGCAGCCGCCCACCGGGCTGTCTTCCCCAGTCGTCCGCCCCGTCGTGGGCCCAGCCGATCTTGCCATGAACCAGGACCAGCAGACGTATCAACGCGCGACCACCGCCGCCCTCGTGGGCTTCGCGACGCATGTGGTCTTGACGCTCTTCATCGCCATCCTCGGGGTCTACGCCGCCTCGCCCGCGTTCCATGCCGTGACGTGGTATCTCCTGCCCGGCTTGGGGATCTGGGCGGTGCTCTGGCTGCTGTTCAACCAGCACCGCCACGAGCGCATCGAGTCGCTCGAGGCCGCCCGGCTTGCCGACTCCGACGCCGCCTCGGCCGCGATCTTTGACGAGGCCGGCGCACAGCTCGCCCAGTCCCGCACCCGGCTGGACAACCTTTACAAGTGGGGCCTGCCGGTCGTCAGCGCCGTCAGCGCCCTCTACCTGATGGGGATGGGCGCCTTCCTACTCTATCGCAACCTGCCCGCGGTCCAGGACGGCGGCCTCTTCGAGAACCCCGCCAACCCCAATCTCAATGTCGCGCTGGTCGCCCTGCTGCTGGTCATCTGCTGGCTCATGGGTTTCCTCGTCGCACGCTACGTCGCGGGCATGACCCGGGTTGAGGCCTGGCAGGGTCTGCGCGGCGGGGCGAGCTTCCTCATCGGCAACGTGTTCCTCGGCGTCCTGCCCCTGCTCATCGGCACGGTTGGGCTCGCCATCGGCGCCAAGGCGGTGCTCGCCGTGCTCGCCGTCGTGGTGCCCGGCATCATGGCGCTGCTCGGGCTTGAGATTGTCCTCGCCTTTGTCTTTGGGCTCTACCGCCCACGCAAGGCGGATGAGTTTGTCCGCCCCGCGTTCGACAGCCGGGTGCTGGGCTGGCTGACTCGGCCCGAGTCGATGGGCAAGATCTTTTCCGAGACGCTCAACTACCAGTTCGGTTTCGAGATCTCGCGCAGCTGGTTCATGCAGCTCCTGGGCAAAGCGCTCGTGCCCTTGTGCATCGTGTGTGTGCTGATCGTCGTCGGCATGTCGAGCATCGTGATCGTCGAGCCCCATCAGCAGGCGGTCGTGACGACCAACGGCGCGTTTACCAAGATCGCCCAGCCGGGGATGAGCTTCAAGCTGCCCTGGCCGATCGGCCAAGCGACAAAGTACGACGTCAACCGCGTGCACACCATCCGCCTGGGTTCGCGGGCGCATGTGGAAGAGGCGCTTGACGGCCCGATCCTCTGGAACAACGCGCATGTCGGCGAGGGTGCCAGCGAGCAGTTGCTGGTCACCGCCCCGACGCCCAACACCGACGGCTCGGGCCGGACCGATAGCGCGCTTGGTGAGATGCTCGGCGCGGATATTGATGTGCGGTACCGCATCACCGACCTGCAGCAGTACCTGGGCATTTCGAACCCCCAGGCCAGCGCCGCCGACCCCGAGGGGCTGCTCCGCGCGATCGCCGAGCAGCAGGTCACACGCTACTTCGCGACCCACGACACGCAGACACTGCTCACGACCGGCCGGATGCACGCCGGCGAGACGATTCAGCAGCGTATCCAGGAGCAGCTCGACAGCTACCAGGTCGGGCTTGAGGTCGTGTTCGTCTCGGTGTCTGGCGTCCACCCGCCCCAGGAAGTAGCGGACCAGTACCACCAGCGTGTGAACGCTCTGCAGGAGAAGGAGACCACGATCCAGCAGGCCCGCCAGGACGCCGCGGTGATGCTGGCGACCGTGGCCGGCTCGCGCGAAGCGGCGCTGGAGATCGCGGAACAGATCCGCCAGCTCAACGCGCTGGAGAACGAAGCGGCCGCGCTGCGGAACGCCCAGGCCCCCGACGCCGCCCGGCTGGCAGAACTCGAAACCATCATCCCCGAGAAGCAGGCATCGGTCGAACTGCTCCTGCTTGAGTCCGGGGGTAACTCGGGCCAACTCATCATGGAAGCCCGCGCGGACCGCTGGTCGCTCTCGCTCGATGCGCAGGCCCGGGCGCTGCGTCGGCAGTCCGAGATCCGTGCCTACCACAACGCCCCGCGCTACTACCCCATGCGTCGCTACCTCGACATGCTCGCCGCGACGATCACCGACCGGCCCAAGATCTTCATCCTCCCCGCCGAGGGCGCTGAGCCCAACGTCGTCCTCGACATGCCCCAGCCCGCGATCAGCGGGCCCGGCGGCCGCTAACCCGTCGCGACGATCCCACCGTATTCATCCATTATTGATCCTGCCCCGACGTACGAGACTCCCCCGCCATGAGACGCTATTCAACCGCCGCACTGGCCATCTTCATCGCCCTGGTCTTCGTCGCCTACATGGTGAGCTACACCGTGTCGTACAACGAGACCGCGGTCGTCACCCGCTTTGGCAAGGCGGGCGAGAACGCTGTCGTCACCGACCCCGGCCTGCACTTCAAGCTGCCCTGGCCCATCGACCGCGTCCACACCTACCCCAAGCAGGTGCAGGTCCTCCAGGACAATCCCGAGCAGATCCTCCTGCCCGACGGCAATACCGTCATCGTCAACATGTCGGTCGCCTGGACCATCAGCAATCCGCTCGACTTCTTCAAGAGCTTGCGGACCATCGACGAAGAAAACGGGGCCAACGATACGCTCCGTTCGCTGATGCAGAACCTGCGCAGCGTCATCACGCAGTACCGCTTTGACCAGCTTGTGAACCCGGACCCGACCAAGGTCCAGATGGCGCAGCTCGAGGCCGAAGTCGCCGCCGAGTTCCAGGCGCAGATCGACGCGATCCAGCCCAGCTACGGCATCACGATCGAGCGGGTCTCGATGGGTCGGCTGCTCTACACCGAATCGACCGCGACGAAGGTGAACGAACGCATGTCGGCGACGCAGTCCGCCCTCGCGGCCGTCATCCTGACCGAGGGCACCGCCGAGGCCGGGACGATCACCAGCGAAGCCCAGGCCGCCCGCGAGATCATCCTCGCGTTCACCGGCGAGGTCGCCCAGCAGATCCGCACCGTGGGTGAAGACGAGGTCGCCGAGTTCATGGCCCGTTTTGCTCAGACCGAAGAAGACCAGGACCTCGCGATCTTCCTGCGTCAGATCGAAGCCGCCGAGCGTATCCTTGGCAACCGCTCGACGCTGGTCATTGATGTAAGCCAGCTCAACCCGTTCAACGTGTATTTCATGGGGCCGGGCCAGCCGGGCGACATCTCGCGTCTTGGCGCGGCGGCCGAGCCGGCCTCCAGCCGACCGTCCCCGCTGCGTCCCGACGTGGCTGAGACCACGACCACCTCGCCGGAGGCCGGGCAGTGAGCGAATCCACCCCCCCACACGACCACGACCACGGGCATGGCCACGACCATGGACATGACCACGGCCATAGCCATGCACCCAAGCCCCGCGCCCAAGCCCCCAAGGAACCCGGGCTCGACACCGCGCAGCAGTCGCTCTCCGACGCGTTGGGGGTCAGCTTCACCGTCCTCAAGGGCCTGCTCCTGGTGCTGATTGTGGTCTACCTGCTCAGCGGGGTCTTCCAGGTCGAGGAAGGCAACGAGGCCGCCCGGCTACGCTTTGGCGAACGCATCGGGACCTACACCCCCGGCTGGCACTTCGGCCTCCCATTCCCGATCGAGGAGGTCGTGCAGGTCCCCGTCACCGAGCAGCGCCTGATGCTCGACAAGGCCTTCTGGTACGACGACCCCGAAGGCAACGGCGCCGCCGCCGCGGCGCGTCGGCCGCTCAACCCGCTGACCGACGGCTTCCTCATCACGGGTGATGCGAACGTCGTGCACGTGAAGTTTGAAGTCCGCTACAAGATCAACAACGTCGAACGCTATATCGAAAACGTTGGCGACACCGAACGCGCCCAGGAGATCGTCCGCATGGCGGCCCAGCGCGGCATCGTGCTGGCGATGGCGTCGGCCGATGCAAAGCGTGTGATCGACCGGCAGTTCGCCGTCTCCGAGGCGATCGCCCAGGCGGGCAACGTGCTCGATGCACTCAACTCCGGCATCGTCATCCAGCAGATCCTCGTCGATAGCCCCTCGCCGCCCGTGCAGATCCAGGAGTCGGCCTACCGGCTCGTCTCCGCGGCCGAGCAGGACCGAGGCACCGCGATCCAGAGCGCTCGGCAGTCCGCCGCCGAGACGCTCAACGGCGTCGCCGGCGGCGCGCACACCGAGCTCTCCACCATGATCCGCGCGTTCGAGACCGCCAGCGGCGCGAATGAGGCCGAGCTTGCCCAGGCGCTCCGCGACGAGATCGACCGCTCGCTTACCGACTTGCAGATGTTCGGCCCCCCGGTCAACGACCCGGTCACAAGCTACCTCGCCGCAATGACCCGCACCGCGGCCGACGACGACTCGGAAGCGGCGCTTCAGTCGGCCCGCGAGGCCGCACGCGAGGAGCTGCTCGCGGCCCTGGCCTTGGCCGCAGACGCGCCCCGGGAAGACCGCAGCGGTCGGTCCATCGGGGGTGAGGTCGCCAGCGAGATCAATAGCGCCCGCACCTACCAGACCCAGGCCGTCGCACGGATCGAGAGCGAGTACAAACGCTTTAGCTCTTACCGTGAGCTGTTCGCAGCCCAGCCCGAGTTCACCGCCAACGAGATCTGGCAGGCCAGCCGAACCAACGTCCTCGCCGATGGGCTGATCGAGACCATCTACGCCGACACCCGCAACTTCCGCATCAACGTGACGGGCGACCCCGAGGTGCAGGCGGAGATCCTCGAAGCGATGCTGGCTGAGCTGCGCCAACGCGTCGAAGACCGCACCCGCGAACTGTCTGGGCGGTAACACCAATCGACAGATTTCAAAGTTTGCGCTGGCCTAGTCGCTTAAGCGACCAGGCCGGCTGTAGATTTCAGGAAGTTCTTGTAGGGCGTGACTCACCCGCCAGGGTTTTGCAGGCCCTGCGCAGACAGCCGGCTAGGCCCATCCCCCACCATCTTCTCGTACGTCTCATCACCGACTTTGATGTACTTCGCAAAACCGTGACGGGCGAGGTTTTTCTCGTCGAGTTTCCCGGCGGTCTTGAGGTCGCTATGCATCCCCGCCAGCGCGATCGGCTGAACGACCCGGCGCACCGGCTGGCCCGTCACCGGGTGCGTCGCAATCGCCGGCTCCGTGATCGACTGCACCACCTCAAACCGCTGGCCCGGCAACCCATCGGGCGCATCGTCGCGGACCACTTCGTATACATACACCGGCATCATTGTTTCCCGTAGGGTGGGTGGATCCAGTCCGTGAGCGATACCCACCATCGCGAGACCGATCCAAGGATGTTTTGCCAAGTCGCGGGCAACGATGCGGTGGGTATCGTTTGCCGAGTCACTCTACCGACCTACTCCTTCAGCCACGCCGCGACCTGCGGTGCGAAGTATGTCAGGATCATATCCGCGCCTGCCCGGCGGATACCCAGGAGCGTCTCCAATACCACCGCCCGCTCGTCGAGGTAGCCCCCCGCCGCCGCGGCCTTGATCATCACATACTCGCCGCTGACCTGATACGCCGCGAGGGGCAGGTCCGTCGCCGCACGCAGCCGATGGATGACATCCAGGTATGGCCCGGCCGGCTTGACCAGCACGATGTCCGCGCCCTCCTCCACATCCAGGTCCAGCTCGCGCAGCGCCTCGCGTGCGTTAGCGGGGTCCATCTGGTACGTCGTCTTGTCGCCGGGGATGACCTTGCCGTTGCCCGACGCCTGGGGCGCCGAGTCGAGCGCCCCACGGAACGGGCCGTAGAACGACGACGCGTACTTCGCGGTGTAGCTCATGATGCCCGTGTTGCAGCAGCCCGCCGCGTCGAGCGCCTCGCGGATCGCGCCGACCCGGCCGTCCATCATGTCGCTTGGCGCCACGAGGTCCGCACCCGCCTGCGCGTGGGACACGGCCTGTGCGCAGAGCACCTGGATCGACGCGTCGTTGAGCACCTCGCCCGTGTCGGACACGAGCCCGTCGTGGCCGTCACTGTTGTACGGGTCCAGCGCGACGTCGGTCATCACACACACCGCCGGGTGGGCCTGCTTCACCGCCCGCACCGCGCGCTGCATGAGCCCGTCGGGGTTGGCCGCCTCGTCGCCGTTGGGCGTCTTGAGCTTGGCGGGGCATTTCGCAAAGAGCAGCACCGACCCGATCCCGACCGCCGACGCACGCCCCACCTCGGCGATCAGCCCATCGGGCGACCAGCACGTCTGCCCGGGCATCGCGTCGATGGGGGCATCGGCATCGTCATGCACAAACAGCGGGTACACCAGTTGCGACGCCGACAGCGTCGTCTCGCGCACCAGCGCACGGATCGCGGGCGATCGTCGGTTGCGGCGCGGGCGGGCGGGCAGGTCGAGCGGCGGGTTCGTGGGCACATCTGGCATCGTCGTAGTTTAGCACCGGCGACGCACGCATATCGACCGAGTACACTTCATGTATGCGCGATACGCTCGCCCCCGATTCGACCCTGGGCTACTGCACCAATGTCCACGCCGGCGTCACCCTCGATGCCGTGCGCGCCAACCTCCTCGCGCACGCGCTGCCCGTCAAGCGTCGCTTTTCCCCTGATGCGCCGATGGGCGTGGGCCTGTGGTTCGCCTTCGAGGCCGCGACGCAAGCGCTCCAGCAGCCCGGGGCGATCGCGGACCTGCGCCAGTGGATGCTCGACCAGGGCCTGCTGCCCTACACCCTCAACGGCTTCCCGTTCAGCGACTTCCACCAGCACCGCGTCAAGACCCGTGTGTACCAGCCCAGCTGGGCGACCCGCGAACGCTACGACTACACCCTCGCGCTCGCGACGATCCTGAGCGAGCTGCTGCCCGACGACGCGGACGAGGGCAGCATCTCCACGCTCCCGTTGGGCTGGCCCGCATCGCCCGGCGCGGTACGCAAGTCCCTTGACCACCCCGCGGCCCTCGACCCCACCTTCGCCGAGGCCTGCGCCGCCCGGCTGACCGACCTCACGCACTACCTCGCGCGCATTGAGCTCGACACCGGCAAGTGCATCCACGTCGACCTCGAGCCCGAGCCCGGCTGCTGTATCGATACCGCCGCGACCCTCATCGACTTTTTCGAGCACCACCTTTTAGGGACGCCCGACGACGAGACCATCCGGGGCTACCTCCGGGTGTGTCATGATGTCTGCCACTCGGCCGTGATGTTCGAGCCGCAAGCCGAGGCGCTAAGTGCATACGCACAGGCCGGGCTGCGTGTGGGCAAGGTGCAGCTCAGCAGCGCGGTGCGGGTACCCTTCGAGTCGCTGGGCGATGACCCGCGTGCCGCGGCGTTGGCGCAGCTCAGGTCCTTCTGCGAAGACCGTTACCAGCACCAGACGAGTATCCGTTTCCCGGATGGGTCGACCGCGTTCTATGCCGACCTGCCCGACGCGATCGACGCTTGCGGGGGCGAGCCGGGGGGCGAGTGGCGTGTCCACTTCCACGTCCCGGTCTACCTCGACCGCTTCGGCGCGATCGAGACGACCCGCGGGGACCTCGACGATTGCATCGGGCTGCTGCGTCAACAGGCCAACAGCGATCCTGCGCATCGTGTGAGCCACTACGAGGTCGAGACATACGCCTGGGGTGTGCTGCCCGAGGCGTTGCAGCGCGACACCTTGGCCGAGGGGATCGCGGATGAGCTTGCGTGGGTGCGTGATGGGGCTGCGCCCGTATGAATCTCCGTGCCCTGCTTGAGTTGATGCGTGTGTCGAACCTGCCCACGGTGTGGAGCAATGCATGGATGGGCTGGCTGGCGGGGCTGTCCATCGTGTCTGCTTCGGGCGAGGGTGACGGTTCGCCTTGGGTGAAGTCGGCGGTGTTTGTTTTCGGCGTCGGGGCATGGCTGTCGCTGGCAATGAGCATGGTCTACACCGGCGGGATGGTGATGAACGACTACGTGGACCGGGCGGTGGATGCCAAAGAACGCCCGGGCCGGCCGATCCCCTCGGGGCGGGTCCGCGCCGGCTCGGCACGTTCGCTCGCGTTGGTCCTGCTGGCCGGGGGATTTGCGTTGACGGTCGTGCTCGGTCGGTGGTGGTGTACGCCCTCACTGCTCGTGATCTGCCCGACGTCAATGATCGCCGGGGCTTTGGTGCTGACGGTGGTGCTGTACAACATGCTGCACCAGCGGCACTGGCTCACGGTGCTATTGATGGGCGGCTGTCGGGGCTGGGTCGTGCTGGCGTGTGCATCGGTCGCGCTGGGTGAGGTGATGTTCCCCTTTTCGCCGAAGACGTGGCGATGGGTGGTGATCCCCGCGCTAGTGCTCCTGCTCTACACCCTGGCGATCTCGCTGGTCGCGCGGCGTGAGGTGGACCCCGAGCGTGGCGGGTTCGGTGGGCCTAAGACGGTCATGAACATGATCGCGGCGATGCCGCTGCTGGATGCGTTGTGGCTCGTTGCGATGGGCTTGTGGCCGGCGTCGTTGGTGTGTGTGGCGTGTGCGGTGCTGACCAAGCTCGGGCATCGGCGGATCGCGGGGTCGTAACCGCCGCGTCACAATGCGGGGGGCGATTTGAGGTACGGATAGCCAGCGGCCTACGGACGCCCGACGTGCTGCGTCATAACACGGCCTGACATCCGGTGCCCGTAGGTCACCGGCTATTCATCATGTAGCTCACTACAATCGTGGCATGCCAAATGCCGTCGCTGTGCTGAATGTTGTGGGGTTGTCTTCTTCGCTGCTGCCCTACGCGCCGCGCATCAGTGCGCTGGGCGGGCACGCGACGCTGACGCCGGTGCTCCCGGCCGTGACGTGCTCGGTGCAGTCGTCGATGCTCACCGGGCTGCCCGTCTCCGGCCACGGCGTCGTCGGCAACGGGTGGTTCAATCACAAGCAGCAGGAGGTCCAGTTCTGGAAGCAGTCCAACAAGCTCGTCGATGGCGAAAAGGTCTGGGAAACCGCGAAAAAACGCGACGCGTCGAGCACCTGCCTGAACATGTTCTGGTGGTACAACATGTACTCGACCGCGGACTGGTCCGTGACGCCGCGGCCGCAGTACAAGGCCGACGGCCGGAAGATCCCCGACTGCTATTCGCACCCGGCGGACTTGCGTGATGTGTTGCAGGCGAAGCTCGGCCGGTTCCCGCTGTTCAAGTTCTGGGGGCCGATGGCGGATATCGAATCGACCCGCTGGATCGCCGAGGCGACGAAGCTCGCGCATGCGAAGTACGGCCCGACGCTGACGCTTTGCTACCTGCCGCACCTGGATTACGGCCTGCAGAAGCTGGGCCCATCGCACGCCGACATCCCCAAGCACGTCGCGGAGGTGGATGCGGTGGTCGGCGATCTGATCGACTACTTCCAAGGCCGAGACACCCGGGTGATTGTGGTGAGCGAGTACGGGATTGAGGATTGCGTGCCCGGCGACGGCGGGATCGCGGTGAACCGATTCCTGCGTGAGGCGGGGCTATTGGCGACTCGGCTTGAGGGCGACAGTGAGTTGCTTGATGCCGGGGCGTCGCGTGCGTTTGCGGTGGTCGATCATCAGGTCGCGCATGTGTATCACGGTGCCGACACTGCGCTGCCCGACATCCCACACTGCACCGCGACGGGGCTTGAGCACGAACGCGCTGGGCGGACGGTATTGGTTGCTGACCCTGGGTACTGGTTTACGTACGACTACTGGTTGACGGATGCCCGCAAGCCGGACTTCGCGCACACGGTCGATATCCACCGCAAGCCGGGCTACGACCCACGTGAGTTGTTTTCGGATAAGGCGATGCCCGCGATCGCGTGGAAGCTGCTGAAAAAGAAGCTGGGGTTTCGGCAGCTGATGGATGTGATCCCGCTGGATACAGCGCTGGTGCGCGGGACGCACGGGCGGGTGGACAATCCGCCTGAACTCCAGCCCGTCCTGATCGGCGCGGGGCGTGCGGGGGAGACGCTGCCCTGCACGGCGGTGCGGGATGTGGTGCTTGGAGCGATGTTTGACTGAGTGCTCGGGCCCCGCGTCATCGCTGCGCTCGGGTGCGGCTTTGGTTGCTAGGCGGTCGAGAGGCAGAGCTGTCGGCGTTTGACCAGGTGCATCGGTCGGAGGGTGATCCATCGCGTGCGAGTGCGCTGTTGGGTCTGGAGTGTGCGTTTGGCGATGGCCGGGTCACGCTCGAAGACGCGGCGGACTTTGGTGGGGTGGTTGCACTGGGACGAGCGGTGGAGCAGGACGATGTGCCGGGGGTTGCCGTGCGGGCTGCGGTCGCGGATCGCGCGGACGGCGGCGAAGGCCTGCTCGTTGCTGAGGTGTCCGGAGTCGGAGAGGTTTCTGCGGTTGACCCAGACGGGCCGGCTGCTCTGGGTGGTCATGCGTTCGTCGTAGTTGCTTTCGATGCAGAGGATATCGACGCCGGCGAAGTGCTCGATGAGCGTCGGGGGCGCGTGTCCCAGGTCGGTGGCGAAGCCGACGTCGCCGAAGCGTGAGGACAGCCGGTAGCCGATGGTGCCCTGCCGGTCGTGCTGCAGGCGGGTGGTCGTGGCGGTGAAGCCGGGGACGGGGACGAAGAGCCCATCGCCGAAGGGCTCGACGAGGCCCGCGTCAAAGAGGCGCTGCGACCCGCGGAGTTTGTGGAGGTCGGGGAGGTGCCAGTGGTGGCAGTGGAGCGCGATGCTGTGCTCGACGAGGGTTTTGATGAGCGAGGGCTTGAAGTGGTCCTGGTCGAAGTGCGTGACGCAGATGGCACGGAGGTCGTCGAAGGCGAGGCCCGCCTCGGCGAGCTTGCGCGTGGTCCGGCGAGGGCCAAAGCCCGCGTCGAGGAGGACCGCGTCGCCTCGGCCGTCGGCCCCGGTGAGCTGGACGACGGTGCAGTTACCGCCCGACCCGCTGCCGAGCACGCACAACCGGAGCCCGGGCTGGGGCACCCGCTGTCGCCGTGGGATGCGCGGCGTGGGGGTGGCGGGGGCGTCGTGGGGGTCAAAGAGCACGGGTTGTAGCGGGGGTCGGCCTGGCATGTCCTGGGGCGTGGGCGTTCGGGCTGGCGTACGGGTGAGGTGAATCGGATGCTAGGTACTGTGTGTTGTATCCGAAAATCGCGTCTTTTCCTATGGAGTGGGTTGGCTGGATGGTCGAGGAGTGTAATTCAAAAAGATTATGAACATCTTTCATTCCCGGCCCCGGGCCGATAAGATAGGCAGGCCGAACACCCGCTGGGGCGCGAGATCGTGCCCCGCCGATGAAGCGGGTGCCCGCAGGAAGCAGGCGTGGGGGTTTGGAGAAGTTATGCAAGGATTCGCCATCAAAACCCTCGCCCTCCTCGCTCTTGTGTCACTTTCGGCCTTGACCGGCTGCGTCACCGAACGCGAGCCCCGCCGCAGCATCGAGCCGACCTGGTCCTACCACGACCGGCCCGACCCCCTGGCTTACAGCGATGTCTGGGACCAGCCCGGTGGCCTCAGCCAGGATCAGGTCGTGCAGGCTTTCGAAGACCAGGCCCGCTGACGCGACGCCGATCGCCCCCGGTTCCACCTCGCACTTACTGGGCCCGCGCCCAGCCGCAGAGCCGGACCTTATCTTCACGCCAGACGACCAGGATGTCGATCGGCTCGGGCTCGGCGTACGGGTTGGGCGGCTCGAAGATCAGCGTGACCCGGTGGGTCGGCGTCGGGCTTGGCACGATCGCATGCCCCTCGTATTCTGCGGGGTCGTCTGGTGCGGGTTCGTAGGGCTGAGACTCGGCCGACAGCAGCGCCACCTGCCCCTGAAACGGGAACACGTACGCCTTGGTGAACTCCCGCAGCTCCTCGTCGACGGCCGGCCAATCGACCTGGACGAGGACCGACTCGCGGTCGTTGGACTGGTAGGCCGACTCATACTGCTCGACAAAAGCCGCCACCGCGTCGGCGATCTCTGCGTCGGTGGGTTTCTTGTCGCCGCAGGCGGGGAGTAAAAAACCGACGGCCAAAAGCAGCGTGAGATGGAAGAGAGGTTTCATGCGGTCCCTCGTCGAGCAGTACATCCTGCTTAGCTTAGCCGTCGCCCATCGGGCGGCGCGCTTGGCTTGCCGTGTCTTGCGCGCCGCCCGATGGGCGATGGCTCAACGCTATAGCGCGACGTACTGCACATCGCTCGCGGCCTTGGCGGGCGCGGGCGGGTCATGGACGTCGGTGGTAAACACGCCGCCCATCGCGTCGCGGGTCTGCTCGGCGTCGTAGACGGTGCGTGGGGCGTCGGTGGCGAAGTGCAGCAGGTCGATTGCGACCTGCGCCTCGGGCCGGGCAAACTCGACCGCGGGGATCGCGGGGCCAAAGCTCTGCAGCCGGTGGTTGACATTCTCAAACGTCCCGGCTTTCTCGGCCCAGGTGACGGTAGGGAGCAGGACATCGGCGTTGTTCGTGATCGCGCTGGGCAGGGTATCGAGCACGACGGAGAACTTGTCTTTGAGCAGATCGACCAGGCCGGGCGTGGTCCAGTTGCTGGGGTAGTTGCCGGTGAGGATGAGCGCGGCGAATTCGCTCTGCTTTTCGGCGAGCTGGTCGAAGTCCATCACGTGGTCGCTGACCAATTCGAGGGCTCGGCGTACGCCGCGGGCGTTGGGGGCCTTTTCGGCGTAGATGGTGTAGTTGCCCGGGAAGGTCTTGTCCTCGCCCTCAAAGGGGACGGGGCCGACGGCGAAGTGGGCCTGCGGGTCGATCGCACGGGCGAGCTGGGCGAGGTGGTAGGCGTCTTCACAGGTGAGCATCGGGCTGACGACCAGCGCGAGCGAGCCCGCGCCAAAGCGGTCTGCGGCGTCGCGCAGGCCTGTCGCGGCGGCCTTGAGCCCCTGGTTCCAGTCGACCTGCCGGCGCGGCTCGAGCGCTGACCCGGCCTCGGGCTTGAGCGACGGGCTGGTGAGCCGGTCTTCGCGGTGGATAAACTTCCAGCCGTAGCGGATCTCGTCGCTGGTCCACCACTGGTTGACATCCAGGTTGGTGCGGGGCTTGACGCGGTAGATCGTGCCTTCGTTGTGTTCGAGCAGCAGGTTGTCGCCCGATGCGGTGATGCCGTCGATGCTCGGGGTGCTGGTGAGGTTCCAGACCCGCATGGACATGAGGAAGTCCTTGTCGAGGAACGCGCCCACGGGGCAGATGTCGACGACGTTGCCCGCGAGCTCGTTGTCCAGCGGCTTGCCGGGGAAGATGTCGATCTGTTCGGAAGAGCCGCGGCCGAAGATCCCGATCTCGTTGGTGCCGGTGACTTCCTGGGTAAACCGGACGCAGCGGGAGCACATGATGCAGCGGTCGGAGTAGAGCAGGATCGTGGGGCCCATATCTTTTTTGGGCTGCTTGATCTTGTTTTCTTCGAAGCGCGATGCGCCGTTGCCGTACTTGTAGGAGTAGTCCTGGAGCAGGCACTCGCCGGCCTGGTCGCAGACGGGACAGTCGAGTGGGTGGTTGATGAGGAGGTATTCCATCACCGCCTTCTGGTTGGCGATGGCCTTGGGGCTCTGGGTGTGGACCTCCATGCCGTCGGCGGCGGGCGTCTGGCAGGTGGGGATGAGCTTAGGGATCAGCTCGACCTTGTTGTCGTTGCGGGGGTTGGGCGAGGCGACCTCGGCCAGGCAGATGCGGCAGGAGGCGGCGACACTGAGCCCGTCGTGGTAGCAGTAGTGCGGGATCTCGATGCCGTTGTCGAGCGCGACCTGGAGGATGTTCTTGTTGCCCTCGAAGTCGCAGGGTTTGCCGTCGATGGTGATGGTGGGCATGTGGGGGTCCGTGGGCTTGGTCGGGCGTGGGGTCGCGCGGCCCGGCTTCATGGGTAGCTTCAGGGTCAGTGTATGGCCCGGGGCGTGAGCGATCAAAACATGGGGCTGGCCCGCGGGTATCGCGTAGGCTTATGATGAGCGTTCTGAACAACCCGCCGGAGCCCCGACCATGCCGATCTCGCTGCCGCCGATCTCACGAAGACGCTTTATCCACGGGGCCGCCGCGTTGGCGGGGTCGGCCGCCGTGCCCCGGTCCCTGTGGGCGATGCAGGGCGATGAAAGGCCCGACCCGCACCGGATCGCGCTGCTGTCGGATACACACATCGACCGCAACCCGGCCACGGTCAACCACCACGGCAACGTCAACATGACCGACTACCTGAACCGCTGCATCACGCAGCTGCTCGCGGGTCGGCCCCCCGCTCACGCGCTGTTTTGTGGGGATGTCGCCTATCTCGTCGGCCGCAAAGAGGACTACGACCAGTTCCTCTCGCTCGCCGTTCGGCTGCTGGAACGCGGTGTGCCGGTCCACTGTGTGCTGGGCAACCACGACCACTACGAGAACTTCTTCGAGGCGGGCATCGCGCGCCAGCCCGAGACGCCCCCGGTCGCGGGCAAGCATGTCGGCGTTGTGCGCGCCGAGCGAGCAAACTGGCTGCTGCTGGACTCGCTGGTCGAGACCGACACGGTCTATGGCCAGCTCGGCGAGTCGCAGCAGGACTGGCTGGCACAGACGCTGGACGGGCTGGACGACAAGCCCGTGATGGTCATGGTCCATCACAACTTCGACTGGATCCAGCGCGACGGCTCGGACTGGGGGCTGCGCGATGCCGGGCCGATGTTCGAGACGCTCTCGCAACGCCAGAACGTCAAGGCCGTGTTCTACGGCCACTCGCACGACTGGAAATGCAGCCAGCGGGACGACGGGCTGTACCTGGTCAACCTCCCCCCCACCGCGTACGTGTTCGCGCCGGGCAAGCCCAACGGCTGGGTGGACTGCCGGCTGGCTGAGGACGCGGCCACGCTGACACTCAACTGCATCGACCGGCGACACGGCCAGCACGGCGAGCAGGTCGAACTCGACTACCGATAAATCGCTAGAATCCCGGCTCGTGTGGCATCGGCCCGGTTCGATACGCGGGCCCGGGTAAGGGCCGGCCCCCGGTCGGCCGATATCCAACCCTGAACCCCGCAGTTGTTTGGCGGGGTCTTTCGCTTTCCACATCGCCCGATGCCAGGAGCACGGATGCCACGCAATATCCCAGTCGGTAACGGCCAGATGCTGGTCGCCTTCGACGATCAGTACCAGATCCGCGACCTCTACTTCCCCTTCGTTGGCCAGGAAAATCAGGTCGATGAACGCCCGTGCAAGTTCGGCGTCTGGGGCAAGCTCCCGGCCGAGCGACTCAAGAACAAGAATGAACGCCGACGCTCTCACGTCTACTGGTCCGACTCGGGCTGGGACCGCTCGCTGCGGTACAAAGACGACACGCTCGCGACCGATGTGGAGATGACGTGCAACGACCTGATGGTCCAGCTGCGCTGCACGGACGTGGTCGACTACCACCGCCCGGTGATGGTCCGCAAGGTCGAGGTCACCAATCAGGCCGACGAGCAACGCGAGGTCCGGCTGCTGCACCACCACAACTTCCACCTCTACGGCACGGACGTCGGGGACACGGCCTACTACGACCCGCAGCTGCGTTGCATGGTCCACTACCGCAAGTCACGCTACATCATGTGCGGGTTCTACCTCGACGGTGAGCCGCAGACCAACCAGTACGCCACGGGCAACTCGGGCTTTGGCGGCGCGGAGGGGACATGGCGCGACGCGGAGGACGGCGAGCTGGGGATGAACGCGATCGCGCAGGGCTCGGTCGACTCGACCATCCTCTGCTCCGTCGAGCTCGCCCCCCACGAAACGCGGACGGTGTACCTCATCATCGGGTGCGGGCACAGCTACCTCGACTGTGAAGAGCTCCAGGGGTTTTTGCATCAGCACGGGCCCCAGCATGTCATCGACCGGACCGAGGCGTACTGGAAGCTCTGGCTCACCGCGGCGCGCAGCGGTGAAGCCCGCCGGCAGACCGATGTCGATCTGCCGCAAACGATGGATGCGGCGCTGAGCGTCGGCGTCGATAACGTGTACAAACGCTCGCTGCTGGTGGTGCGCACGCAGATCGACAACAACGGCGCCATCCTCGCCGCCAACGACAGCGACTACCTCCAGTACAACCGCGACACGTACTCGTACCTCTGGCCACGCGACGGCGCGTTTGTCGCCGACGCGATGGACGCCGCGGGCTTCCCGGATGTGTCCCGCCGGTTCTACGCCTTCTGTGCCCGCGTGATCAACAAACGCGGGATGTTCCTGCACAAGTACTGCCCCGACGGCTCGCCGGGCTCGAGCTGGCACCCGTGGGTGGACGGCAAGGGCAAGCCGCAGATGCCGATTCAGGAGGACGAGACGGCACTGGTCGTGTGGGCGCTGTGGCGGCACTACGCACGCAACCGGGACATCGAGTTTGTCCGGCCGCTGTGGGTCACGATGATCCAGCCCGCGGCCGACTTCATGTGCCGCTACCGCGACCCGGACACGAAGCTGCCGCTGCCCAGCTACGACCTCTGGGAGGAGCGCTGGGGTGTACACGCGTTTACGGTTGCGACGGTGTACGGCGGCCTGCGTGCGGCGTGCAAGTTTGCCGAGAGCTTTGGCGATAACGATCGCGCTTCGAAGTACAACCAGGCGGCGGAGGAAGTCCGCGAGGCGTTTTGCAAGTACCTGTGGTCGGCGGAGCACGGCCGATTCCTCCGGCGGATCAGCCCGATCGATACCGACCGTGTCGCGGGGTTCATGGCCGACCTCTTCGCCGACCGCGACCCGCAGCCGGCCGAGCCCGGTGCGCCGCTGACCGATGCGGTGTGGTACGAGCCGGACACGAATGTCGATGCGTCGATGTTCGCGATCTTCTCGATGGGCCTGCTGCCCGCGGACGACGAACGCGTCCGGGCGACGATGAAGGCGGTCGAGGAACGGCTGACGATCAAGACGCCCGTCGGCGGTGTTGCGCGGTACGTCGACGACTACTACCAGCAGGTCAGCAAAGACACCGACAACATCCCCGGCAACCCGTGGTTCATCTGCACGCTCTGGATGGCGGACTACCGTATCGCCTGCGCTCGCAACGAGGAGGAGCTGGTCGAGGCACGCCGGTATCTGGACTGGGTCGCCGAGCGTGCGCTGCCTTCGGGTGTGCTGGCGGAGCAGGTGCACCCGGAGACGAACGCGCCGCTGTCGGTGAGTCCGCTGACCTGGAGCCACGCGACGGTGGTGGCGACCGTGGTGAACTACCGCAACAAGCTGCGTGCGATCCGGCAGGCGGCGTTGGCGGGCACGGCCGTCCTGCCCGGCCCCGACGAGCCGATCGCCCAGCACGACCGGGTGATGCCCTTGCCGGTCTGAGCCTGGGGTAACGCGGGTAGGTGCTTTGGCAACGCGGCGTTTGCGGATCGACTGCACACTCGGCGGATTGTCGTGTTTGGCCCGAGTCTTGCACGCACGCCTGTCGCGGGGAGCTATCCACAACTTGCTCGCGCCCCGGTGCGCGTCTATCCTGTCCCCTGCTCTGGACGGGCGGCTACGCCCATCGATTAGGGGCCGTTCACACCGGCCAAAACGCCGATACGGCGTGTTCTCACCCCGGCGAACCCCGGAAGACCTCGGCCACTGATGTCCACCCCCCTGCTGCTCTACATCGCGTCGGTGCTCGGGGCCATCGCCATGGTGCTGATGATGCCCAGGCCCGGGGGACGCCTTGCGCCACTTGGCGCGCTCCTCGGGGCCGCCACCCTCGGCGGGTGCTGGCTCGCGATCGCGTTCAACACCGGGCTCATCCACGACTTCTCCGCCAACACGCTGGGCCTTCCCGCGACCACCTTCGTCTACTTCTACATCTTCAGCGCGATCGCCATCGCCGCCGCCGTCCGCGTCATCACGCACCGTCGGCCTGTCTACGCCGCGCTCTGGTTCATCATGGTCGTCCTCGCCAGCGGCGGCATGTTCCTCGTGCTTTCGGCCGACTTCATGGCCTTCGCGATGATCATCATCTACGGCGGCGCGATCCTCGTCACCTACATGTTTGTCATCATGCTCGCCAGCCAGCCCCTCGAGCCGGGCCAGGAGGACCAGGCCCCGAGCTACGACCGCTTCGCCAACGACCCGCTCTGGGCCTGCGTCGCGGGGTTTCTGCTGCTGGCGGTGCTGTTGACGGTGAGTTTCGACAGCCCCGGCAGGCAGACACTGGCCGCGAATCCCGACGCCGCAATGGCCAGCGACGGCCAGGTGCTCCGCGAGACCCTCACGGGCCGGGGCCTGGACGAAGAGAACAACGAATTGCTCGCGTCTTCCCCGCAATACACCGCGGGCACCGTGAGCAATGTCGAACGCGTCGGGCTCGATCTTTTTAACAAGCACCCGCTGGCGATCGAGCTCGCCGGGGTGATCCTGCTGGTCTCGCTCATCGGTGCGGTGGTGATCGCCAAGACGCAGGTCCCGCCTGGAGCCGTCGACCCCGACGCGACCGAGGCATCGGTCCTCGCCGCCCGCCAGGAAGGGGGCACAGCCTAGCATGGAAACCCTCACCCCCCTGGCCTTGTCGCATTTCCTGATGACCGGCTCGATCCTGTTCGTGCTCGGGCTCATCGGATTTGTCACGCGACGCAACCTGATCGTCATGTTCCTGTGCACGGAGATGATGTTCCAGGGCGTCGCGCTGTCGCTGGTTGCTTTTGCGAAGTTTCACGGCAACGTGACCGGGCAGACCTTTGTGATTTTTGTCCTCACCATCGCCGCGGCCGAGGCCGCGCTGGCGCTGGGCCTGGTCGTGATGCTCTTCAGACGCCGTGGCACCCTCGACGTCGAGGCGTGGCAGACGATGAGCGGATAGTGGGACAGGCACCTTGCCTGTCATTGAACCTTTGAAACCCTGCAGGCCCTGGGCCTGTGACAGGCAGCAACGCCTGTCCTACGAAGAACCCAACTCAACGTGACCGGACTCGAACCCCTCCAATTCATCCCCTGGATCGCCGCGCTGGGCGCGGTGCTGTGCGGTGTGCTGTGCATCCGCCCCGCGCTCAAGGGCTGGGCGGGTTGGGTCTGCGTCCTCGCGATCGCGGCGGGCTTTGGGCTGACACTCAACGCCGTGCTCCCGTGGGCCACCGGCAAGACCGACTTCAACCACCTGGGCGGTCACCACATCGTGCAGGGCGAAGTCGTTACCGCCAGCCCGTGGATCCAGGTCGGCGGCGAAAACGTGCCGGGGGAGAACGGCGAGATCATCGGCTACGAAGGCGGCCTGCAGATCGACTTTGGCTACTACTTCGATGGCCTGACCTTCACCATGCTGCTCGTCGTCTGCGGCATCGGCATGCTCATCGCGATCTACGCCGTGGGCTACATGAAGGGCGACCCGGGCTTTGCACGCTTCTTCGCGGCGATGTCGCTGTTCATCTTCGCCATGACCACGCTCGTGATGGCCGACAACCTCGTCCTGCTCTTTTTGGGCTGGGAGGGTGTCGGGCTGTGTTCGTACCTGCTGATCGGGTACTACTACGGCAAGACCACGGCTGTCGACGCCGCGAAAAAGGCATTCATCGTCAACCGCATCGGCGACCTCGGCTTCCTCGTCGCCATTTTCCTGTGCTACAAGGTCTTCGGTTCACTCCAGTTCGCGGATATCCTCCCGGCGGTGCAGGCCCAGCTCGGCATGCTCGACCCCGCCCTGCTCGATGCCGGCGCAGCGGACGCGCTCATCAATCTCCGCAACGTCGTTCACATCGACTACGGCTCGGGTCCCTGGCTTTTCTACGCGATCCCCTTCTGCCTGATGGTCGGGGCGTTTGGTAAGTCGGCGCAGATCCCGCTGTTTGTCTGGCTGCCCGACGCGATGGCCGGCCCCACGCCCGTCTCCGCGCTGGTCCACGCCGCGACCATGGTCACCGCCGGGGTCTACCTGATCGCCCGCTGCATGCCGATCTTCGTGCTCACCCACAACGACGCGCTGCGCGAGAACTTCCTCTCGCCGCTCTACCTCGTCGCGGCGGTCGGCGGCGTTACCGCCCTCTTCGCCGCCACCATCGCGCTGACCAACAACGACCTCAAAGGCGTCTTCGCCTACTCCACCGTGTCACAACTGGGCTACATGTTCCTCGGGCTTGGCGCGCTGTCTTCGACCGCCGCGGTGTTCCACCTTGTGACCCACGCGTTCTTCAAGGCGCTGCTTTTCCTCACCGCCGGCAGCGTGATGCATGCCCTGGCCGGCTCGCTCGACATCCGCAAGATGGGTGGCATGGGCAAACACATGCCGCTGACCAAGTGGCTCATGCTCGCGGGCTGCGTCGCGCTCGCGGGGGCGCCACTCACGGCCGGGTTCTTCTCGAAGGATGAGATCCTCGCCGCCGCGATGATCAAAGGCACCGGCGACCACTGGGGCACCTCCGAAGGCGTCTTCTACTTCATCCTCGCGATCGTCGGCCTGCTCACCGCCTTCCTCACCGCGTTCTACACCTTCCGGCTGTGGTGCATCGTCTTCACCGGCGAAACCAAGTACGAGATGGGCGACGAGCACCATAGCGAAGAGGACGATGCGCACGCCGACCATCATGCGCACGCCCCGCACGAGATGTCCTTCTGGCCGATGAACGCCCCGCTGGTGGTGCTGGTCGTCGGGGCGCTGATCGCCGGGTTCCTGCTCGCGCCTCCCAAGCAATTTGTCGGCGATGTCATGCCGCAGGTCATGCACAGCGTGATGCACGACTCTTCCGCCTACATCCCCGAAACGGTCATCAAAACCCACGCCGACTTCGCGCACGCCCAGGCCACGCCCGACCCGCACCATGCCGAGCCGCACGCCGAGGCACACTCGGCCCAGGGCGAGCACGCGGAGCACGGCGAACACCACGCCAAACTTATGGGCATCGACGCGCACCTGTTCATGATGGGCCTCAGCAGTGTCATCGCGATCCTGGGCATCGCCCTCGCCTTCGTGTTCTACCGCGGGGATCGCGGCATCCCGACTAAGATCGCGGCCGGCTTCGGCTCGCTGACCCAGACCCTGCGCGGCAAGTACTACATCGACGAGTTCTACGACAAGGCGATCGTCCAGCCGCTCAATGTCGTCAGCCAGGTCCTTTTCCTTGTCGACCAGCTCGTCATCCACGCGACCGTCATGGGCGTCGGCCTCCTGCCCGGGCAGGTCGGCAAAGAACTCCGCAAGACCCAGGCCGGTAAGCTCCAGGGCTACGGACTGGGGATGCTCGTCGGCGTCGCCGCAGTCGCCCTGCTGCTCTTCCTCCTCATGAATCGCTGACGGACCAACGACTCGAAACGCAACCCGAACCCGAAACCCGCACGACGTGCTCCCCGAACACCTGACCATCCCGTTCCAGCTCATCCTCCCCGCGCTCTTTGCGCTCGGGCTGCTGCTGCCCTTCAAGTTCCTGGGCACACGCAAGGGCGCGTGGATCTATTCCGCGACCACCTCGACGATCTCGTTCGGCTTCTCGCTCTATGTCGCCTACCACTTCAAGTGGGCCGAGCCCGGGGCGCTCCACTACGTCGGGACGATCCCGTGGATCCCGAGCTTCGGCCTCGAGTTCAGCTACGGGCTCGACTCGATGTCGCTCTGGCTGGTCCTGCTGACCACGTTCCTGATGCCGATCGTCGTGCTCGGCTCGCTGGTCGAGGTCAAGGGCGACATGCGCACGTTCCACTTCTGGCTGCACATCCTCGAAGCGGCGCTGATCGGGACGTTCATCGCGCGGGACATCATCTTCTTCTACGTCTGCTTCGAGTTCACGCTGATCCCCCTCTTCTTCCTCATCGGGATCTTTGGGCACGGCGAAAAACTCAAGGCCGCCAAGGTCTTCTTCTACTACACCTTCACCGCGTCGCTGCTGACGATGGCGGGCATGCTCTATGTCGCGTGGTTCAATACGACGCTGGACCCGAACATGCCCGAGCTGATCGCGGCGTATGAGACGATCGATATCGACGCGAGTGGCGACTATGTCGCGCCCGGCACGGAGTACAAGGCCTCGACGTACTACGCCCAGGAGCGCTACGCCGGGCACTGGACGTTCAACATCAAGGCGCTCTGGGCTGCGGGCCGGGTGATGCCCTTGTGGCAGCAGATCCTCGTGATGCTCTCGCTGCTTGCGGGCTTTGGCGCGAAGACGCCACTGTTCCCGTTCCACACCTGGCTGCCGCTCGCGCATACCGAGGCCCCGACCGCCGGCTCGGTCGACCTCGCCGGGCTGGTGCTCAAGCTGGGGCCCTATGGCCTGCTGCGCCTCGCGATCCCCATGCTCCCGCTCGCCGTGCTCGCCATCGCGCCCTACCTCGGCGCCCTCGCGGTCTTCGGCGTTGTCTACGCCGCGCTCGTGTGCTGGGTCCAACGCGACGCGAAGAAGCTGGTCGCCTA
This sequence comes from Phycisphaerales bacterium JB063, assembly GCA_044439905.1. GTDB lineage: Bacteria > Planctomycetota > Phycisphaerae > Phycisphaerales > Phycisphaeraceae > JAHQVV01. Next base: position 30,529 of record JBITAC010000103.1, on the reverse strand, counting down.
CTCCTCGGTCTCGCATATGGGCTTCTGTATCCTCGGCCTCTTCGCCTTTGACAAAGGACACATCGGCGCGACCGGCGCGATGATCTACATGATCTCCCACGGTCTGGCGACCGGCGGGCTATTCCTCTGCATCGGCATGCTCTACGACCGCTTCCATACCCGCGAGCTCGACCGTATGTCCGGTCTCGCCAAGATCATGCCGCTCTGGGCCTTCTTCTTCTGTGTCTTCATCTTCGCCAGCGTCGGCCTGCCCGGGCTCAACGGCTTTGTCGGCGAGTTCCTCACCATGCTCGGCACGTTCAACTCGCAAGAGGTGCAAGGTACGCCGATCCTCGGGCCTTGGTACGCGATCATCGCCGGCACGGGCGTCATCCTCGCGGCGATCTACCTGCTCTACCTCGTGGGCAAGATCGTCTTTGGCCCCGTCCTCCTGCCGCACTGGGAAGACACCGGCGAGACCGGTATCGGCGGCAAGTTCGAGCACGACCTTTCGTACCGTGAAACCATGACCGTCGCCCCGCTCGCCGTCGCCTGCCTCGTGATCGGCCTGTTCCCCTTCCCGATCCTCCGCTCGCTCGAGCCGTCCGTCGCCGAGATGAACAAGGCGGTGAACGCGCAGATCGAAGTCGAGAACGGCGAGGCGGTCAACGTGGAAGCAGATATACCTCAACAAGATGCTGCGACCTCAGTGGAGATTGATCCGGAGCGTGAGGAGCGTGTCGATCTTGATGGTGATTGGCACGGTAGTCTGTTGATCAAGGGCAACGACGTTGTGTGGAGTCAGGATCCGGACCCGCTCGCTTCAACGCGATACGGTAGTCAACTCGATCTCGGCGTACACATGACGCGGGAAGAACTCGACGCTTTGTTTAGTGTCGAAGAGGGGGACGCGCAATGACCGCCCTCACTGAAAAACTGGCTCTGCTTTGGCCCGAGATCGCGCTGCTCGTGGGGGCTTGTGTGTGCCTCGTGACGGGGCTGTCGGGCAGCAAGGCGCTGCGTAAGGCAACCCCGGGCGTGGCGATGCTGTCGCTGGTTGTCGCGGCGGTGCTGCTGCGGTCTGTGCCCAACCCGGTGGCTTCGATGCCGGCCGGTGTGGATGCACGGCATTTCATGCAGCTGGGCGGGCTGGCCGCGTTTGCCAAGCTCGCGGTGATCGCGATCGGGCTGATCCTTGTGATGGTCGCCACCGGCACGCCCGATGCGCTGCGGCAGATCATCGCGGCCGACTCGGCGGAGGGCAAGGCCTTCGAGCCCGGTGACTGCTTCCGTGGCGAGTTCTACGCGTTCATGCTGTTCTCGCTCACCGGCGTGATGCTGTGTGCCGGCGCGTCGGACCTGGTGTGGCTGTTCCTCGCGCTGGAGCTGACCTCGCTACCGACCTACGTCATGGCGGCGACCTCCCGCGACAAGCCCCACGCGCAGGAGGCGGCGGTCAAGTACTTCTTCCTGGGCGCGATGTCGGCGGCGGTGTTCCTGTTCGGCTTTGCGTTGATCTATGGCGCGACCGGGTTTACAGAGTTTGGCCCGATCGCCTCGTATGTGCAGGCCGTGGGCGTTTCACCGTTGATGATGACCGGCGTCGTGCTCGCGGTGGTGGGGATCAGTTTCAAGATCGCGGCGGTGCCGATGCACTACTACACCGCAGATGTCTATGAGGGCGCGGCGACGCCGGTGACGGCGTTTCTCGCGTTTGTCCCCAAGACGGCCGGGTTCGTGTCGCTCATCGGCATCCTCGGGCTCGTGGGCTGGGGGCACAGCAACGGCGGCGCGGCGACCGAGTTGCCCGCGGTCCTCGTGTACCTCCTCGCCCTGATCGCGGTCCTGACCATGACCGTGGGCAACGTGCTGGGCCTGATGCAAAAACGCATCAAGCGCGTGCTCGCCTATTCGTCGATCGCCCACTCGGGTTATATGCTCGTCGGCCTGCTTGTCGGGCCCGCCGCGGCCCAGGCGGTCAGCGGGTCCGAGCGCACGCTGCTCTCCAACGGCCTCGCGGCGGTGCTCTTCTACCTCGTCGCCTACGGGCTCAGCACTGTCAGCTCGTTCGCGGTGATCGCCTGCATGTCCAGGCCCGACGGCTCGGAGGTCGAGACCTATGACGACCTCGCGGGCATGCGGCTGCGGCACCCGTTCCTCGCGGCGGTGCTGCTGGTGAGTGTGATCTCGCTGGTCGGGCTCCCCCCGCTGGTCGGGTTCCTCGGCAAGCTGTACCTGATCGGCTCGGCCTACTCCGCGGCGAGTGTCGGCTCATCGACCGCCTGGGTCTACCCCACCATCGTCGTCATCATGGTCCTCAACTCGGCGATCTCGGCGGGCTACTACCTGCGGATCGCGTCGGTCGCGTTCTTTGGTGAAGACCGCAAGCAGACCGTGCAACTCAAACTCCCTGTCCGGACGTGGGGCGCAACGATTGCCGCCGCCGCCGCGTTGCTGCTGGGCGGGCTGCCGGGCGACCTGCTGGTTGAGTCCTCGCGACACGCGGCGGAACGCAAGGGGACGGTCGCGAGCCCCACACGCCCAGCAACGGACGACCCGGGCAAAGTCAAGCCGTCTCGTGAGTCGGAGCGGGCTGTGGGATTGGCGGAGTAGGGCCTCAAATCACAGCGCTAAGCCGCAAGGGCTACCGTTTAGCGCTGGCCACCCTGTTGTTGCTGCTGCTGCTCTTCGAATTGGCGCTGCTGTTCCTCGAACGCCCGCTGCTGCTCGGCGATCGCGGTCTCGGAGTCGCGTAGCGCGCGGCGGAAGGTCTCGGCGAAGCGTGCGACTTGGGCGAGGTCCTGCCGGCCGATGGCTTCACGCAGCATCTCGGCGTCGGCGGTCTTGACCTGCCTGGCGAGGAAGGCGAGCCAGACCATCTCGGAATCGCTGTCTTTGACGTGGTCCATCGCGATCGTGCCGTAGGTCGAGTTGGAGTCCGCACCGCGTCGCAGGAACATCATCGCCCAGGCCTGGGTTTCTTCGTCCCATCGCCCGAGTTGCTGGGTGACCGCGCCGCGTAGCCGGGCCTCGAGCTCGATGGTCACGAGGTCGGGCAATGTCTCGCGGTCCAGCGCCAACAGCCGTGTAATCGTCGCGAAACGGGTCTGGGCCTGGGCGGTATCGATGCCGTCGATCCACTGGTTGATGAGCTCGGCGTTGGGCGGCGTGCCTTGCGCGATGCAGTCACGGACGGTGCTGACGCCCCCGGTAGCGGCGGGGATGAAGGTGCCGCTCGGGCCAACGGCCGGGTTGATGATGAGGCGGGTGTCGAAGAGGATGCCGACGCCGGGGTTGAGTGCTCGGAGGGCACCGAACTGGTGGTAGTCGAGTCGCGTGTCGATGATCAGCCGTTCGCCGGGTCCGAGGGTGAGCTTGCGGCCGATGTCGATGACGATGGGGGACATGGGCGGGACGGGCTGGCCGCCGGCGTTGGCGGTAACCTGGAGGATGGCGCGGGGCCGGATGACTTCGCCGTCACCGATGGCGATGGGGAAGCGTGAGGTGTTCCAGACGGTGATCTCGGCGTTGATAGGGTCGAGGTGGTCGAAGCGCGCGGGGCGGATGCGTAGCCGGGCGTCGAGCCAGGGGGTGCGTTCCAGGTCGGCCAGCCAGAGCGACTCGGGGAACTTGGACATGCGTTCGATGAGCGCGCTGCCCACCCGGGTCGGGGGGATGTCGCGTCCGTCGCGTGAGAGGCGGCGGCCGGCGGCGAGTGCCGCGAGGTCGAGCGGGCCGCGGTGGATGATCTCCTGGAGCCGGCGTGCCCGACCCGCATCGTCGAGGTCCTCCACCAGCGCCAGCCCGCACGACGCGAGCGCATCGGACTCCGCAAGCGGCGCGAGCAAGTCGATTGCTTCTTGTGTGTTGCCTTGACGGGCCGCGACCCAGCCCAACGCGGTGGCTTTGTCGGGGTCGTCGTCGTTGAGGGCCTGGGCGAGTGCCAGGGCCTGATCAAGGTCGGGGCCGAACACGGCAGCGAGTAGCGCGAGCCGGCCCGCGGTTTCGCCCTGCTGATCGACGGCGGCGAAGCCCGCCTGGATGCGTGCGAAGGATGCGGCCGCGGCCTCGGTGTCCGATGGGCCGTCGAGGACTGCAAGGCGGATGACCTCGAAATCGAGCGGGAGCGTCTCGGGCACCTCCGGGGCCTGGCTGACATCGACCCCCTGCTCGATCGCGGCGGCGCGGGAGGTGTGGTACGCGTCGTAGTAGCCGGCGAGGGCCTCGATGATCTGCAGCGCGAGCGGGTCGGCCCCGGTGGTCGCGAGGGTGTGAAGCCAATTGCGATACGTGTCGGTCGGGAGTAACTGCCGGAACACCTTGTCGCCGACGACAAAGGGCGAGCTGCCGATCCACCGATCGACGAGCTGGTACTGCTGGAGCGCGCGTTCGTAGGCGGCCTGTCCGGCGAGGGCATCGGCAAACTCGAGCCGGGCCCACGGGTCCATCGGGCTGGCGCGGACGACGTTGACCAGGGCGGTGGCCTGGCGGAGGTCGTCGCCGCCGCGTTCGACGACAAGGGCGTGGAGCATGTGGGCGGCTTCGCCGTTGGCCGGGTCGAGCCGGGCGGCCTCGACGACCCAGCGGGCCTGGGCCTGCGGGTCGACGAGTTCCTCGGCCAGGGACGCGGCGTAGGAGGCGAGCCGAGAACGCAGCGGGTCAGACAGACGGCGTGAGCCCTCGGAGTTGAGTAGCTGCTCGAGCGCATCGAACTGTTCGTCGAGGGTCTGGTGCTTGGCGAGGTTGATGCGGATCAGCTCGTACTGGGCCCGCTCGTCATCGACCCCCGTCGCGAGGTAGCCGACCAAGGCCTTCTCGTGGGCCTCGGCGTCGCCCATCTGCTGCGCGAGGTCCATACGGAAGGTCCAGATGTGCGGGTTGCCCGGGTCGAGGGCGACGGCCTGATCCAGCAGGGTCGTGGCCAGGGCCATGGTGTGGTCATTGTTCTCGGTCTGCGGCAGGCCGAGGATGGTCAGCGCAGCGCGGGTGAACTCCTCGGCGAGCAGCGTGTCGGTCTCGGGCTCCGCCGCCGGCTGGGCCAGCGCGGTCGAGGTGCACCAACCAAACGCGAGCAGCGTCACAATCAGGGCGGCAATCTGTTTCATAGTGGGTCTATCGTATGGATCGGGCCTTGGGCTTGGGCGATCCGCACAAGAACCGCCCGCCGCATCCATTGTAAAGGACGCTCGGCGGGCCGGGCTGGATACAAACACGTCTGTCGGGGGTTACACGTCTACGCCACGCCGGCGGAGTCGACCAGCCCGCCCGCGAGTTCACGGGTGAACCGTTCGGCTTCCTGGACCGAGTCCCCGCCCTGCTCGATGACATCCTGCATCCGGCGAATCAACGCCGAGGCCACGATCGCCGCGTCCGCCGTCTGGACGACCTGCGAGACCTGCTGAGCGCTCGATACCCCGAACCCGACCGCGAGGGGCGCATCGGTCACGCTCCGCAGCGCGGCCAGTCGGCCCGGTAAGTCTTCGGCAAGCGACTGCCGCTCGCCGGTCACGCCCCGCCGGGCCACGACATACACAAACCCGCTGCTGGCGGCCGCGATCTGCTTGGCCCGCTCGATCGGGGTGGTCGGGGCCACGAGCATGCTGAGGATCATCCCCGCCTCGCGCGTCGCGGCGCGGGCGTCGTCCGCCTCGTCCAGCGGGAGGTCCGGGAAGATAAACCCGTCGAAACCCGCGGACTTCGCCGATGTCACGAATTGGTCCAGGCCCATCCGGTACACGATCGAGTAGCTGACCATCGCCACGAGCCCGACGGACAGACTGGGCCTTGCCTTGGCGATGGTCTCAAACACATGCTCGACCCGTGTCCCCGCGTCGAGCGCGCGTGTCATCGACGCCTGGATCGTTGGGCCGTCGGCGACGGGGTCGGAAAACGGGATGCCGACCTCGCAGATCGACGCCCCACCCGCCTGCATCGCGGCCAGCACCCGCGCGGTCGTGTCGAGCCCGCCGTCGCCCGCGGTGACAAACGGCATCAGCGCCTTGGCCCCGCGCTCACGCAGGCCACGAAAGATAGCATCGATCCGGTTCATGGCGGACAGGATAGCAAGGGTTGGGATTGGGGGATTGGGATTTGGGAGTTAGGGTTGGGGATTAGCGACGTAGACAGCCCGCACCGCTCATTCTTGCAACGCCCCAATCCCGAATCCCCAACTCCCAATCCTCACGTCTCGATCTTCGTGACCAGCCAGAACGAGATCGGCAGGTAGATAATCACCGGCAGCCACGCCGCAGTCACCGGGTTGAGGTTGCCCACCTGGAGCAGGACCAGCCCGCCGGACCACGCCCCCACCGTGATGCCCGCCGCCTTCGTCGCGTTGACCAGCAGGTTGCCCGGCACACGTGACAGGAAGTACGGCAGCCCCATCAGCAGGATCAGCACCGACAACACCACCGTGCTGAACCGGCTCCAGATGATCTGCGTCACGCTGGCACGCGCCTTCGCGGTCAGCGCCTGGTTGCCTCGCATGGCTTCGAGTTCCCGCATCGAAAGGAGACGCAGGAACAGCGACGCCTGCCGTACGATCAGCACATCGGACGAAAGCTCCGTTGCGTAGGCGTTGACCGCGGTGCCCGCCAGCGCGTCAGGGTCCGCCGGGTCGACGCCGGGCACAAAGCGCCGGCCGTCCTTCAGGATCCATTGCCCGCTGGCGGCATCCCACGTCGCGAGCGATGCACGGATGAGCGATTCCTGTCGGCCATCGGCGTTGAGCTTGATGATCCGCACGTCCTGCATCTCGCCGCGTTCGGCACTGAACGACGACGCGCTGATCAACGCGCCCGACTCATCCTTCAGGTAGTGGACCGGCTTGTCCTTGATCGTCAGCGAGCCCGCCTGCGACTTAGGCCGAACGATCTTCTCCGCCAGGGGCGGGATAAGGACCTCCTGCACAGGCAGCGCCACGAGGTTAAACACAAACCCGGTGACCAGGATCGGTGCGGCGACACGGTACAGACTGATCCCTCCCGCCAGCAGCGCGATCAGCTCCCGGTTGCGCTGCATCTGTGCGACTGTAAAGCCCATCGCCGCGACGACGATGAGCCCCGACATCGCGACATAGACCAGCAGCAGGAACGGGCCGTAGTAATCGCCCAGCACCCATAGCGTCGCGAGTAGCGCCCCGCCGTGCTGGTCGGCGAGCTCCTGGCCCGCGTCGAGGAATTCGTCGAGGTCCACGATCAAATCGACCAGCACGTACAGCCCCATCATCACCACGCTGAGGATGACGAAGTTCAAGACGAACTGCTTGATGATGTAGCGGTCGAGTAGTTTCACGTGGGGCCGTCGGGATACAGGCGTGTGGGGTTTGCGTGGTGTGTCGTGCGTCGCGAAAAGCTGGGTCAGGTGCGGGCGATCCGGCAGTACTCTCGGCCGATGACGATCAGTGTGACCAGATTGCCGCCCCAGAGCACGCCGAGCCCGGCGACCTGCTGCCAGTTGAACGCGCCGGTCTTGAGCAGGTCGGGGTCGAGGTCGGTCGCCATATTCTGCCCCGCGTAAATCATCAGCAGCGTGAGCATCGCGAGCAGAAAACTCCAGAAAAACACGATCAGGGGGATACGGCCCTTCATGCGGATCGCGAGTACCGCGCCAAGCACGATCAGCAGCAGACACGCGACCGCCGTCGCTGCCCGCGTGTGCGCCTGCGCGCTGATGCTCAGGGTCAGCTTCATGATCTCGTAGGCCAGCCGGTTGGTCCCCTCTCGGACATCAACATCGGCGCTGTAACGTTCCTGCTTCGCGAGCACCCCCAGGTCTCGGGCCGACATCGTTTCAAGCGGCTCGCCCGGCAGCAGGTCGCCCATCCAACCCATCGGTGCGAACTCGTGCCGCCCCTTCTGGTTCGCCGAGTCCGGGAGGATAGGGTCGGTGACGGTCACGTTCAGCAGTGTCAGCTCCGCCTCGGTTTCGCCGGAGAACTCGCTGGTCGTGATGGTGATCTCGCCGTACTCCGCCTCGAAGCGCAGCTCGGGCACGCCGCTCAGCTCGGCATTGTTGTAGCGGTCGATCGTGACCTTGAGCCCGTCGGCCGCGTCGAGCTGGAGCCCCTGCCCGTTCTGGGTGATACGCGGCGCGGAGAGCATGTAGTGGTCCCCGCGGATGCCACCACGCAGCAGAACAAACCCCTCGCCCGGCCGCCCCGCCGACAAGGCCTCGATCAGCGCCAGCCGCATCTCCTGCCGCTCCACCGCCGCGGCCAGGTTCGTCTTTGCCTCGCGGACGCGGTCGTAGCGGTCGGGGTGGCCCCACAGGTCGATGAGCTCTTCGAGCGTGAAAAACACCGCCTTGTCTTCAACGGGGTTGGGGAGATAGATCGGGTCCGAGTCGATCTGCCCGAACTGCGCCTGGTCGCTGCGCAGCTCGCCGGTGCGCGCGTTGTAGAACATCGGGTCCTTGAGCCGCAGCGTGATGTACGACCGGCCCGAGTCCTCGTCGCGGATCAGCAGGACGCCGGCCCGGCTCGCGGTGGTGTCGTTGAAGACCTCGCCCGTGTTCTTGTCAAACTGACCAAACGCGACGCCCTGCAGCTCGATGTACTGCTGCGGGATCAGGCCCATCACCGTCTCGGTGTCGGTCGGCACACGCTGCTGTGCGCGCTGGGCATAAAGCACCAGGCCTTCATCGCGAAAAACGTAGGGCTGGTTCTGGTTGAGCTGACTCACGAGGACGCCCAGCACGTCGCCCTCGATCGTATTGCGTGCCGCCTTCCAGAAACCGGGGATGACGGTGTTCGACAGCACGAGCATTGACAGCGTCAGCACCAGCCCGAGCCCGAACGTCGGCATCAGCACCTTGCGGTAGCTCAGCCCGCCGGCACAGCAGGCCAGGACCTCGTTGTCCGCGACCAGCCGAGTGAACACGAGCGTCGCCGAGAACGCCCCCGCGAAAGGCAGCGCGAACCCCAGCACGGTGGGCATCGTGAACAGCACAAACTTCACCAGCGACGCGGGCCCCAGCAGGCCGTCCTGCATCGGCTTAACCGCCGCGGCAAAGCTCATCACCGTCACCAGCACGACCGCGGTCAGCACCAGCACTTTGAGCAGCTCTCGCAGGATGTAGCGGTAGAGGGTCCAGGGCATGTTCGGTGTTCGGTGGGCGATGTCCGCAACGCTCGGACATGCATGGAACCGGGACGCGTCCAGGCCGCGGCCGATGGCCCCATAGGATACCGGCCAAGCGCCTGACGCGTCTCACATCGCGACGCGACTCAGAGCGCGGCGCGCTGGATCGTCATCAGCTTCTTGATCCCTTTGCCCGCGAGGTCGAGCAGCGTGTCAAGCTCTTCTCGGCTGAAGGTGCCCTGCTCGCCCGTGCCCTGCACCTCGATGAACCGGCCCTTGTGGTTCATCGCGACATTCATGTCAACCTCCGCGCGGACATCGAGCGGGTAGTCGAGGTCGAGGTACGGCTTGCCATCGATCACGCCGACACTGACCGCCGCGACCGGGCCCAGCAGCGGCTGAGTCGTGATGCGTTTTTCCTTGCGGGCGTGGGCAATCGCCTGCGACAGCGCGACCCACGCGCCGGTGATCGCGGCGGTGCGTGTCCCGCCCTCGGCGCTGAGCACATCACAGTCACAGGTGATCGACAGCCCGGGCATCTTGTCCAGGTCCACCGCGGCGCGGAGGACACGCCCGATCAGGCGCTGGATCTCGGTCGAGCGGCCATCGGACCCACGGCGTTTGCGGTCGTGTGTCGACCCGGGCAGCATCGCGTATTCGGCGCTGACCCAGCCGTGCACCGGGTTGCCGGCATCATCGCGTTTGATCCATCGCGGCGGCTCGCTGGCGATCGACGCGGTGCAGAGCACGCGGGTGTTCCCCATCGCGATCACCACGCTGCCGGGGGCGTTGGTCTGGAAGGGTTTGATCGTGGTCGGGCGGAGTTGGTTACTGCGTCGTTTGCTCATCGCAAGAGTGTAGCGGCAAAGCAACGCTGCGACGCGTGCAAACGCGCGAGTTACACTACGCGGATGAAGCGACTTGTTCCCCGTGCCGCGGCGTTGTGTGTGCTCCTGTGCGTCGTCGCGTGCGTGCCGGGCTGCGGCCGATCGCTGATGGTCACGCCGACGATTTTCGACAAGGGCGAGGTCGACCCGTTCTTCGAGTTGACCCCCGCGCAGCGCACCAACCTCGTCACGGTCTTCTACGCCACCGACCGCCTCGAAGACAACCCCGGCGAAGGGGACTACGGCCGACGCCGCAGCGACACACTCGACGTCGGCACCTGCGAGGTACAGATCGGCGGTAACGACGGATGGAATCGGCTCGTGCAACTAACCACCGACGGCCCGCACCCCGCGAAGCCCAACCTCCGCCTGGCACACACGCACCGACTGGGCGACCTGTTCACGACCCGCCGCATCCCCATGCCCGAGCCCACGCCGGCGATGCCCGACGACACCGCCAAGCAGCTGCTCGCCTCCATCAATGAGACGCTCGAGAACAGCACGCAGCGCGAGGTCACCATCTTCATCCACGGCTTCAACACCGGGTTCGCCGAGGCCGTCATGTCCTGCGCCGAATACGCGCACTACGCGGGCAACCAGGGCGCTTTTGTCTGCTACACCTGGCCGTCGTACGACAGCATCTGGCGCTACGAGCACGACATCGACTCCGCCCGCTACACCGGCACCCACCTTCGGCTGTTTGTCCGGTTCATCGCCGAACACACCGACGCGGAGAAGATCAACTTCGTCTGCCATAGTCTGGGGTGCCAGGTCTTTGGCACGCTGCTGCGCGAATTGCGATTGGTGACCAACCACCTCAGCCCCGACGAGGCCCGTACGGCCTTGCGGATCGGGCAGGTGTTTCTCGTCGCGCCCGATCTCAATGTCGACGTCGCTCGCGAACGCGTCCTGGAAGAGGGCTCGGCCGAGCTGTTCGACAACCTCACCATCTACAGCTCGAAGTTTGATTACGCCCTGCGCTACGCGGCGCAGAACCTCTACTACTACCCCCGGCTCGGATCGCTGGGACGCAACGCGCTGGGGTCGGCGGATGTGCTCTGGCTCAACGCGCTCGATAACGTCACGATCGTCGATATCGACGGCAACCCCACCCGTACACTCATCGGGCACATGCACCAACGCTTCAACCCCGCAGTCAGTAGCGACATCCTCATGATGCTGCGCCGCGACCTGACGCCGAGCGAGCGGGCATTGACGCGCGACCCCGAGGAGTTGATCTGGCGTTTCGATGACGACTACGAGACCCGCATCCGTGCGACGGCGAGGCTGATCTACCCGCCGCGCGTTGGTGATCGCAACTGAGATCGGTGGGCTCGGCCGTATACTGGGGCAAACACACGACAAGGAGCCCTGCCATGAAGTTGTTCCCGATGCTGACCGTGACTCTCACATTGTCCGCGCTGCTGTCACCGATGTTCGGCTGTGAGGGCGAGTCGCCTACCGCCGCGATCCCCAAGACCGAGGACCGGCTCAGCAGCTATGCACTGACGCAAATCTACATGGTGCCCATCACGTCGGGCATGGGCTACGACGCGGACTCGTTCAAGTCGCAGATCGATTCGGTGATCGCGGAGTACGGCGAAGAGGCGGTGGTCGAAAAGATCAAAGAGATCGCCACGACACACGAAGACCCGGCGTATCGCGTCGCGGCGGTGTTCTCGATCCGGCCGTACGTCAGCGGTGACGAGTTTGATGCGTTGGCGGATACGCTGGATGCAGACAGTCGGGCCGAGCTCGATGCGATGGTGCGCTAAGCCGCAAGCGATTGTTTGGATCCGTGAAGTTAGATTGTGGCGGCGTTAGCCCGCTGCGGCGTGGATCATCTCGGGCACGGCGGCGCGCAACGCGTGGATGATTGCGTCGGGCGTCGCGTCGCGCCAGGTCCGGCGGGGGTCGCCCGACTTGTTGCGCAGACGATCGAACGTGGCGAGTGTCTGCTCGACCTCGGAGCCCGTCGGCGGCTGGGTCTTCCACACACGGATCGAGTCGTGCGGCGTGGGCAGCATATCCTCGCCGTGATACGCGAGTTCCTCGAAGAGTTTTTCGCCCGGGCGTTTGCCGATGAGTTTGATCTCGACATCGACGCCGGGGTCAAACCCCTGCAGCCGGACGAATCGCTCGGCCAGGTCGAGGATGCGGATGGGCTCGCCCATGTCGAGGAGAAACACCTCGCCCCCCGCGGACTGCGCCCCGGCCTGCAGCACGAGGCCCGCGGCTTCGGGGATGGTCATGAAGTAGCGCGTCATGTCCGGGTGCGTGACGGTGATCGGCCCGCCGTGCTCGAGTTGGCGTGTCCAGATCGGGACGACGCTGCACGCCGAGCCCAGCACATTGCCAAAACGGACCATCGAAAAGACCGTGCTGCTGGCCGTGCTTAGGTGCTGGATGTATCGCTCGGCCAGCCGTTTGGTTGCGCCCATCACGGACGAAGGGTTGACGGCCTTGTCGGTCGAGATCATGACGAAACGCTTGACACCGGCGGCGTCGGCGGCGTCGGCGATCGCGCGGGTGCCGTAGAAGTTGTTCTCGACCGCCTGCGCGGGGTGGGTCTCCATCATCGGCACGTGCTTGTGCGCCGCGGCGTGGAAGATCGCGTGCGGGCGATGGCGGGCGACGATGTCGAAGGTCCGGTCGCGCTGCGTGACGTCGTGTAGTTCGGTGGCGCGTTCGAGCTGTGGGTAGACGCGTGCGATCTCGCGGTCGATCTCGAAGAGCGCGTTTTCGCTGCGTTCGACCAGGACAAGTTTGCGGGGGCCAAAGCGTGCGACGATACGCGTGAGTTCCGAGCCGATAGAGCCGCCCGAGCCGGTGATCATGACAACGCGGTCGGTGAGCAGGCCGCGGAGTGCGTCCTCGTCGAGCGGACGGGGCTGGCGATCGATCAGGCGGGTGGGGTCGATGGGTGAGCAGACAAAGCCGCCGGCGGTGAGGCCGACCTTCGTCGGCAGGCCGCCGGTGATTCGGCTGGTGGTACGGCCCGCGAGCTGATCACCCAGCGTCGGGAGGAACCGCCAAGTGACGCCGGCGCGTTCGAGCGTGGCGGCGGCCTGGCCGATGGCGTCCTGCATCGCGAGCGGGAGCATGACGAGGACCTGCTCGGGCTTGTGCTGTGCGACGATGCGCCGCAGATCGGTCAGCCGACCCAGCACCCCGCAGGGCAGGCCCGGCTGCCGCTCGGCCGATTCCGTCGCGGTGTCGGGCAGCACGCACCCGATAAGCCGCGGCACGGGCTCGGCGACGGCGAGGACGTGCGCGAGCTGTGTCGCTGAGCGTGCGGTCCCGACCAGCAGCGTACGGGGCCGATGAACTGCGCTCGACACCGTTTTTTCGTGCTCAATCCCGATTTGAAACGGATGGCTCATGTCCGGCTTATCGGCTTGTCGCGGGCGACGGCTGCAGCCACTATTTGCGCGGTTTTTACTGGTCGTATCGATTAAGTAGGCCTTAGGATTGTGTCGATCAAGTGGGTAGTCCCAACCAACCCCCTCCGGAGATGTGCCGTGTCGACCTTCCAGCTGCCCGAATCGAACCAACGGACCGAACCCCGCCTCAAGCTGCCGGCGGCCTACACCCTGGTCCGTGCTCGCGTGGTGGGCAGCAGCAAGTACACCTGGACGGGGCATCTCTACGACATCAGCGCCTCGGGGATGCGGTTTGAGCTCGACATGCCGCTCGAGGTCGATGCTCAGATCGAGGTCCGCGGCATGTTGCCCGGTAAGGACCACACCTCGTTCCGCGCGATTGGCCGGGTGGTTCGGCTGCACTCGGACGCGGAAGACCTGGGCCCCGCAGTGATGGGCATGGTGTTCGAGCAGTTCCGTTCGCCGATGGATTACCAGCGTCTGCTGGCCTATCTTCGAGCCCGCGGGGTGTACGAAAACCACGAGCCCGCCGCCCGCGCGGCGTAGGGCTCGCCGGCGACGAGTTTTGTGGATTGCCTCAACCCGCCAAGCGCGGGTTTTTTCTTCTATGCGCCCGGGCGGGATCGGGTTATCTTGCAAATGGATTGTTATTCGATGTGCTGGATAACCGTCCTTGGGATGAAACCTCTAACGCACCGGGAGCAAACCGATGTCTAATGAAATCGAGTCCAGGATCGCACGCCTCGAACGGGTCGGCCGACGATGGCGGTGGGCAGCGATGCTGCTCGCGTGCGTGGTCATGCTTGGGATGGGGATGGCGATGCAGGACGGCCTGGGCCGTGACGACGGGCTGGGCAGCCGGGACCTGATTGAGGATTCTCAGGGCGTGTCGGACCCCAACGGCTTTGCCGTGTTCGTCCGCCGGGACGGCAACGTCGTCATCGTCAAGCACGACGGCACCATCATCCGCACCAGTAACCAGCCCATGGCGGTTGGTTTCTAAATCGTTGGCAACCATCCTCACCATTTTTGAAAGGCAACCGATGTCCAGCCATGAAAACAACCTCCGGCAACAGAACCGCCTGCTCAAACTCGGCTACGCGGCGCTTGCCGTCTTCGCGATCACCGGCTTCGCCTTTGCGCAGGGACAGGCCGACCCGCCCGTGCATCATCCCGACGACCCCAACGGCAACCGCGTCACCGTCGATATCAACAAGGTCGGCGATGCGCAGACGATGGTCGGCGTGGAGAACCCCGACGGCTTCGCGGTCCTCATCGACGAAGAAGGCAAGATCAATGTCATCCACCGCGATGGCACCGTCATCGTGCCCAACCGGAAGGTCTACTCGCACGTGTATCAGGAGCGGCATGAGGCGGGGCCGCGCCTGATTGATATCCCCTGAGCGGACGGGCTTGTGATCTTGTGATTGGCAGTTCGCCTGGTTGCTGAAGCAGCCAGGCCAAGGGCGCTATGGTTACGGGTTGCCTTGGCTGGGCAGGTTGAAGAACGCGACGGCGTTGGTGTCGACCTGTTTGACGAATGTGTCGAGATCGAGGCCGCGGCGCTGGGCCAGGAAACGCGCGACGTCGGCGACGTACCTGGGCTCGTTGGGCTTGACCCTGCGGTTGGGCTCGGGCGTGAGGTACGGCGAATCGGTCTCGATCATCAGACGATCCAGCGGGACACGGTCGGACGCCTGGGCCAGGTTGCTGGCGCTGGGGAAGGTCACGATGCCGGTGAAGCTGACTTTGGCCCCCAGCTCGAGGATGGCGTCGAGCTCGTCGGCGCTGCCGGTGAAGCAGTGGAAGACGAAGCGTTCGCCGGGGATGCCGGCCTCGCGGATCATGGCGAGTGTTTCGTCGGTCGCTTCGCGGTTGTGGATGATGCCCGGGAGTGCGTTGGCCGGTGAGCCGGGGGCCTGCATCAGCTCAAGCTGCCAGGCGAAGACGCGGCGCTGGTCGTCGATAGGCGGGTCGGGGTAGTGGCGGTCGAGCCCCATCTCGCCCAGCGCGACGCAGCGCGGGTCGGCGAGTTTGTCGTTGAGCGAATCGCGCAACGCGGCCTTGTCGCTGAACTCCGCGGCGTAGTGTGGGTGGACGCCCGCGGTGGCGTACACGCGCGGGAAGCGGTGCGCGATGGCGAGGGCACGCGTCGCGTCGGCGGGCGTGGTACCGACAGAGATCATGCGGTCGACGCCAGCCGTATCGGCGTCGGCGAGGATCTGATCAATGCGGCGGTGGAGCTGGTCAAAAGTGAGGTGGCAGTGGGTGTCGATCATGGGATGTTCGATGTTCGATGTTCGATGTTCGGGAGTTATCGTAGGGTGGGTGGAGCGAGTCTGCGAGCGATAACCACCCTACCTCTATCGCAAGGTGATTTCGACCGACTGCGTCGCGGGCTGTTCGCAGTGCTGGTCGGTGCAGGCCTGGTAGCCGAGCTGTAGCGTGAGCGTGTCGGGCGCATCGCCTTCGATCGTGATTTCAACGCGCACCTGCACTTCGCCCTCGTACACCTCCATCGCTGTATCGGCGAAGGGGTATGTCTTGTGTTCGCCGTCGGGCCAGTGGATGCGGAGCGTGATAGGGTCGTTGGCGACCGCGCTCAGCGAAGTCGCCTGCACGGCCTCGCCACCCGCTCCGCCAGCGCTGATGTGGTAGTCCTCGGCGATGAGAAGCGTGGCTGTCAGCGAGCCCTTGCCGTCCTGGAGCGTGAGTGTTTCGGGGGCAATCGTGAACTGCACGGCTCCTACTTCCGCGAGACTTTGATCCTCGGTATCCAGGAGCCCGGGCGCGGCCAGGATCAGCCGGTGCATCGCGTGGAGCATGTGGACCATCGCCCCGCCGCGCCCCTGCATGGGGCCGGCGAAGCTGCGGAGGTCGCGCGCCGCGCGTTGGGCAAAGTCACGGTTACCCGTCAACTCGAACAGGTCCACGAGGTTATGGATCATCTGACTGTTGCCCGAGGGCACCGCGCCATCGTAAGTGTTGCGTGTCCGCACGAACAGGTCGCCCTGGTCGGCCAAGGTGTCGTAATACCCGCCCTGCTCGTGGGCGAAGTGCTCGACCGCGAACGCGGTGTAGTGCTGGGCCCAGTCGAGGTAGTGATTGCTTTGTTCGCTGTGGCGGTGGAGCTGGATCAGGCCGTGGACGTAGTGGGCGTAGTCTTCGAGGAAGCCGGGGATCTTGGCGACGCCGTCGCGGTAGGTGCGGTAGAGCCCGCCGGGCAGCGGTGGGTTGTTTTCGTCCTGCGGGATCGCGAGGTGTTTAGCGACTGCGTCGGCTGCGCGCGACGCGGCAGCCAGGAAACGCGGCTCGTCCAAGGCGCCCCCCACCGTTGCGAGGCCCGCGATCATCATGCCGTTCCACGCGGTGAGGACTTTGTCGTCGGTGCCGGGCTGGTCACGCTGGCCGCGGACTTCGAGCAGCGCCGCATTGATCGCGTCACGTTGCTCACGCAGCGCATCCACCGGCAGACCTAGCTCCGTCGCCAGTTTGGCGAGCGGTGTCGGCAGATACAGCACGTTTTTGGGCTCGGCATCAGGCGCATGCGGGTCCTGAAAGTTGGGGCCGTGGTCGAGCCCATACAACCGCATCGCACGATCGCTCTGGTCGCTGTCGAGGGCAGCGCGCACCTGCGCCGGGGTCCACAGGTAGTTGAGCCCTTCCTGCGCATCGACCTCCGCGTCCTGCGCGGACCAGAACATGCCGGCCGGGTCGGTCATCTCGCGCAGGATGTAGTCGCAGATGCCTTTCGCGATCCAGCCGAACGTGTTTCGGTGCTCGCTGCCGGGGTGGCTTTCGTAGGCGTTTGCGTAGAGCTCGGCGAGTTGGCCGTTGTCGTAGAGCATTTTCTCGAAGTGTGGGACGAGCCATTGCGTATCGACGCTGTAGCGGTGGAAGCCGCCGCCGACCTGGTCATACATTCCGCCGCGGGCCATGCGGTCGAGCGTGTATTCGATCTTCTGCCAGAGCGCTTCGTTGCCGCTGTCGACCTGCAGCGCAAGCAGGAAGGCGGGGATGGCTGGTTGCGGGAACTTAGGGGCCGCGCCCGGGCCACCGCCGAAGCCGCCGTGCTCGGGGTCGTAGGTCTGCACCATCGCGTGCGCGGCCTGATGGATCACGCGTGGGTCGATCGCTGCGGGCTTGGCCGACTCGCTGAGCTGATCCACCACACCCTCGGCCAATCGCTGCGCCTGCTCGAGCACCTCACTCCGCTGCTCGTGCCATGCCCTGCTCAGCGCCTCCACCACCTGCGGGAAACTCGGCACGCCCTGCATCGGCTGCGGCGGGAGATAGGTGCCGCACCAGAACGGCTTGAGCCCCGCCGTACCTTCACCCGACGCGCCGGGCGGGGTGAGGAACACACTCATCGGCCAGCCGCCCCGCCGCGTCATGAGCTGCGTCGCGGCCATGTAGATGTCGTCGACGTCCGGCCGTTCCTCCCGGTCAACTTTGATGCAGACATACAACTCGTTCATCTGCGCCGCGATAGCCGGGGCTTCAAAGACCTGCCGCTCCATGACGTGGCACCAGTAGCACGTCGAGTACCCGATGCTCAGGAAGATCGGCACGCCGCGCTGCTGTGCCAGCGCAAACGCCTCCTCGCCCCACGGGTACCAATCCACCGGGTTGTGCGCGTGCTGCCGGAGGTACGGGCTGGTTTCGTCGATGAGCCGATTGGTGAACTTCCACGAGCCATCGGGGTTGAGAAGCGCGTCATGGTGCGGGTGGTGGGCGTGGTCTTTGGCTTGGTCTTGAGGCATGCCCGCATTGTAGGCGGATGAAAAAACAGCCCCGCACGGGCTGCGGGGCTGCGAGGGCTGGAGATTGACAGTGTTGGGCTGCCTTCGCTGTGTCTGGTCTTACATCTCGACGGGGTTGAGCCAAGGCATCATCGCGCGGAGTTCCTTGCCGACGGTCTCGACGCCGTGCTCAGCGTTTTCAGCGCGCTGCTGCTTGAACCACTTGAAGCCGTCGGCGTAGTCGTCGCGGAAGGCCTGGGCGAAGCCGCCGTCCTGGATGTGCTTGAGCGCAGTCTTCATGCGCTCTTTCGTGTCGGCGTCGATGATCTTCGGGCCGGTGTAGTAGTCGCCAAACTCCGCGGTGTTGGAGATGCTGTAGCGCATGTACTTGAGCCCGCCCTTGACGATGAGGTCGACGATGAGCTTGACCTCGTGGCAGGTCTCGAAGTAGGCGAGCTCGGCGGGGTAGCCGGCCTCGACGAGGGTGTCGAAGCCGTGCTTGATGAGCTCGCTGAGCCCGCCGCACAGGACGACCTGCTCGCCGAAGAGGTCGGTGACGCATTCCTCGGCGAAGGTGGTCTTGAGGGTGCCGCCCTTGCCGCCGCCGACACCGATGGCGTAGGCCAGGGCGATGTCGCTCGCGTCGCCGGTGGCGTCCTGCTCGATGGCCATGAGGCAGGGGACGCCGCCGCCGCGCTCGAACTCGCTGCGGACGGTATGGCCCGGTCCCTTGGGCGCGACCATGATGACGTTAACGCCGGCCGGGGGCTCGATGGTCTTGAAGTGGATGTTGAAGCCGTGGGTGAAGACGAGCGTCATGCCGTCGCTGAGGTTGGGCGCGATCGACTCGGCATAGACGGTGGGCTGGACCTCGTCGGGCAGCGCGATGACGACGGCGTCGGCCTGCTTGACGGCGTCGGCGACAGGCATCGGGGTGAAGCCGTGCTCCGCGGCGAGCTTGCCGTTGGCGGAGTCGGCACGGTTAGCGACGATGACGCTCACGCCCGAGTCGCGCAGGTTCTGGGCGTGGGCGTGGCCCTGGCTGCCGTAGCCGAGGACCGCGACGGTCTTGCCCGAGAGGGGTTGCAGGGAGCCGTCTTTGTCGTAGAGCGTTTCGATCGCCATCGTGGGTCGTCTCTTTCTTCGTCGTGTAGGGGTTCTGGCCGCAAAGGCAAAGCCCGACAGGGTAGTGAAACGCAGAGAAACCGTCAAAAACTCGGCCTGTGGCTAGGGAAATCGCGTAGCACCGCCGCACGCGTGTAGAATCGTGGCCCGGCGGTCGTGGGCCGTCGGCCCTTTCTCGCCCGCGTCGTGCCTGTGGCGGCGCTTAGGAAACCTGTCATGAAAGTCGTCAAGTGGCTCGCTGTGATCGTGGTCGTCCTTGTCCTCGCCTTTGTGATCATCGGGCTGGTCCTGCCAAGCTCGTATCAGGTGGAGCGCAGCGTCACAATCGACGCGCCGCCGGAGGTCGTGTTCCGCTACCTCAACGACCTGGAGCAGTGGGAGCACTGGGAGCCGTTCTCCAAAGCGGATGACTCGGTGGTGGTGACGTTGGGCGATGTGACCACAGGCGTCGGCGCGACCCAGACCTGGACCAGCAACGACGGCGACGGCACGCTGACCTTCACCATGTCCGACCCGGACAAAGGGATCGGCTACGACATGCAGATCGGCGAGTTCGACCCCGCGAGCGCCGAGATCACTTACGAAGTCGTCGACGGGCAGGTCGTCGTGACCTGGGCGATGGAGGGGGACATGAGTCTGCCGGTCATCGGCGGCTACTTCGGGGTGATGATGGACGGCATGGTGGGCCCGATGTTTGATGAGGGCCTGCGTCTGCTCAAGGAAGCCGCCGAGTCGGACACCCCGGCGACCCCGACGGACCAGCCCGAGTCGGGTTCGTCCGACGCCCCATGAGCGGGTGAGTGCTATTGGCCCAGCGGGCCTTCCCACACCGACCCGCCGGGGTGGGTGTTGTCGGCGTTGATCGTGTCCAGGCCCTGCTGCACCGCCTGCTCCGCCAACGCGGTGATTTCACCGACCGCCCGGCGGCCGGGCTTGCCGTCCGCGACGTAAGGCGTCAGGTCGATCGGCTCGCCAAACCGCACCGTCGCCGCGCGGTCATGGGACGCGGGCAGCATCGCCCGGGTCAGGTCTTCGTGCAGCTTCTCGACGGTCTCGGCGATGCGGTCGACGGTGGGCTTCTGTGCCACATATGCCCCCGAGTAGCTCGCGAAGCGCAACGCCAGCATCGCCTCGTCCGCCCAGGTCGCCGCGGCCGCGTGGTCGGCGACGCGCGACGGGTCGGTGCGTACTTCGTGGATCACCCGGCGGGCCTTACGGATGCGGTCGGTGAGCGTGTCGTTGGGCCGGGCCTTGAGTTCGAGTTTGTGCTCCAGCTTGTCCAGCACCGCGCCCGCGCCGTGGGCGATCAGTTCGGCCAGGTCGTCGGTCTGCGGCGCATCAAGCCCGCGCTGCTTGAGGTTGCGGTGCAGCGCCGCGATGCCGATGCGCTTGAGCGCGCTGCCCGGCGTGTCGTCGGCCCGCGTCTCGACGCCGACCATCGTCGCCGCCTCGTGCAGCCGCGACGCCACCGCGGGGCGGATGTCGCGGGTGTGTGTCGCCTTGATGGAGACGGGGACCACGAGGGTGCGCTTGCCGTGGGTGTGGAGCTGACGCGCGGCACGCAGGGCGAGGAAGGCGGCACCCTCGTTGAAGGGGGTGACCCGGTCGTTTTCGAGGTAGACATTGCCCTCGGGGAACACGACCAGGGCGTGTCGGCCGCGCTCGATGACGCTGATGGCCTGCTTCATCGCGCGGGGGTCGCTGCCTTCACGATCCACCGAAAACGCGCCGAGCTTCTGCATGACCCAGGCGTCTTTCCGGCTACGCAGAAACACGTCGTAGGCCGCCATGACCTGCGTGGAGATGCGGGCCTGCCGTGTGGCCTCGAGGAGGATCGGGGCGTCGGCATGGGTGGGATGGTTGGGCATGAGCACCAGCCGATCGCCCGCACGCCGCCGGGTGAGCAGCGCCTCGTGCCCGGCCACCTTGACCTCGACCACCCGCATCGCCCGCGGCAGATAGCGCAGCCGGTTGTGCCAGCACAGCGCCCACCGCACCAGCCGGCTGGATTGGGGTGGGAACCACTGGTAGGGCTGGTCAGAGAAGTCGAGCATGGGGCGATCATCCCACGTTCAGCGCCGCCCTTGCAAGTTGATGGGCCGATCTATCTAATGAGATCAATCGAAGAGAAGCCCAAGTTGGAATATCGCCGTATCACACGCATCAGGATTTGTCTCTGGGTGCTGATGACGAACAGCGTAATCTGCCTCCTGATGGGCGGTGCGAACTATCCAGCGCTTCGTTCTGCGGTGCAGCTGGACCAAGTGTTGACGCCCAGCGAGTTGCGCGACCCCGTGATGGTGGCTCAGACGCAGGCGGTTCTCCAGCGTGTTTCGCACAACGGCACTTGGCTGGTGTTCGTGGGGCTGGGTTTGGTAAGCGTGCTTGCCAGCGGGTGTGGCCTCGCCGCCACGCGTCGAAGGCCGGATCCCCCCGCAAAACTGGCCGGGGGCGACCTCTAGCGCAGCCCGATCAGACCATGATTGCATCGCGCACGCATGTTAGGTATATGTACGCATATGCAAGCCCCTCTCCGTTGGCTGTTTCTGGACATGGACAACTACTTCGCGTCGGTCGAGCAGCAGGACCGGCCGGAGCTGCGTGGCCGGCCTGTCGGCGTGATCCCCTGCGAGAGCGAGGGCACCTGCTGCATCGCCGCGAGCAAGGAAGCCAAGCGGCACGGCGTCAAGACCGGCACCGGCGTACGCGAGGCCAAGCATCGCTGCCCGGGGATCAAACTGGTCGTCGCTCGGCCAAGGCGCTATGTCGTGGTGCACCAGGCGATCTGCGCTGCGATCCAAAATGTCATTCCCATCGACAAGGTCTGGTCCATCGACGAAATGGCCGTCCGGCTGATGGGGCGCGAGTGCGAAGTCGGGGCGGCGCTCGAGATCGGTCGGCGTGTGAAGCAGGCCGTCTGCCCGGGGGTCGGCGAGGTGCTCTCGTGCAGTGTCGGGCTCGCGTCGTCCCGGCTCATGGCGAAGGTTGCCTCCGAACTGGGTAAACCCGACGGGCTGACGGCCCTGACACCCGACGACCTACCGGGCAGGATCGCGCACCTGTCGCTGATCGACCTGCCCGGCATCAACGTCGGCATCCGCGCCCGCCTGCACAAGCACAACATCCTCACCGTCGAAGACCTTTGGGCGATGACCGCTCAGCAAGCGCAAGAGGCATGGGGCTCGGTCGAGGGGCGGCGCTACTGGATGGGGTTGCACGGCGAAGACCCCAAAGTCCATGTCGAGCACAGGCGGACGATCACCCACGCCAACGTGCTGGCGCCGGCCCTGCGCACGCCGGCGGGGGCGCACGCGGTGATGACCCGGCTTTTGCACAAGGCGGGCAGGCGGCTGCGAGCGCAAGGCTACTTTGCGCGGACGCTGAGCGTGTCGGTCAAAGATGAGTCGGGTACCCGCTGGCACGATGGGATCAATCTGCCAACGTGCCAAGATACAATCACGATCATCGAGCACTTCGAGCGATTATGGAAGCGGCGGCCGACGCACGCGATACCCAAGCCGAAGAAGGTCGGTATCACGGCCGGTGGGCTGATCCCAACCTCAAGTACGCCGGGCCTGCTGTTTGACGAGCCGAAGCAGCGAAGGGATCTGGACCACGCGATCGACACCATTAATCGGCGTTTTGGCGGCCATAAGGTCTACATGGGAGGGATGCACATGGTCGCGAAGCTCGACATGCCCGACAAGATCGCCTTTGGCCGAATCCCCAACGGCCACGAGGGCCTCCCCGATGACACCGAGCGCAAACAGAGGCCCGCGCTTGGGGAACGCGGGCCTCGTGAGTGAGTGGGTTGGGCCGGCGGTCATCGTCCGCGGCGGTTGCGTTCTTGCTCTTCGAACTCGGTGCGCAGCGCGTCCATGTCGCCGGTGGACAGGACGAAGTTGCGGTCGAAGGCGAGATCGAACTCGTAGCGGATGACGTGTGCATCTTCGCCTGCGGCGTTGGCGGCGACGGTGGTGTCCCAGCGGAGGATGCCGTCGGGTCGGCGTAGCCGGAGGTAGGCGGCGTCGTCGCTGAGGGGCTCCGACATCGTGCCGATGGTGACCTTGACGTCGTCGCCGTCGCGGAAGGTGGGGATACGGTCCATGACGCGGACGTTGGCGGGCTGGTCGCCGTAGTTCTCGATGGCGAGCCGGTACTCGAAGCCGAGCAGCGTGTTGCCGCCTTGGGCGTCCTCATCGCGCGCGACGAGTTGGCGTTTGGCGTGGAGCTGGGGGTCGGCGCCGAAGCCGAGGACAAAGCGCTGGCCCCGCGTGACGCTGACCATTTCGGTACGCCCGACAAACAGCCCGTCGAGGTAGACGCTCACGGGCCCGGCCAGGAGATCGCGTCCCGAGCTGTTGGCGACCTCCGCCTCGCGGTAGACAAAGGAGGTCAGCACCGGGCTGGCGACGTGGTAGAACGTGCCGTCCATCTCGGCCTGCATGATGCGGGTCATCTGCTGGTCGTTTCGGCTTTCCAAGGTCACGGGCCCGTCGAGGGTGTAGCTGATGCTGAGTGCGTGGATCGGCCCGCCGCCGGGCTGGGCGGCCTGGTTGAGCGCGGCGAGCCCGGCGCTGAGTTCGAGCACCTGCGCCTGCGCGGCCAACTGGTTGCCCTGCCAGCTCGCGTCGAGGTTGTCGCTCAGGTTCATCGCGTTGTTATTGCGGGTGATCGCGTCGCGTTGGCGGGACTGGATCTCGTCGTATGCGAGGTCGGCTCGGCCGCCAAACCCGCCCGGCGCGGATGCGCCAGGACGTCCGCCGTCTGCGGCCTGCTGGAGCATCACGGGGAACGATGCCATCGCCGGGCCCGAGGCGCTGATCATCGGCGAAGCGGTCGATAGGGTCAGTGTGACGCCTGTCCAGTCTTCGCCGGTGCGCTGGCGGATCAACGCGTTGTACTCGACCCGGACGGTCGCGTCGGCCAGGTTGCCGCGCACGTTGTAGCTCGGGGCCCAGCCGCACTCGCGGACGAGGTACGTCAGCCGGATCGTCGCGGCCTCTTCCTGTCGGCGGTCGAGGTAAAGCACCGCGTCACGCACCGTGTTCTGCGACCGCCCCGCAGCGAGGTTGCGCCGATTCTGCAATGTCACGCGTGTACGCTGGAGCTCGCGTGCCTCGGAGCGCAGCCCAAGCAGCGTCTGGGTCGACTCGGTGCGCTGCTCGAAGATGAACTGGGTCGACTCGCGCAGTTGTGCCGCATCGAGCACCCCCTGCGACAGCTCGGCCGTCGCGGTGGGAGCGACAAACCCTTCGAGCTTATCGAGGTACTCGAGCTGCGACAGGACGAGTTGCTGCATCGCGGTGTTGGTTTCGATCTCCTCCTCGATCGCGCGGAGCTGTTCGTCGAGTTCGCGGATGTCTTCACGGGGCTCTTCTTCGACGACACGCTGCCGGGTCTGCACCGCCCGGACATCGACCGCGTCCCCGCCCTCGGCGAAGAGGCTGCTCGCGACCATCTGGTCGGGCATGCCCGGCACGATGATCTCGATCGGGCCTTGGCCGGCCGGGACTTGTAGTGTCCGGGTGATCTGCGCCTGGTCGCGGTAGAGCGTGACCTCGGTCACCTTGCTCTCTACACGCGGCGCTTCCTGCGCGTGGGTCGAGTACGTCACAAGCAGCAGGACAGCCAGGACGGCTGCCCACGACAGGCGATGGGGATGGCGTCGTATCAAAACAAGCTCCTCGGGTTTGGGGGGCGTGGCCGCGCACCTATCACAAGCACACGGATATGGACGGATAGACGCCCGTCGCCCATGGGAGTTCCGGGAAGCGGCGATGTTTTGATTTGACGAGTTGGTCGGTGTCTGGCGGCTCAGGCAACCGGGCCGGGGTCGGTGGTCTACAATCGTGGCATGGCAGACCGAAGTACGCTTACCGATCGGGACCGCGCTTTTATCGAGAAGCAGCGGATGTTTTTTGTCGCGACCGCCCCGCTCGCGGGCGACGGGCTGGTCAACCTGTCGCCCAAAGGGCTGGACGGGACGTTCGCGGTGATCGACGATACGGCCGTCGCGTATCTCGACCTGACGGGTTCGGGGGTTGAGACGATCGCGCACCTGCGAGAGAACGGCCGAATCACGATCATGTTCAATGCGTTTGAGGGCCCGCCGAACATCCTTCGGATTCAGGGCAAGGGCGAGGCGATCGAGCCGGGCGACCCGGGCTTCGCGGCGTTGTCGGCCCATTTCCCGTCGATGCCCGGTGTGCGTTCGATCATCAAGGTGACGGTCCAGCGTGTCGCGGACTCGTGCGGCTTCGGCGTACCGATCTACACCTACACAGGCCAGCGCGACACACTGACGCAGTGGTGCGAGAAGAAGGGCCCGGAGGGTGTGGCCGATTACCAGCGCAAGAAGAACGCGACGAGCCTGGACTGCCTGCCCGGGCTGCGGTCGGTACAGCAGTGACTGAGACGGCGCGTAGTTAAGACATCACCCAGCGGGCGGCACGCCTTACACCTGCGGAGGGGATGCGCTGTCCGTTGTTCGGCGGTTCAACGTGTTGGGCGGTTTTATCCGTTCGCTGCGCCGTGGTCGAGGAACCATGTCATCTCCCCGCCGTGGGGCGCGGGGTTGATGCCGGTGATCGGGAGTTCCTGGATGTCGGGGGTGCCCTTGGCGAGTTGGGCCTCGATCTGCTTGAGCGTCGCGTGCTTGCCGCTGCCCACCAGGAGCACGGCGACCTCGCGGGCGTGGTTGATGAGGGGATAAGTCATCGTCACGCGCGGCGGCGGGACCACACGCTCGCCGTCGTTGCATGCGATCCAGCGGTCGGTCACGCCGAGCGCGGGCGACTGCGGGAACAGGCTGGCGGTGTGCGCATCGCCGCCCATGCCCAGCAGGACGAAGTCGAGCTTGGGAACCTCAGGATGGACCATCCCGTCAAACGCGGCGCTGAGGGCGGCCTCGTAGTCGAGCGCGGGGTCGTCGGCGAGCACGGGCATCGGGTGCTCACAGCCGTCCCGCAGGGGGACCTGCGACAGCAGCGACTCTCGGATCATCTTGATGTTGGATTTTTCGTCGTCTTCGGGGACGCGGCGTTCATCGACGATCCAGACGTGTGTCTGCTGCCAGGGGAACAGCCGGTAGCGTGGGTCGGTGACGAGCGACATGTAGAACGGTTCGGGCGTCCCGCCGCCGGAGAGCGCGAGGTGGAAGACGCCGCGTTCTTCGATGGCTTTTTGTGCTGCGCCGACGAGCGCCGAGCCCAGGTCGTCGAAGAGTTTGTGGGCGTCGGGTGCGACGTGAACGGTGCCGGTGAGTTTGAGCATGGGCGACAGGATACACGCATCGGCGCGAGGTGCTAGTTGTCTTGTGTGGTGGGCTTCGGCGTGGGCTTCTGCGGCGGGAGTGCTGGCGTGTTCATGCCTGCGTGCGAGGGTTGACCGGCGTGCTGCGCTGCGGTGTCTGTTGGTTGTCGCGTTGGCGCGTCCTGGTTGACGAGCACCGCCAGCACACCGCCGGCGAGAAAGCCCGCGAGCGCCAGTCGGCGGCGCTGGGCGCTTGTGATTCGTTGGGGGCGTGGTCGCATCGTGCACTCCGCGGCGGCTCACTCAGTCTATGCACGTGTATGCGGAAAGTTCCAGCGGTCACCCGTTACGCCAGTACCGCCCCTCGCGCTGCATCATCAGGTCGGAGGCCGGTGGGCCCCAGGTCCCCGCGGCGTAGTTGGGCAGATCGCTTTGCGGGTGCTGCTTCCAGTAATCAAGCACGGGCTGCACGGCGTCCCAGGCGCTCTCGATCTCGTCGCGGTGTTTGAAGAGGGTCTGGTCGCCCTTCATCGCCTCGTTCAAGAGCGTCGCGTAGCCGTCGGGCGGGTCGGTCTGCCACTGCTCGACGTAGTCGAAGTCCATGACGACCTCTTTCATCTTGAGCCCTGAGCCGGGCACCTTGCCCTCGAAGCGGATGCGGATGCCCTCGTCGGGCTGGATGTTGATAACGATCTGGTTGGCCTTCATGTCCTGCGTCTTGTCGAGGAAGAGGCAGTGCGGCGTGGGCTTGAAGTAGATGACGACTTCGGTCTTTTTCTCGGCCATGGCTTTGCCCGAGCGCAGGAAGAACGGCACGCCGCCCCACCGCCAGGTATCGACATTGAACTGCATCGCCGCGTAGGTGTCGGCCTGGCTGTCGTCGGCGACGCCCTCGTTGTCGCGGTACGCCTTGACCGGCTTGCCCCCCACCGTCCCCGCCGAGTACTGGCCCCGCACCGCGATGTGCGGGACGTCGTCGGCCTTGGGCACACGCAGGGCCTTGAACACCTTGATCTTCTCGGTCCGGATGTCCGCCGCGTCCATGCTCACCGGCGGCTCCATCGCGACGACCGACAGCACCTGTAGCAGGTGGCTCTGCACCATGTCGCGCATTGCCCCGCCCGCCGGGCCGTCGTAGTAGCTGCCCCGGCCTTCGACGGCGACGGTTTCGCTCGCCGTGATCTGCACGTGGTCGATGTAGTCGCGGTTCCACAGCGGTTCGAAGATCGTGTTGGCGAACCGCAGCACGAGCATGTTCTGCACAAGCTCTTTGCCCAGGTAGTGGTCGATGCGATAGATCGCGTCCTCGTCGAACACCCCCGCGAGCACACGGTTGAGGTGCGCCGCCGAGGCGGGGTCCGACCCGAAGGGCTTCTCGACAACGATGCGCTGCCAGCTCGCGTTGGGCTCGATCGAACAGTACTTGCGCCCCTCGGCGACGATCTCCGCGCTGCCGATGTTCTTAATGATCGGCTCGAAGAACTGGGGCGAGACCGAAAGGTAAAAGAGGACGTTGTCGCCTGTGCCATGCTCTTTGGCCAGCTCGCACATCCGGTCTTTGATGCTGGCCCAGTCTTCTTCCTTCGTCGCGTCGGCGGCGTGGTAGTGGACACGTTTGGAGAACTCGGCCCACTTGTCCTTGTCGTAGGCATCGGGGTCGAAGTCGTAGAGCTCTTCGCGGTAGGCGGCGTCGGTGTACTTGGTCCGGCTGACCCCGACGACGGCGAGGTCCTGAGGCGCTTCGCCGGTCTCCCAGAGGTGGTAGAGGGCGGGGAGGAGCTTGCGTTTGGTCAGGTCGCCGGAGGCACCGAAGATGACGACCAGGCAACGCGCGGGCTGTTTCGTTTCAGGCATCGGGACAGTAGACACGCTGGGGGGGCTGGGATCAAACCGCCGAGGTGTTATCAACACGCGACAAGTGCACGCTGAGGATCATCACATCCGCCGGGTTGACGCCCTCAAGACGCCCGGCCTGGCCCAGTGTGGTCGGGCGGAACTTGGCCAGCGTCAGCCGTGCCTCGTTGCGCAGGCCCGACACCGCGGCGTAATCGAGGGTGTGCGGGAGGGTTGCGGATTCCTGTTCGGCCATGCGCTCGATGTCCCGCCGCTGACGCTCCACATAGCCGGCGTAGTGCAGGTCGGCGAGGATCGACGCGAGCAGGCGGTGCGTGCCGGGGTCGTCGGGGGTGATAGACAGGTCGCCTGTTTGCTGAAGCAAACAGGCCAATTGCGCGGGGTCAATTTCGGGTCTGCGGGCGTACTCGATGAGGCGTCCGCCGTCGTGCTTGGCGGTGCGCATGGCCTGCAGGATCCGCTCGCGTTGTTGCTGCTTGTGTTCAAATACGGCCCATCGCTCGTCATCGACCAATCCAAGCAAGCGGCCTTTCTGCGTCAGGCGTTGGTCGGCGTTGTCCGAACGCAGCAGCAGCCGATGCTCGGCACGCGAACTGAACATGCGGTACGGCTCGACGGGGACCTTCGTCACAAGGTCATCCATCATCACACCCAGGTACGCCTCGTCCCGCCGCAATCGCACAGCGTCTTCGCCGAGCACCTGCCGCGCGGCGTTGAGGCCGGCGATCAGGCCCTGGCCCGCGGCCTCTTCGTAGCCGGAGGTGCCGTTGATCTGGCCGGCGGTGAACAGGCCGGGCAGCACCTTGGTTTCGCACGTCGCGTCGATCTGGTGCGGACGGACCATGTCGTACTCGACGGCGTATCCATACTTCAGGACGACCGCGTTCTCACAGCCCGGCAGCGAGCGGATCAGCCGGTCCTGCACCTCGGCGGGCAGCGAGGTGCTGATGCCGTTGCAGTAGACCTCGTCGGTCTCCAGCGACTCGGGCTCGAGGAACACGTGGTGGCTGGTCTTGTCGGCGAAGCGGACGACCTTGTCCTCGATGCTCGGGCAGTAGCGCGGCCCGGCGGTCTCGATCTGGCCGTTGTACATCGGTGCCAGGTCGAGGTTGTCGCGGATCAGGGCGTGGGCATCGGCGTGGGTGTGGGTCATCCAGCAACAGATCTGCGGCATCGGCGGGAACGCGTCCGCGATCTGCTGGTAAGCCGGCGTGACCCCCAGCCCGCGCTTCTCGAGCGCGGGCTTGCTCTGCGTCATCTCGCTAAAGGGCACGGGCGTCGCGTCCCCCGGCTGGAGCTCCAGCCCCTCGACCACGAGCGAGTCGCGCTTCAGACGAGGCGGTGTCCCGGTCTTGAGTCGGCCAAGCTCGAAGCCCTGCCGCTTGAGCGCGCCGCTGATGCCGTCGGCGGTCCCCTCACCCACTCGGCCGCCGGGTGTCTGGTCCGCGCCTTTGTGCATGATGGCCCGCATGAACGTCCCGGTGGTCAAGACCACCGCCTTGGCGTGCAGTGGGATGGCCTTGTCCGCATGGTCGATCGCGCCAAACTCGCCACAGCAGCCATCGCTGGGGACTGCGGGCCCGTCGATCGGGCTGGCCTTGTAAAGGACACCGACACATCGGCCGTCCTCGACCAGGAAGTCCTCAACCAGACCGGGCAGCGTCTGGATATTGGGTCGGCTCGCGAGGAGCCGCTGGACCTCGCGGGCGTAGGCGTATTTGTCGGATTGGCAGCGCGGGCCGTGGACCGCGGCCCCCCGGCTGGCGTTGAGCACCCGGAACTGGATCCCCGTCGCGTCTGCGGCGAGCCCCATGAGCCCCCCCAGGGCGTCGATCTCACGGACGATCTGCCCTTTGGCGAGCCCACCGATCGCGGGGTTGCACGACATCGCCCCGGTCTTGCGGGGGTCCATGGTCACCAGGCCGACCCGGCCGGATCGGCCTCCAGAGGCCAAAAAACGCGGCATCAGGACGCTGGACGCCGACCACGCCGCCTCGGCCCCTGCGTGCCCGCCACCGATGACCAGCACCTCGATCGCGTTCTCCCGTTTCATGGGCGGATTGTAGCCGGTGGCTGGGCGTCACGACACGGCAACGGGCACCCCCCTCGCCCTGTCGGAGAGGTTTTCCACAGCGTAGCGGGTCGAAGCCGCCCCACGCCCGCCGTCGCTCGCGAGCCATCTTTACCTAGTTTAACGCGTGAAAATGGCGTGAGACTGGGGGATA
>JBITAC010000102.1:0-7606 GCA_044439905.1 Phycisphaerales bacterium JB063 | reverse complement strand
TACAGCGGGGTGCAGCAAGGCGACACGGGTTGGCTCCGCGCCTTTGGGGGGGTGCGTGTGGTGTTCCGCTTCGGGGGGGGGGTTTCCGGGGCCGCGGGGGTGGCGGGCGGCGGATTGCCCAGTGTGGCGCGGTGGAATTGTGTAGGTGTTGCGTGGGGGTGGAGGTATGCTGTGGGGATTGCTCCGGCGCTGTGCCGGGGTGGGGTGGGACGCGGGGGGACTGTTCCGGGGGCATGGGACTAACCAGAGAGGCGGGATGGATGCAACAGCGACAGCGTGGCGGGCTTCGGGGGATGATGACGGCGGCGGTGTTGTTGGCGGCGGGGCTGCCGGCGGGGGCGACGGTGTGGGGGCTGGGGGTGACGGACGGGTTTTATAATGTGGGAACGAACTGGCTGGGTGGGGCCGTGCCGGGCGCGGGGGACGCGGTGGAGGTGATCTTCCCGGGGCAGACGGCCATGGTCTGGGTGCCCTCGACGGGGGACACGACATCCGCGTCGCTGCGGGTGGATACGGGGGCGCTGCTGGCGATGGTCAACTCGGGGAGCAACAGCGATTGGGGGCACACGGTGACGGGTCTGGTCCAGGTCCAGAACGGCGCGCTGCTGCAGCTTGGTGCGGCGGACGCCATCTTCTCGTTGGACCTGACGGTGGGTGGTGGGTTGAACCTGGATACGGCGGGACGGGTGATTGTAGGGCCGGGGAGCCGGCTGGCGACGCCGTCGATCACGATCGGGCAGACGGCGGGCGCGAGCGCGAGCGCGGCCGTGACCGGGGTCGGCGCGGAGATGGACGTGACGGGCGTGACACAGATCGGCTCGAACGGGTCGACGGGGTCGCTGACGTTCAACGACTTCTCGTCGGGGAGCGTGCTCGGGGGGAATGTATTTGTGGGCAGCCCGGGCAACCCGAACACGGTCGGGACGCTGGCGGTACGGGGGTCGGCGGACATCACCGTGGGGGACCTGTTCATCGGTTCGGACGGCCAGTCGGGGAGCGTGGGGACGGTGACGGTCGAGACGGTGGGCGAGCTGAATTATTTTGACTGGTCGCTGTTGAACCAGGCCGGCGGGTCGGCGATGACGGTGGGCGCGGCGTCGGGGAGCACGGGCCGGCTCGAGCTGGTGGGGACGGCTCGGTATAGCAGTGGCAACGGGTTGACGACGGTGAACGCGACGGGGACGGTCGAGTCGTTCGGGGAGTACACGGCCAACGGGGACGTGGCTGTCGTCGGCGGGACGTTCCTGCAGCACGGGGCGTTCATCATGTCGCCCGGGCGGACGCTGACGGCCTCGGCCGGGGGGCAGGTCGGGATCGACGGCGTGTACTCGATCGACAACAACACGGCTTTCACGGTGCAGACCGGGGCGGACCTGACGCTGGGCGGCGGGCTGTCGCTGGCCACCGGAGCAAACGGGACGCTGGTCGTGGATGGGGCCGGGTCGACCGTGACGACGAATACGGCGACGGGCGGCACGATGAACTGGGGGCGTAACGGCGGGACGGCGGCGGTGACGTTCCGCAACAGCGCGACGGGTTCATTCGGCGGCGCAGGCATCAACCTCGCGCCGGTCAGCGGCAACGCCTCGGCCGCGACGCTCGACATCCTGACTGATGCGGACGTGTTCAGTAATACATTGAACATCGCGACGGGCGACTACGGCACGGCGACGGTCAATATCGACGGCGCGGGCTCGAACCTGTGGATCAACGGGGCCCACGCCCTCAATGTCGGGTCGGCGAACCCGGGAAGTACGAGCACCGCGAATGTGAACCTCACTAACGGCGCTCAGCTCGGCACCGGCACGGGCACGAGCGAGATCAACGCGACGGGCACGGTCCACATCAACGGCGGGACGTTCTTTGCCAACGGCGACCTCGACGTCAACGGCGGGACGCTGATGCGTACGAGCGGGTCGTTCGTCCTCGCGACGGGCAAGACGCTGACGGCATCGAACGGCGGGCAGGTCGATTTCACCGGCAGCTACGCGATCGGCAACGACACGGTGCTGGACCTCCAGAGCGGCGCGGACCTGCACGTGACCGGCTTCCTGGATGTCGGCAGCGGTAGCTGGGGCAGGTTGGAGCTCGACGGGGCCGGCACCACGCTCACCACCAACACCCAGGACACGACCTTCCTGGACTGGGGCAAGAACGGGGCGATCGGCGAAGTCATCCTGAGCAACCACGCCGCCGCCACGATCAACGCCACCCGCATCGATCTGGCCGTGGGCAGCGCCTCGGACACGTTCGGGTTCCTCGACATCTTCTCGGGCGCGGACATGACCGCCAACTCGATGAACCTCGCGACGGGGTCGGCGGGCACCGCGGGACTCGTGATCGAAGGTGGCGGCTCGACGCTCACGCTTAACGGTGCCTCCACGCTCAACATCGGCGGCACGGGCACCAGCAACGCATCGGTGATCGTCCGAAGCTTCGGCCGGCTCACGACCGGCACCGGGGCGATGACGATCAACGCCACAGGCAGCGTCACGATGAGCAGCTTCGGCACCCTCGAAACACACACGATCGACCACACCCACGGCGGGGATTTCAACTTCTTCACCGGCACACTGCGTGTCGTGGACTTCAACGGCAACCTCACCAACCAGGGCGGCATCCTCGCCCCAGGCGGCACGCCCGGCGACAACGACGCCTTCGGGACCACCACGGTCAACGGCGACTACACCCAGCAGGCCGGCGCGACCCTCGCGCTCCAGTTCAATAACACCATCACGCCGAGCACGAGCTACGACTCGCTCGAGGTCACAGGCCACTTCGCGATGGCCGGGACGCTTGAGCTGGTCTTCGGCCCCTCGGGGACGGCGTGGAACCCGGGCGACCGCATCGACCTTCTGGATTGGGGGACCCGTAGCGGGACGTTCGACCAGCTGGTGCTCGCTGATATCACTGCGTTTAGTGATTTCACCTGGAACACGCAGGACCTCTACATCACCGGCGAGGTCAGCGTCGAGTGGATCGGCGACCTGAACACCGACGGCTTCGTCGGCGCGGCCGACCTCGACCTCCTGCTCGCGCACTGGGGAGAGACGACGCACTCGTACAACTTCGCCGGCGGCGACCTCTCGGGCGACGGCCTCGCGGGGCAGGCGGACCTCGACCTCATCATCGCCCACTGGGGCAACGGCACACCGCCGGGCAACGTCCCCGAGCCGGGCACCGCGGCGCTGCTCGGGCTGATGCTGCTCGCGGGTCGGCGACGGCGGCGGCGGCGGGCAATGGGGCTGGGTAGGGTAACGGGGTAAGGCCTTCCGAGGTGGGCCGGGGGGGGATTCCGGCTCGAACTGCTGGAAAACGATAGGCGTCGATGTATTGACAGGTATACTTGAGCCTTCAGGCCCCGGCTTGGCCTGCAGCATATCTCTCTACAAGTGGGGGGAGGCCACATCCAACGGTTTACCTACTCTGGCCAAGGCAAGGCGCTGTCAGCATGATCACGTTTTCCGTTTCTCGTCTGGTTCGTTTCGGCTGTCCGATGGTGCTCGCCCTGCCCCTGGCCGGGCCGGCGGCGGGCGACTTCTTTGAGTGGTCCGCCGCGTCGGGGGACTGGGATGTCGACGCCAACTGGATCAATCAGGCGGCGGGGAACCCGGACGCTGAGCCCAGCGCTTCGGACACGGCGACGGTGGTGGCGGGCGGCTGGGTGGAGGTCACGCTTGGGGGCGAGGTCGCCGACTGGCTGCGGCTCGATGGGGGGCTGAGCATCCTTGGCGGCGGGCTGACGACCAACTTTGGGGTGATCGGCTGGCAGGCGGGATCGGACGCGACGGTGAACGTCACGGGCGCGGGCTCGGTGTGGAGTGTGGGCGATGCGTTGCGTGTGGGGAACCTGGGGCGTGGTGTCTTGAACATCACGGCCGGGGGGACGGTGTCCGGGGAGGCCGCCGTTCTTGCGGACGGCGAGGACGCGGTCGGGGTCGCGACGGTTGCCGGGGCGGGGTCGGCCTGGGTCAACACGGACGAGGTGTATGTCGGCCTGCTGGGCGAGGCGACGCTGAACATCGAGGACGGCGGGGTGATGTCGAACACGGCCGGCAACGTCGGCAGCTTCGCCGGCGCGACCGGGGTGGTCACCGTGACCGGCGTGGGCTCGGCCTGGAACACTACGGCGCTGTACCTCGGTGGCACTTTTTTTGACGCGGGCGGCACGGGCTCGCTGGGCGTGCTGGACGGCGGCACGGTGGATGTCAGCGCCGGCCCGCTGAAGGTCTGGAACGGCGGTACCCTCACCCTCGACGGCGGCACGCTCAACGCCAACGGCGGGTTCGACAACAGCCACGGCGGCACGTTCAACTTCATCGACGGGGCGCTGACGGTCACCGGCGGCGTCTTTTCCCCCAACACCGGGGGTGAGTTCCGCCTAGACGGCGAGGCGGCCGGCGACCGGGTGCACCTGACCCTGGGGGCCGGGGCGTCCTCGGTCATCGGCAACATCCGTGTTGGATTCAGAAACGAAGCGCAGTTGACGCTGACCGATGGCGTGGTCCTCACCAGCGGCGCGGCCAACATCGCCGCGGGCTTTAACACATCCATTGGCACCGTCACGGTCACCGGCGCGGGCACTGCCTGGCACCCGGACGCCATCTTTTTGGGCAGCACCGGCGTTGGCACGCTGAACATCGAAAACGGCGGCGTGGTGTCGAACACGAACTGCTTCTTCGGCAACGACGCCATCGGCACGGGCGTCGCGACCGTCACCGGCGTGGGATCGGCCTGGGACTTGTCTCGTCTATCGATCGGCTACCGTGGTAGCGGGACGCTGCACATCGAAGACGGCGGCGTGGTGTCCAGCGCACTCACTGAGCTAGGTACCGTCGGTGATAGCGCCACCGGCAGCGTCACCGTTTCCGGCGCGGGATCGACCTTGAACACGGGTAAGCTGAGCATCGGGATTGAAGGCAGTGGCACGCTGAACATCCTCGACGGCGGTTTGGTGTCGAACACGGGGCACAGCTATCTCGCCGAGTTCACCCACACCAACTCCGGCATGGCCACCGTCTCCGGCGCGGGATCGACCTGGAACAACGGGGGCACGCTGACGGTCGGCAGGTATGGCTTTGCCACGCTGGACGTCGCGGACGGCGGCGTCGTGTCGAGCGCGGTGGGCCGTATCGCCTCCGACGTCGGCTCCAACGCCGTGGTTACCGTCACCGGCGCGGGGTCGGCCTGGACCATGACCGGCGATCTGGTGATCGGCGGGAGCGGCGCGTCGAGTGGAAACGGCCGCCTGTCGATCCTCGACCAGGGCCGCGTTGAAGTCGGCGGCGAACTGTCCGTCTGGGAGGACCGGGCCGTTCTGATCGACGGGGGAACACTCGCGGTGTCCGGGATCGATGCGGCGACCTACGATCGGCTCGACTTCGTGTCGGGCACGCTGCGGATCACCGGCGACGACGTGACGATCGGGGCCGGCGGCCCGTTCGGCAGCGAGCTGTTGATCTCCAGCAGTTACACGTACCTGATCGACAACCAGGCGACCATCGCGAGTGGCGGCACCCTGGTCGTCTCGGGCGGGTTCGGTGCCGGTCAACTGACGAACTTCGGGCAGGCCGTGTTTATCGACACGACGGTCACGGGCGCGGTGAACAACCCCGCCGGCTCGGCCGTGGACATTGTCGGGGACGTTGTATTTACCGGCCTGTTCTCCGGGGGCGGCGGCGTCTTTGGCTCGGGCACGGCCGACTTCCAGGGCGGGTTCGCGCCCGGGGACAGCCCGGCCCACGTCACGATCGAGGGCTCGGCCAAACTCGGCGCGGCCAACACCCTGTTCATCGAACTCGGCGGCACGACGCGGGGCTCGGAGTACGACGCCGTCGCTATCGCCGGACTGGCAACGCTCGCCGGCACGCTCGACGTCACGTTCATCGACGCGTTTGCGCCCTCGGCCGGCGACACCTTCGACATCCTCGACTGGGGCACGCTCACCGGCACGTTCGATACCGTCAACCTCGCGGCGCTCGATCCTTCGTTGCGTTGGGATGTTGCCGACCTCTACGTCACCGGCGAGTTGGCCGTGAAGCTGACGGGCGACTACACCGGCGACGGCTTGGTCGGCGTGGAGGACCTGGACCTGCTGCTCGCCAACTGGGGCGACGCCGTCAATCCGGGCGACTACGCGAGTGGCGACGGCAACGGCGACGGCGTCATTGGCAGCGACGACCTCGCACTGCTCCAGGCCCACTGGGGCAACGGCACACCGCCGGGCAACGTCCCCGAGCCGGGCACGGCGGCGCTGCTCGGGCTGATGCTGCTCGCGGGTCGGCGACGGCGGCGGGCATAAAAACCGGCCACGCAAATTGATGCGTGGCCGGGGAGGGTTCTTTGTTTTCTGAAGAACCTCAGCAGGACGACGGGCGATCTGGGGGCTACTCCACCTCGACGGGGTCTTTGCCGGCGAGCATGGCGGCGAGGCGTTCGCGGTTGCCCCCGGAAATGGGCTTGGACTTGGTTCCGGGGGTGGGGGTTCCGGGGGTGGGGGTTCCGGGGGCTGGGGGT
Organism: Phycisphaerales bacterium JB063; assembly: GCA_044439905.1. Lineage (GTDB taxonomy): Bacteria > Planctomycetota > Phycisphaerae > Phycisphaerales > Phycisphaeraceae > JAHQVV01. The sequence continues at coordinate 1,090 of JBITAC010000102.1, read as the reverse complement.
TCTTTGGGGGCGTCGTCGGCGGGGGCGGGGATGTCGGCGTTCAGGTTGGGGTTCATTGATTTCGGATCTCGGATCTCGGATTTCGGATTTTGGGAAGTGGGTGTTTCCGTGGCTTGATCCTCGGTCCGCCCGTTTCGGTCCTCTGCCTGTTCCGCTTCTTGATCCTTGGGCTTCGTGCCGGCTGAAGCCGGCACGCCGGATTGGGTTGGATCGCTGGTGCTCGATCCTTGCTCCTTGGCTTCTTCCTCGCCCTGTTCTTCGGCGACTTTGTTGAGGGCTTCGCGGGAGACTTCGCCCGAGGCGCCGAGCTGGTCGAACTGGACGCGGACGCGTTTGGAGACGCCGCGTTCCTGCATGGTGATGCCGTAGAGCGCGTCGCAGCCCTGCATGGTGCGCTTGTGGTGGGTGATGATGATGAAGTGGGACTTGTCGAGGAAGGACTGGACGATGGTGATGAAGCGTTCGACGTTGGCCTCGTCGAGCGCGGCGTCGACTTCGTCGAGGATGGCGTAGGGGCTGGGGCGGGACTTGAAGATGGCCATGAGCAGCGCGATGGCGGTCATGGTTTTTTCGCCGCCGGAAAGTTGAGATAGCGCCCTCGGTTCTTTCCCGGGGGGTTTGGCCATGATCTCGATGCCGGCTTCGAGGGGGTCGATGTTGCCGTTCTCGTCGGGCTGGAGGACGACGTCGGCCTTGCCCCCGCCGAAGAGCCGGCGGAAGAGGCCCTGGGTGCCGGCGAAGTTCTCGCGGACCTCCTTGTAGGTCTGCTCGAAGCGGACGCGGGAGTCGTTGTTGATCTGCTCGATGAGCTGGCGGAGCTGGCGCTCGGCCTGCTCGATGTCCTTGACCTGGTCGGCGAGCTCGTCCTGCTTGTCTTCGAGCTCGTTTTCTTCGTCGATCGCGCCGAGGTTGACGGTGCCCAGACGGGCCATGCGGCCCTTGCGGTCTTCGATCTCGGCGGTGACGGATTCCCAGTCGATGTCGAAGGGGGTGGGGTTTTGTTGGAGGTCTTGGGCGATTGAGTCTCGGAGGGATTGTTGTTCCCGTGCGAGGTGGGCCTCGTAGGTGAGGGGGCCGATGAAGTCGGGCT
>JBITAC010000101.1:0-36102 GCA_044439905.1 Phycisphaerales bacterium JB063 | reverse complement strand
CGACCTCCCGGCGGGCGTGGATGACGGTCTGCTGGGCCTGGTCGGTGATGGGCATCTGCTCGGCCAGCTCGGCGGGCCCGACCAAGGCGGTGAGCGAGACAACGTTCAGGTTATGGGTCTGCGTGGGTTCAGGCACGGGGGGGCTCAGTAGCATCTTGTGGGGTTGGTGCCCGATTTCGGGGCTGGAAAGGGCACAAACAGTGCAGTGTAGCCCCAAAAGTTCCCACGTGATCCCGCCGTGCGTGATCAATTCGTTGAAACAAAAATGGGTTTGTGCACGTCTTGTAAAAGAGAAGGGTTAATCCGCGCTGTGTCGTGCTACAATGCGGGATAGCCCGATGCCCGGCGTGCGAGTTCAATTTCTCATCGCAGCAACTTGAGCCAGCTCGGCAGGCTCTGAATCCCTCCTAGGACAATAGCCCCATGGCCAACGTTGGCGAATTATGGACCCGGTTTAAGGAACAAGAGGTCGTGAGCTACAAACTCGTGCTCGCGATCCCTGTGTTAGCCGCGATCGGTGTCATCGTACTGGTCGTGATGAAGATGTCGGGCGGTCAAGATGTCGGGATCGGTTCCGCAACCGAAACTTATTACTGCGCGTTCGATGATGCCACGGTGTCACTCAGTAATGAAGAACTGTATGAGTGGGTCAAGGCGGGCGACGCGATTCTCAAGCGGGGCCCAGGTGCCCCGACACGGGTTCGTTGTCCGGAGTGCGGCAACCCTTCGTGCATTCTGCCGATCCGCGGCACCGACCAGGAAGTCGAGCTCGACCCCGAGTGGGATCTGACCAATTGGACCGCACCGCAGACGGACCGTGGCGGGCGTGTTCAGAACTGATTTTGATGTTGGCCTGTCTAGTACGGGCCGATGACAACGCTTTTATCTTTTATCCCCATCGCAAGGACTCATTATGAGCCATTCCACTCTCTTCAGGTCGAGGCGTCACACGCGTGCCTTCACGCTTATCGAGTTGTTGGTGGTCATCTCGATCATCGCGCTGCTGATCGGCATCCTCCTACCCGCGCTGGGCGCAGCACGGGCCTCGGGCCGACGCGCTCAGTGCCTGGCCAATGTCCGCAGCCAAGGCCAGGCCACCGCGAGTTATGTCGCCGACAGCGGCTTGTACCCCGTCGTCAACCTCCCCAACATCGGTTACTTCCCGCTTGGCAGCGGCCCTTACAGCGGCCAGGTCTTCCCCGCAGGGTGGGGTAGCTACTCCGACGCCGCGGGCAAATCGCCTTCTGCCAACAACCTGCCCTATGCGTTTGAAATCCACCAACGCCCGCTCAACGCCTACCTCCTGGGCGCCCAGCCGAAGCAGGATGCCAGCCCGACCCAGCGGCAAGAAGTCTTTCTCTCCATGTGTCCCGACGACGATAACGCGCCGGGAGGCGTTTTCAGCGTTGCCAACGGCGCGTTCAATGACGACCCCGCTAATAACGCCTACTCCGCCTATGAAACCCTCGGTTCAAGCTATGGCGACATCACTTGGCGCGTCTTCGGCGATGACCGTACTCTCTTTCCGCTGGTCCAGCGGACCGCGCTCGAGAATGCCCGCAAACGCCTCGCCCAGTTGATCTACGACACGGGCACGACCTCTGAGATCATGGTTGCCTCAGAGGCCTCGCTCACCGAGAGCATCGTCTGGACCGCAACGCCCGGCATGGGCTTCCACGGCGTCTTTGGCCAACACAACGCCGCCTTCGCAGACGGCAGTTCGAATATCGTCGAGGCCGACAACGACGCGCTGGAATGGGACGGCAACTTCTATGTCTCAGCCGTCCGTGGTAACGAGCAATGGTCCCTCTACCCCGAGCCCCGACCCTTCCCGCTCCTTCCATAGCGCATTGACCCTCTAACAACTCAATCCACGCCAAGCGGCGGAGCCCCGGCTCCGCCGCTTTTCTATGTCAGCCACTCCCCCCAACGATCGGGGGAGCCAGATGCCTCAACCCCGCCGACGCAGCAGCGACAGACCACCCAGCCCAGGAGCGCGAGCGAGCCCGGCTCTGGCACCGCCGAGGAATGACCTTCGCCGTGCAGGCTGGCCTCATGATGGCTCAACACCAGCTGCCCACCATCAACCAACCTTGTTCCGCCGCTTCAAGGCCGCTCCAGGCCGACCTGCGGAGCGGCGACGCACACCATTTCGCAGATTCGCCGCGGGGCAATCCCTGAAATGTTGGGAAACCGTAAGTTTTCTACTGGAAAGATAGGGTTTTGCCTGATAGGATAAGTTGTGCTGAACATGGGGCAGGCCCGTATCTAATCTGGGGTAGACCCATGTTCGGTGATGCCGGCCGTGAAGCCGGGCCTGGATTTCGCGACCTACGGGTCGGCATGGAAGTGTCTGCAAACCCTACTGACCGCGCGTGACCCCCGAATCAACCCCAGACCCAGACGAACAAGATTCAGCATGAGTTTTTGGGAAAAAATCAAAGAGCAGGAAGTCGTCGACTACCGACTGATCCTGGCCCTCCCCGTGATCCTCGTGATCGGGGTAGGGGTGTTGGCCTTCACCCGGGGCGGCGGGGATACGGTTTCGAGCGATCGACAGGCACCCGGCCTGGGCGACCACGACTACATCTGCCATTTTGACCAGACCGTCCGCACGGTCTCGGCCGAGGAGGTCTGGGACCTCGAAGCCAAGGGCGACGCGATCATCCGGCGGGGCGGTGAGATCCCCACCCGGATCCGTTGCCCCAAGTGCAACCATATGTCCTGCTTCCGCAACGACCTGGCCACGGGTGAGCCGATCGAGGTGGGCGAAGACTGGGACCTGAGCGAAAACCCCGAAGTCCAGGGCGGCCGAGGCACCGCCGGACAGATGCGCCAATAAGCCCTGAGGCATCGCTCGCGACGAGCGTACCGATTTTCTTGTTCATTCATTTCACGCCCGCTGGAGACTTCGATATGTACCAATCCCCCGTTCTCCCCCGCCCAAGACCTCGTGCCGGATTCACCCTGATCGAGCTGCTGGTCGTCATCTCGATCATCGCGCTGCTCATCGGCATCCTGCTGCCCGCGCTGGGCGCGGCCCGCAAGACCGCCCGCAACAGCCAGTGCCTGAGCAATATGCGCAGCCACGGCCAGGCCGGGCACTCCTACTACACCGACAACGGCGAAAGCCCGACCTTCTACGAATACGACATCGCCGACGTCAACTTCGGCTTCTACAGCCCCGTCATCAGCGGCAAGACCTACGCCCCCGGCCTGGGCACGGGCTACGGCGAAGGCCCCATCGAAGAACGCCCGCTCAACGAGTACATCATCGGCGCCAAACCCCGCCCCGACACCGGCGGCGTCCGGCAGGAAGTCCCCGTCGCCGAATGCCCCGACGATGATAACTCCGAATCCGGCCCCTACCAGACCCTCTGGAACAACGGCTGGCAGGACCCCGGCTCCAACTCCTACTCCAGCTACGAAACCAACGGCACCAGCTACATGTGCGACCCGTTCAACGAGCAGGAAATCGAGGGGGCCTCTTTCGAGAAAGGCGACTCCCGCGCCATCTTCATGGGCGAAGCGTTCTACATGGAGGCCTGGGGCTTCTACCCCGACTTTGGTCCCAGCGCCCACCACGAATTCGCCCGCCACAACGTCGTCTATATGGACGGCAGTTCCGGCCCCAAAAACCAGGAAGACGACCCCTACTACCGCATCACCTACCTCAACCTCCCGCCTTGGTAAACACACCAAGGCCCGCCGAGGAGGCCCACCATATCCCGTCGATTTCCACACAGGCCCCGCACACCGGGGCCTGGTTTTTTGGGGCCCCGTCAGGCATCCTGGACGCACCCAGCCAACCCCGGCCGACCCCGTGGCCGCACGAATCCCCACAACCCGCGAACAACCCGCCCCCCCGTAGCGACCCCGGGCCGACCTCGCTATACTATCCCGCTCGGCTCACCCGCCGACGTTCACGGGCCATTGGCGCAGTTGGCTAGCGCGCCTCGTTGACATCGAGGAGGTCACTGGTTCAAGTCCAGTATGGCCCACTTCCGAACACGGCTTCTTGCGCACGCAAGGGGCCGTTTTTTATGCCCCTACCCGCCGCCGGGCTGCCCCGATGGTCCCCCGCGGGGGGTGTCAGGCCAAGCGTCATTTCTGCGATACGTTGGTTTACGGTCAGGGTTCTGTGAGGATGGGCGAGGGGCCGGCTGTTGTGTCAGCGTTTGGTTTAGTTTGAGATGTTGTGATAACGCTCCGGGCCAACATTCGGATCAGAGGGTGTGACCATGTCCAAGCCCTACCAACCCGACCCCGCGACCGAGCAGCGACGCCAGCTCGCGAGCTGTTGGCTCAAGGCCCAGCCGGCGGTGTCGGCGTATGTCTGGTCGATGGTCCACAACGAGCAGGACGCCGAGGACGTGATCCAGAACGTCGCCGAGGACGTCGCGGCGCACTTCGACCGATACGACCCGGCTCGGCCTTTCCTGGGGTGGGCGTTGGGGATCGCGCGGTTCAAGGTGATCGACTACTACCGCAAGAACCACCGCGACCGGCACATGTTTCTGAGTGACGCGGTCGAGTCGCTGGCGCAGGCCTACGTCGAGGTCGAGCCCGAGATGTCGTGCCGACGGATGGCGCTGCGTCGGTGCGTGAAGGGGCTCAACGAGAAGGCGCGGAACCTGCTGGACCTGCGTTACGACGAGGGCCTGAAGCCGGCCGAGATCGCCGAGTCGCTCAACACGACGCCGGGGTACATCCGCGTCGCGCTCAACCGGGTTCGGAAGGTGCTGCACAACTGTGTCGAGAAGACGCTGAGCCGGGAGGTGGGCGATGACGGCGAGTGACCAGCTGATCTACCGCTACCTTGATCGTGACCTGGACGCCGAGGGGTGCGCGCAGCTACAGGCCTGGCTCGCGTCGGACCCGGCCCACGCGGCGCGTTTCGCGCTGATCGCGAATGAGCAGTACCTGCTGCGCGAAGTCGCCCGGCAGGCAACCGTCGCGCTGACGATCGACACGGAGGCGGAGCTGCTGCGTTCTTTGCTCTTGATGGAGCAGTCGGCGCAGGCGGAGCCCGTGACCTGGCAGGCGCCCCGGCCGGCCAGGCCCAAGCCGAGGGCGGAAGGCCGACGCATCGAGCCAAGCGACGCCGGGCCCCGGGCGATCGTTATCCCGCGGTGGGCGGTGGGGGCGGCAGTGCTGGCCGCGGCGATGGTCGCGGTGGTGGTGCTGCTCAAACCCAACACCCCGACACCGCAGCCGACGCCGCCGCAGCATCAAGCGACCGCCGATGCCTCGGCCGTGATCGAAGACAACCGCGGGGGCGTGTGGGAAGCACAGCCCCACTGGGCGGGCAGCCGGGGCGATCGCCTGCCCAACGGCACAATCCGGCTCGCAGAGGGCGAAGTCACCGTCCGCTTCGACGGCGGGGCACGCGTCGTACTCACCGGGCCTTGCGTATTCAGCATCAAAGACGGCTGGGGCATCCAGCTCGAAGCAGGCCGGGCCGTCGTCCAGTCCGCGCCCTGGGAGAACGGCTTCACACTCACGACCGCGCACCAGCGCATCGTTGACCGTGATACGACCTTCGGCGTCGAAGTCGTCGGCGGGGTCACCCAGCTCCAGGTCTTCCGCGGCGAAGTCGACCTCTACGCACCCGACACCACCGCCGACCCCGCCGGCCGGGCCACCCGCGCGGGCGTGCTCGACGCCTTCCGCATCGAGGCGGGGGGCCAGCCCACGGCGATCCCGTTCGATGTCGATCGCTACCAGACCGCCTCGACCCGGGCGATGCTCCCGACGATCTCCCGGCGAACGCTCGTCTTCCGCGAGGGGGAGAACGGCTACCGCGGCACGGCCGACACCTGGTTCAGCGTGCGACAAGACCCCGCTGAGCACCTCGGCTTTGCGCAGGGCACCTACCTCCGCATCGGCCAGTGGTCGGGCGTCAACCAGCAGGCGCTCGTGCGTTTCGACAACCTCTTTGGTAACGCAGCCACCCAGGTCCCCAGCGGCGCGCAGGTCGAACAGGCCACGCTCGTCCTGCACAACCCGGGCGATATCACCGACTCCTTCGGCAGCGTCTCGCCCCAGGGCGACCCCTTCGCGGTCTACACCCTGCAGACGCGCTGGGCCGAGAACGACCGCTACGCCAGCGCACCGTGGGCCGGGGGCCCGACCCCACAAGTCGACACCGACGGGCGCGAGGCCTCGGCCCAGCCCGTCGCCGACTGCCAGCCCCTCGCGCTGCAAGCGCCCGACCGCATCATCCCCGCCAACACGCGCATCGAACTCGATGTCACCGCACCCGCCGCACGATGGGCCAAAGGCGAAGAGAACCTCGGCCTGCTGCTCCAGTCGATGGGCCCGCAGCCCGGCTCACCCAACGCCAACGGGGAGGGCGACTCGATCTTTGTCGCCAGCTCCGAGTACACCGCCAACCCCGCCTTGCGACCCGCGCTCGAAGTGACCTACCTCGTCGTGAGCGATTAGTTCAGCGCCCAACACAGGAAAAGAGAAGCCATGAATCGACGTATGAACACCGCACTACTCATCGCCTCGGCACTCGCGCCCTGCGCCTTCGCCGAGGACCCGTTCATGCTCGTGGTGCTCGGCGACACCCAGAGCTACGTCGTCAATGACACGCTGACCCAGAACTTCACCGCGCAGACCCAGTGGATCGCCGACCACGCGCAGTCGCACAACATCCGTTTCGTGACCCACGTCGGCGACATCGTCGAGCACGACCATCCCGCCGAGTGGGACCGTGCCGACCACGCGATGTCGCTGCTGGACCCCACCGGCGTGCCGTGGTCCGTCGCGTTTGGCAACCACGAGTGGGACCAGGGGCAGGCGTTCGGCGGGGACACCGCGTTCATCGAACACTTCGGGCCCGACCGCCACCAGGACGCCGCTTGGTTCGGCGGCGCCAGCGACAACGGCCGAAGCACCTGGCAACGCTTCGAGGCCGGCGGACGCACCTTCCTCCACATCACCCTCGAGTACGACGCGCCCGACCACGCACTGGCCTGGGGGCAAAGCGTGCTCGACCTGCCCGAAAACCAGGGCCTCCCAACGATCCTCACCACCCACGTCTACCTCAACGACAACCGCAACGTCGGATTCACCGACGCCTCGCCCACCACCGTCCAACGCGTCACCCGGCCCTACACCGGCGGGGAAGGACGCAACAGCGGCGAAGACATCTGGCAGGAATTCGTCAGCGAAAACGACCAGATCTTCATGACCTTCAACGGCCACTACGCCGGCGAACGGCTCCTCGTCTCCACCAACGACGAGGGCAACCCCGTCTACCAGATGCAGGTCGACTACTCCCGCCGACCCAACGGCGGCGACGGGTGGATGAAGCTGCTCACCTTCGACCCCGACACCGGCGAGATCGTCGTCCAGACCTACTCGCCCACCCTCGACGAATTCGCCGAGTTTGAACCCGACGCGAATCACCCCCTGACACTGCTCGACGAATATGAAGGGGGGGCCGACACCGTCGGCGATGGTGACGCCGCATACACGATCACCATCGACTTCGATGAACGCTACGGGCCTGTCCCCGAACCCGGCGTCGGCGCCATCATCGTCCCCGGCGCACTTGCGATGCTGCACCGTCGCCGCTGAATCCATTTATCCATGCGGGAATGTTTCTCGCGTAACCCTTTGATCCCACGACTGGAGGCCTCAAGATGAAACTGTTTGCAACCCTGTCCGCGACCGCGATCACAACCGCCACGCTCCTCGCCGCATCCGCCGCACAAGCCGACACCCTCACCGTCCGCGAAGGGCTCAACGGCTACGCCGGCACGCAGGACACCTGGTTCAGCGAACGCTCCACCGGCGGCGAAAACGCCGGCTTCCCCGAGTCCACCTACATCCGCACCGCGCTGTGGTCCGGCGCGAACCAGCAAGGCCTCCTCCAGTTCGTCGGCCTCGAGAACATGCTCGTCCCCGGCGGCACCATCAACAGCGCCACCCTGCAGCTCACCGTCCCCAGCGACATCACCTTCTCCGACGGCGAAACCAACGCCGTGCACCAGATGCTCGTCGCCTGGGAAGAGACCGACACCTACGGCTCCGCGCCATGGGCCGGCGGCGCAACCCCGCAGATCGATCTCGATGACGTCGAGGCGGCATCGATCGCCGTCGCCGACTCCAACGCCTTCGCCACCGACGACATCATCCCCCAAGGCGCGGTCCTCACCTTCGACGTCACCTCCATCGTCCAGGCGTGGGCCGACGGCGAAGCCAACTACGGCTTCCTCTTCCAGTCCCTCGGCCTCGCGGGCGGCGGCGGGCTCTTCATGGCCTCCTCCGAGTACGACGGTGCCGACGGCGAAGCCGCACGACCCACCCTCATCATCGACGGCGACGTCGTCCCCGAGCCCGGCTCGCTCGCGCTGCTCGGCCTCGGCGGACTCGCCATCCTCCGGCGTCGTCGCTAATCCGACCCACACGCTCCTCCTTCCCGGGTGTTCGGCCACGCTGCCGGCCACCCGGTTTCAAACCCTTCTCCCACCTCACCCCAACCCCTCTGGAACCGATCATGCGAAACCGCGCCTTCACACTCATCGAACTGCTCGTCGTGATCTCCATCATCGCACTGCTTATCGCCATCCTCCTCCCCGCCCTGGGCGCCGCGCGCTACGCCGCACGCGAGACACAGTGCGTCACCCAGATGCGGCAGCAGTTCACCGCACACACCGGCTTCGCCACCGACAACGACGGCGAGTTCGCCCCGCACGACGCCGGCAACTTCAGCTACGCCCGCTACACCCAGGAACAAAAAGACACCGGACGCAACATCTACGACCTGGTCGGCCGCGACTACATGGGCACACCCGACATCATGGTCTGCCCCGTCCTCGCCACCGAAGGCCAACGCGAAGAGATCGGCTACTCGCCCTTCATCAGCGGCACCTTCGCCAACTGGACCTACGCCTACACCGACAACGAAACCCCCATCCGCGTCTGGTCCGGCTACATGTGGATGGGCAACGCCACCTTCCCGATCGCCTACATCGACCCGCGCGGCGAGGAGATCTTCGCCGAGGGCCTCGACGACTCCTCCTCCGATACCTACGTCGCCTCACACCGCAGCATCATCTGGGGCGGCAACACCACCAACGACTGGCACAGCGGCAAGGGCACCTACGGCGCCAACGATTCCCGCACCAACCCCCTCGGACGCGGCGACGGATCGGTCGAACTCACCGGCCGAGACAATGTCGAGGAACGCGTCATCGTCACCGGGCAGATCTGGCTCTGGTAAGCAGCGCCGCCGGCCGGGCCCATCACCCCCCCAAACCCCTCAAAACCGCAGGAAACGGACGATGCCTCAAACGCGCCCACCGCGACTTCGCCGATGCGCCTTGACCTTGCTCGCCCTCGCCCTCGCCGTGTGCTCGGCCGTCGAACCCAAAGCGTACGCCGACGACGCAGCACCACCCGAAGACATCGCCGAGCCCCGCGAGCCGGGCACCCTCCGCATCGTCACCTACAACATCCTCGTCGCGTTTGGCAGCTACAAGGTCGGCGACCCGTACTACCCCGGCCAGGAACGCAAGCAACGCATCACCGACTGGCTCGCCGCGCAGACACCCGACGTCGTCTCGCTCCAGGAGATGAACGGCTACACGCCCGAAACACTCACCCAGCTCGCGCAGGCCTGGGGACACGAACACGCCGTCATCCTCAAGCCCAACGGGTACCCGACCGCGCTCACGTCGCGCTGGCCCATCGAGGTCCTCGACCGGCAGACCGACGGCCTGCACCACGGCGTCATGCGCTGCCGGACCGGCGGGGTCGACTATGTCGTCGTCCACCTCTGGCCCTTCAAAGATGAAGCGCGGCGCATGCATGAGATCGACGCCGCGCTCGAACTCGCACAAGACTCACGCGAGCACGGCCGACCCGTCGTCATCCTCGGCGACTTCAACGCTCTGTCAACCGACGACTTACCCATGTACAGTGAGCAGGCTCACCGCGAACTCGACCGCTGGCGATGGGACCTAAACGACCCGGATGTCTCCTACACCGACATCGTCCAGTCTCTCTTTGACGCGGGCTATACCGACTCGACCGCTGAGCACTGGCCCGACGACACGTTGATCGACGAGCCGCGCGTGGACTTTATCTTCCTGGGCCCACAACTCGCCGACTCCTGCGTCCACTCGCGATGGGTGTACTCGCTCGAGATGATCAAGCGTTCCGACCACGCCCCGGTTGTCACCGACCTGTGTTGGCCCGCACCCGCCGACGATGCCAACGCGACGCCCTGATCGATGCGCAAGCCATATGGCCGCGCAGGTGCCTGTTGACGGGTTTAGGGGCCCTGCACCACGCGGTGACCTGGGGGGGATGAGCGCAAATATGATTTTGAGGATAGGGTCGGTCCGGTAGGGCGGGGGATTACTCGTCGTCCCCGCCGAGGATACCGCGTAGGTTATCGCCAACGCTGCCGCCTTCTTCATCATCGTCATCGCCGCCGCCGAGGACGCCATCGATCGCGCCGCCGATCGCGTCGCGTGCGCCTTCCACGGCTTGGCCCGCCCCGTCGCCAAGCCCCTCGAACACGGCCGTGCCCAGCTCCGCCGCCCGGCCGAGCTGGTTGCCGACGTCGATGCTCTCGAGCCCGAGCGCGCTGGTGATCGCGGTGAGCTGGCCCTGCAACGCGTCCTCGCCGAGGATGCCCGTGAGCCCGCTGGTCAATCCGCTCAGCACGCGGTCGCCAAGCTGGTTGCCCAGCTGCGCAACGACCTGCACCAGGATGTCCGTGATCAGGTCCGCCGAGATCTGCGACAACGGCACGCCGCCCTTGCCGACGTCGGTCAGCGTGATCGGCTTGAGCGTAATCGGCTCGTCGAACTGCACGGGCAGCAAACCTGTCGCCGGGTCTTCATCCATATCGACATAGACCTTGACGTTCGTGATCTCGACGGTGCGGATGATGAACTCCTTGCCATCCGCCGCAGTGTCGTCGGGCGCTTCTTCGCCCTGCAACCGCTTGAGCGACTCGAGGATTGTCTCGTAGTTCGTCTTGCCGTCGCGCCCGATGAGTGAGAGCTCGACGCCGTCGATCACGACCTTGGGCACCTCGACCCTATCGCTGCGCAGCGTGCCTAGCGACACGCCCGCCTCGCCGGTCTCGAGCTTGAGGAAGCTCTCGTGGATGGACTGGAAGTCGGTGGGGTTCTTGATGTCCAGATCGGAGATCACGGCCTCGCCGGCCATCGGCTTGACGTCGACCTGCCCAACCTCGACCTCGCACTGCGTCGCGTAGGCCATCGCCTTCTTCACCGCGGTCGTCGCGATGCTGTCCATGTACACAAACACCGCGACCCCGGCGATCGCAACCAGCACGACGAGGACAACGACGACAGCAAGAAGTTTTTTCATGAGAGGGCTCCGAGAGTACGGCGACGATCGGCCGACAAAGGAAACACGATCCGGTAGGCCACGCATGGATATCTTATGATGGCACACGCCCGAAGTGCATTGGTTCGTTGCGATTTCTCACAAATGGGCAGGAGAAGGGCCCGATGACCCAGGCGAATCGGCAGCCAAACCCACAAGACGAGGCGTGGATGTGGCAGGCGCTCGCGCTCGCCGAGCAAGGCCGCGGCCGCGTCGAGCCCAACCCGATGGTCGGCTGCGTGCTGGTCAAGCACGGGCAGGAGATCGGCCGGGGCTACACCGCGCCCTTCGGCGGGCCGCACGCCGAGGCCGTCGCCCTCGCCGACGCACGCGAGCGCGGCGAAGACCCCGCCGGCGCGACGTGCTACGTCACGCTCGAGCCGTGCAGCCACTTCGGCAAGACCCCCCCCTGCGCCGATGCGCTCGTCGAGGCCCACATCGCCCGCGCCGTCGTCGCCATGGCCGACCCCTTCGAACGCGTCGCCGGCCGTGGGCTCGACCGCCTGCGCGAAGCGGGCATCGAAGTCGTCTGCGGTGTCTGCGAAGCCAAGGCCCGCGCCATCAACGCACCCTACCTCAAACGCATCGCCACCGGCCTGCCCTGGGTCATCGTCAAGTGGGCCTCCACCCTCGACGGCCGAATCGCCGCACACACCGGCGACAGCCGATGGATCAGCAGCCCCGCCTCACGCAAACGCGTCCACCAGCTCCGCGCCCGCGTCGACGCCATCATGGTCGGTGTCGGCACCGTCCTCGCCGACGACCCCAAGCTCACCGCACGCGATGTCGAAGTCCTACGCACCGCCCGGCGGGTCGTGCTCGACCCGGAACTCCGAACACCCCCGCAAACCCAGCTCACCCTCGCCAGCGAACCCGACGACCCGCCCATCACCTTCGCCGTCGACCAGCACCTCATCGACGGCCCCGCCAAACGCATCCACGACTACCGCGACCACGGCCTCGAGATCGTCCCGCTCCCCCAACTCCCCGACCAGCACCTCGACCTCGCGCCGCTGCTCAAACACCTCGTCGCCGCCCACGACGCGACCAACGTCCTCGTCGAAGGCGGCGCGGGCCTCGTCGGCTCACTGCTCAAACAAAACCTCGTCGACCAGCTCCTCGTCTTCATCGCCCCCAAACTCCTGGGCGACGACAACGCCCTCAACGCCGTCACCGGCTTCAACCGCGACAAGATCAAAGACGCCACCGCACTGACCCTGCACAGCATCGAACGCATCGAAGACGATGTCCTGCTGGACTACCGGGTGGGAGCTGGGAGTTAGGATCTGGGGATTGGGAATAGGGAATCAAAACAAAAACATGCCCACGGTTTTGCGAAAGCAATACCGTGGGATCGACCACCAACACACCAACTTCAAAACCCCAACTCCCAACTCCCGCGCCACTCACCAATCCACCCGCACATCCACCGGGCCACGATCCGACTCCCCATCCGGCACCACACCCGCCCCGGGCCAGGCCGGCTCAAACGTCACCCACAGCCGAGACACCCCGCCCGCCATGTCCGCATCCACCTCGCCCACACGCAACGGCAGCACATACGACCGCGCGATCGGGTCCCAGTACTCCGCGTGGTCCTCCGCCGACAGCACATCCAACTCAAAATGGATCACGCGTGGCCGACCCTCCACCACCGCCACCGCACCATCCTCACCCACCGCGCCTAGCTCACACACAAACCGCCCGACGTCCTTGATCGGCTCCCCCGACTGATCCAGAAGCTCCACACGCGCCTCCAAAATCAGCTCGTCGTGGTCCACCACGTACCGCGTCGCCGGGTGCACCCGCACATCCACCGCCCGCGGGAACCAGGCCGGCAACGCCGCCCGGCCCGGACCATCCCCCGCCCCAGGCCGCGGCAGCCGGGTGTTCGGATCGATCGCCTCACCCTTGGGCGCACAACCAACGCACGCCACCCCAAGCAGCACCCCGGCAACCACTATCCGCATCACATACTGCATCATCCGAGCATACGTCCCGCCCGCCCCCGCAACAAGCCCCCGCCAAGCCCCCCATTCCGATAAATCAAAAAAACTAAAAAAGCTGTCCCCACAAGACAGCGTCCACCGATATAATCAATAACGCATCGCAAAACCACGCCCCCGGAAGCTGCCCCGCTGAGTCCTCGGATTCGCGGGGCGGTTTTATTAAGCCAACCCCCCGGCACACCTCACGCTACGCCGCCCGCCGGTCCTGCGCCTCCTCACGCAGCTTCTCCAGCAACTCGCCCACCCGTTGCTGCGCCAGACCAAACCGCTCGATCGCCTCCGTGTTCTGACGCACCAGCAACACCAGCGCCTCAAGCTCCTCCCGCTGCGCCATCAGCCGACGGTGCGCCTCGGTCAACTCCGTCTCTCGACGACGCGAAAACCAACGCTCCCACGTCCACAACACACCCATCAAACCCGCCACACCAAACTGCGTCAACGATTCCAACGACTCCATCGGCATCACACTAACTCCTACACAGACAAACAAAATCAAAAGAACAGAAAACACAAATGAGAACACAAGCCCACGGCTTGGACGCGCGTTCCACGAGCGCCAACGCCGGGGGATCCCCACCCCAACCCAAAACACACATCACACATCACACATCGAACCTCACCCAACCCCAAGCACCAACCGCGTCGTCGGCCCACCCTCCTCCACCCCATACCGAACGCGCAAACCCGCCACCACCGCAGTGTCCTCCTCGATCGCGGTCGGTACACCACCCGCCCCAACCCCCGCCCCGCCCAGGTCCAACACCCGATCACCCACACCCACCGTCGGCCAGGCACCGAGCAACACAACCTCACCCGACACACCCGCGCCCGGATCCCCCGACATCTGCTCCAGCAAATCCGTCAACAACCCCGGCCGATCATCCACCTCGTCCGCCGACAACTCGCCCAGGTCGATCGCACCCGCATGGATGCTCGCGCCGTCCACACGCTGCCAGCGATACGCATCGCCCCGCTCGATCACACGGTCAGGCCCCGCCCCCGTAAAAGGATTGCCCCGCCAACGCGCCTGCTCCAACGCGACCGGCGAACGCAGCGTCGCCGTCACCCGCACGCGAAGCAAGCCCGACTGCCCCGCCGACAACACCGCCGGCGGCAAAACCGCATCCTCCAGCAACACCCCCGCACGGTCGAGCAACAGCGAAGCCGAGCCCGCATAACGCACCCATGCTGCGCCGCCGTCTGTACTGACCTCGACCACCGGCTCGATCGCACGGCCCGAATCATCCCGTGTCAGACACCGCTCAAAACGGATCGGGGTCGCCACCACACGCGGGTCATCAAACAGCCCGGCGAGATCAAACGCCGCACCCGACAGATACGGGGCCGACGAAAAGGCGCCGTCCTCATTGAGCACCCACCGCCGAAACACCGGGCCATACAACGCAAAATCGCTGCTGGTGGATCGCCCATACGCCGCATCCGCCTCGCCCGCGAGCGACGGGTCCCAGCCGGGCACGAGGGTAAACGTCGACTCGACCCTCGGCCGCGCGCCACGCAAAACCCACCGCCGAGAGGGCGTAACCTCCTCTGTCAGCGACACCCGACTGACCCGTGTGCCGCCCGCATCGCTACCGCCCCAGGGCAACCAGAACCGCCGACCCGCCGACGCCGGCAGCACCGCCTGTGCCACCCGAATCACCTGCCCCACACGCAAACGCTCACACCGCACCATGCAAGACGCCGAGCCCAGCAGACGACGCAGCACATCACCCACCGGCTGTGTCAGATCCAGCGTCACAGCCAGCCGGCGCCGGCGAAACGCATCGCCCAACATCGTGGTATCCAGCGGCAAATCCGCAAACGCAGCCAGCGTGTCAACCGCATCGCCAAGCGTCCACGGCTCACCCGAGTCCTCCAATAGATAGACCGCCCGCCCATCGACGACATGCCGGTCCCGCGATCGGTTCGCCAACGCCCCCAGGCCAAGCCGGCCATCAAGCACCTGCTCCAACCCCTGCGAGCCCCAGGCCCAGACCAGTCCGATCGGCCGCTCCATCCGTAGCGCCCAATCATCGACCAGTTCCAGCACACGCTCATCCACGCCCGAACGCCGACGATGCGCGGGCATCCGCAGGACGCCATGCGCCAAGACCTCAAAGCGCGACGCGCCATCCGTCAACCCATGCGGGACCGCAAGCGTCGCAGGCCGATTGAACAGCATCCGACGCGCTGACCAGAGCTCTTGCGAAACACCCAGCCGAGCCGACCGCGCATCAAGCGGGGCCGCAGCATCAAACTCGACGGCATAAAGACCCGGCTCGGGGACCCCATCGATCAGCACGACCGGCCGCGACACAGGCGCGGCCGAAGCAAGCGGGACAGGCGTCGCGGTCACAAACCGACTCATCAATTCACCTCAAAAGTTGGGAAGCCGAACTCAGACAAAGGCGGCTCGATCAGCGCAGCCGACCACGGCGAAACACCCTGCGCCCCGTCCGCATGATGCATACGCCACCGAACACGCAGCGCCCCTTCGGGAACCTCAAACACAGCCGAAACATGGGCAAGGCCGCCGACTGGTTCACCCGACCAGACGACCTCTTCCCCGGCACCCCCATCGGCTTCGACCTCAACCCGAACGATGTCGCGCAGCGCCGAAACCGACGCCCATAGAGCGACGGCTTGTACTTCGCCAGCGATCACACGCACAGGCCAACCCGCAACATCGGGCCAGGCCGGCAACACGGGCGGGGTGGCAGCACGGCCCCCGACACGCTGAAGCCGCAGCGTCGATGTCCCGCCGTCGCACCGCCCCCGGCCGTCCACCCGCCGCACGAGATACAACGAAGACTCGTCATCAGCCGGTGCCAAAACGCCCGCTAAAGACACACCTTCCGAAGTCTCGGGCAGACGCATCGTCGGCGATGCCGTGTCAACCGCCTCCAGCCCCGCGGCCGGGCCGTAGACATCAAACCCCGCACGCGGCGTCTGGATCGTCAGCAGCGGGTCCCCGAGCATCTGCATCCCGTTACGCAAGAACGGCTGACACACCAGCCACGCCTCAGCGAGCGTCCAGCCCAGCCGCAGCGCCTCAAAGAAGACGCTCGGCTGGGGCAACGCGCTCAAGGTGTAAGGACGACTCGACGCCGACGCCGCAGCATAACCCGCGTCCACCGCCTGACGAAGCCAATGCGTCGCGCTGCTCGAACGCTGCTGGTTCGCCGCGGGGCTCGCACTTTCCAACTGCACACAGACACCCCGACGCCCCCCAGGCGAACCAAAGAACCCCGGCGGGACCGAGGCCTGCCCCCAACCCCAAAACGCAAAGTCGTCATGAATCGTGTCGTGTCCTGCATCTCCCGCTAACGCAATCGGGAGGCGCAACTTCGAAGGCAGCGGCCCATCGACCCACGCAGACATCGGCCCGGTGTAGAGCGGGTTCAGCTCGGCATCCTCCGGAACAGGATCGAGCCAAAGTGTCCCACCCAGGCCCGCAACCGGCGGCCCATCCATCAAGGCGGTCGCACGATCGACCAGCGCGTGTGCCTCTTCGAGTGACGCACCGTCGATCCGGCCCGTAAAGCGTAGGCCCGGCAACAGGTCGGCCGTGGGCCGCTCCGTCGGCGGGTCACGATGCAGCGCATTGAGGGACAGGGCATCACCCGATGCGTCCGTATGCAGCAACGACGATACAGCCGTCACCCCGCCCAGACCCGAGGTTTCGGCATAGCCCGGCACACCCAGGCCCAGTAACACACCCACGACCTGTTCAGCCAAACCGTTGTCGGACAAGTACCCCAGCACCGCATCACGCAGCGCGTCATATTGCAGCGATGTGATCGTCTCGGCCAGCGGAAGCGACAAGCCACAAAGGTTCGCGTATGGCACGCCGCGCACCGCGCGATACTGCTCCGCCCATGCGGCTGCGTCGCCGTGGTCTGCGTTGTAGACCACCAGCCAACGCGACGGGTCGCCCGCATGGCTTTGCGTCGGCGCAACCAGCCGGGGCCCGATCGGCACATCCGCGATGACCCAATCGTCCAGATCGATCGAGCCGACCATCGCACTCGATTTCGCCTGTACGCCAAGCCACGCGACTTGTGTACCGTCGATGCTGATGCCACTCAGCGCCCCCGCGACTAGGCCGTTGATGATGAGCGAGGCCGACCCCTCGGCCGTATTGAGCTTCACCTCGATCGTGTGCCAGCCAAGCGCGGCGGGCAGTTGTGCCTCCAAGGCCACCGCCCCGGGCACCTCCAACCAAACGCGTCGCAGATCGGCATCAAACACGACCGACCAACACGCCGCCCCCGCCACGGACCAGCCGCCCATCAGGTGAGCCGACCCGCCCGACACCTCCCCCGGCGCACAAAGAGCGCGGGCGTGCAAGACCGCCGGCGGCGTTTCGAGGGTGTGCGACAGATAGCATCCGCCATAGCCCTCGGTCATCGCCGCGCGGAGTCCCACCGAGCCGGCCCCACCGTCGGGGTGGCCCGCCAGTACAGTTTGTTCAAGGGTTGTCGGCATCGTTATCCTTCGAGAGCCGGTACGGGTTGATCAATCGCGACGCGGTAAAGCCAGGCGACCTCGGCCGACGACAGCGCAGCATGGAATACCGCAACCTCATCGAGCTCGACGTCGATCGGCGACTCTTCATTGAGGCCGAGAATGAAGGGCACATCGGCGACCGCCCGTGACTGGCCCGTGATCGTGGTGTCCAACTCGCCGTTGACATACCAGCAGGCATTGCCCGAATCATCGCGGGCCAGGACTGCATGGGTCCACTGGTCGACCGGCGCGATCGTGGAATGAAAGACCGTGTCACCGAGCACGGAAAGCCGAAGCCGACCATCGCCGCGGAGCGTCACCGAGGTCCGCCCGGGCACACCGTCGGCGTATTGACTCATGAATCGGCCTGCCGCATATGGGACCCGTCGGCGGATCCAGAACACCAGCGAAAACGCGGCGTCGTCGGCTGTGGGCAGGACCGCACCCGCCGCCTGCGCCTTGCCATTGAAAAGACGAACCGCGCCGTCATCCGCCGAGGGCGACGCGGGGCCCTGGCCAAGCGTGTATTCGCCGGACAACGCCAGCGTGTGACCGCCCGCCAGGTCGCCAAGCAGCGTCTCGGACGCCTCGCCCATCGGCCAATACGCCTCGGGCGACCGCGACAGCAGCGCATCACGATAGCCCAATGCTTCGCGGGGCGGGTGTGTCAGTTCGCCGAAGTCCGGCACCTGAAAATCGGTGTGTTTGTAAATCATGGCAAGGCGTTGGAAGAGGGATTCGTGCGCTGATGAGCGTGAGATTTCGCCATCAGACTTTGAACACCGTCTCAAAGCGTCGGTCAAGAATCTCGGTGATGGCGCCGCCCGCGAGGGTGACCTCCGCGAGTTTGAGGTGGACACCGGCGGGCCAACCCGTCGCCGCGTCGGCCACCTGCACAGACGCTTCGCCCGCATCCTCCTCAAGCCAGACCAGCGCGGTATCGTTGTTGTAGCTGCCCAACTCGAGCGTCTCGCCCGGGTACGAAACCGCCGTCCCATCGAGCGATGCACGCCCTGGCGACACACAGCAATCCGTCGCGGCCGATGCGCTTCCGCTCACACGCAGGTCGGCGGCGCTGCTCGCGGCCAGACGGTGGAGCGTCTGGATCAGCCAATCGTGGTACGGCTGGAGACCGGCCGGGGGATAGAGCAGGCCCGTCGCGTCGTCGCGCGTGTTGACGAGCTGCTCAACCTGTTCATGCGTCAACTCACTTGGTGTCATCGTGTTTCCTTGTGCTTGGGGATGCGATCGACAGCGGGTCACTCGGGCTGTGCGGCACGGATGACCACCAACACAGCGGCATCACGGGGCGGCTGAGTCACTGTGCCCGTTGGGTTGTAGGTCCACTGCACCGTGACGATGTCCCCGCGTGCCACGGTGGCGACCCCGCCGGCATCAATCGCCGCCGCAGTCCCCGCGGCCTGGTCGGTACTCGCAAACCCGGCACCGTCGGCCGAAGTCAGCGCGGGGTCCGTCGTGGTCAAGGCGTTACCGTTGACCCTGACACCCGCGCTGATGCCATCGGCCGAGACATCCGACTCCGTATTCGCCCCGCACGACAACACCACCGCAACGACCTCGCCTGCGATCGGCACAACACCAACCAGTTGCGTGGTGACACCGACAGGGATCGCACCGTCAACGCCATGCTGCAGCGTCGCGCTCCCGACCAAGCTCCGTGTCACGCCGAGGTGCCGCTGGGCAAGCGCGCCGGCCGCGGGATCGACAACCAGGCGCACCGCATCGGGCAGAAGGTTCGGCAGCAAAAAACCAAGCGCAACGGCCGCCTCCGGATCGGCGCTCAGGTTCGTGAGTGCGACGACCGCTTCGCCATCGACATCCTGCACCGTATCGGTGTGCCGGTGCAGCGCGTCCGCGTTGCTTTCGGAGCCCGCGGTGAGCGTGTTGAGGTTCTCTGCGGTCACGGCGGTTGATGCCCCGTCGAGCGCGAGACTGATCTGCTCCGCGGTGGCCGTGATCCCCGCGAGCGCAGCCGTCTGGGCCTGGAGGATCGCCTCCCCACGCAGGTCGACCAGAGACACGACGGTGTTGGCGTCGGTCACCGCCTGAGCCAGGGGGATAAACGTTGCACGGTCGGCTGGCAGCCCAGCCGTACTCAGCTGTACGACGCCATCCGTATCCAGGTAAATGTGCGTCGTATCGTCCGCGTCCAGTTCGAGGGGCTCCAGGGCCGCGACGGAGCGCGCCTGCTGGCCTACGAAACACCGCCCGCTGCGCACACCGATCAGCCGACCGCCCGCGTGGTAGACACGCAGGTCGTTCGCCCGCTCACTCGCACGCAGCAACCGGTGAAGCATCCGTCGAAACTCGACGAAGTACGGCGAAGCACCCGTCGCGATGTAGGGCACACCGGTCGTGGCGTCTTCGCTCTGGGCCAGCAGGGTTGTATCGTCGGGAAAAATCTCGGGCATCGCGTAGGGCTCGGTAAAGGAATCGGTCAGGACCAGGAAAGCATCAGCGTGTCATCGACCCGGAGGCCGGCGGGCGGCGCGGGGAGCCGATCGATCTCAAACGCGACATCCTGCGCTTGGGCGACGAAACCCCCGGTTGAGTCCGACAATGCCAGCCCGAGTTGGTGCGGCCCGGCGGACAAGTCGTCGCGGCACCACCGCCAGGCCTCCCCGTCTGCGCCGAGCGGGCCGAGGCCAAGCTCCCCAAGCCCGAGGCCGGGGCACGCTGCGGCATCCATCCCAAACCCGCCAAAACCAAACACGCCGCCAAACCCGCTACGGCCAACGCCCGCCCCAAACAACGGCGCGCACTCCGCCTCCCCATCGTCGACCGTCACACACAGGCGTGCCCCCACCGGCACCGATGGGTCGCGCAACACCTCGACCGCCACCCCATCGCGCGGGGCCTGGGCGTCTGGGTCTGCCCCGCGCGGCACCCATGCCTCTGAGCGATCCACTGCACACAGCGTGAGCCGAACCGGCCTGCCCGGGGGAAACACCAGCCACAGCTCGCGATGTGAGGGGTCGAGTGTGACCGCATGCAGCCGTTCATTGGCATAGACCTGCACCACGCGTTCGCCCTGAGCGGGGGCCGACCACCAGAGATGCGTCAGGACACCGTGCAACGCGTCACTCGCAGCGACCTGCCGAGCCAGCACGCGGGTGAAAAGATTTGGGTCGGTGGATTGCGTCAAGGCAGCACCTGTGTGTAATGGATTTCGTAGTCGGCCATGACGCGCGTGCCGCAACGCACCACCGCGCCGGGCTCGAAGCGTGTCATCACCGTGTTGAGCCAAGCCCGGCCGTGCTCATCGCAAAACGTGTAGGGCAGGCCGTCGATCATGTCTTCAATCGCATCCATCAACTCGTAGAGCTCGGCGGGACTGTCTGCATGAAGCTGGCCCTGCTGCCTGATCGCGCGGGCGTGTTTGCCCTGGCTGAGCAGTGTGGTGCCGACACCGGCGGGGGCGTCTTGTTTCGCGGTGCGCAGCTCGACGGGGCCGGGTGTGGTGCGCGATGGGCCAGAGGCGAAGAGGGGTTGGGTGTTGAAGGTGGTCATAGGGATCACGTGTGTCACGGAGCGTGGTACGCAGTGTCTTTCGCCGCCGTCCAACGGGCGGCGCGTCGTCTTCTGTTGATGTTTCCCGAATGCCGCGCCCGTTAGGCGTTGGGCCAAGCGTCTCACACGCGTGTCATGCGCATCAGGCCGAGGTATCGTTTTTCATCCGGCAGGCCGTCGGCGTTGGTGTCGATGCGGATGGGTGATCGCGCGGCGGTGGCCAGGAAGCGTTTTCGGTACTCGTTCGCCTTGATCAAGTGGTGCTCGTTGTTGCCGGTGAGCGCGGCGGCGCTGCTGTAAACACGTTCGAGGGTGCCCAGCGCTTCGAGCCGAGCCATCGCACCCAGCGAGACCACCGATTCCTCATTGAGCGGGTTGTCGGGGTCGTTCTCGTCGATGCCGAGCATACGGAGCAGGGCTTCGCGGACGAGCGCCGCCTGGGGCGCGAAGGTGCGCGCGATCAGGGAGAGTGACGTGCCCTCTTCGCCGGGGATGGTTGGATCGCTCGTGGCGGTGCGCGGGAGCGAGACGGTGAGTGTCGCTTCGTCGAGACGCTGGATGACCTCGAACGGCTTGCGGTCGATCAGCACGACCGACCCGGCGGCGACCTGTGCCGCATCGAAATCTGCCGAGATCGAAAACACCGTCGTGCCGGCCAGCTCCGCGTCGGCCACACTGACACGCTGCTGGGCAACGAACGGGACATCGTTGAAGAGCGTGGGCTCGTAGGCGAGGAGGTCGCGATCGGTGGAGAAGTTCATGGGCAGTGTCTAGGGGTTAGGGCCTAGGGCCTAGGAAGAAGGGAGTTGAGCTAACCACGTTTGTTCGAGTGGTTCCGACTAGGCCCCAGGCCCTAGCGCCTAACCACTCGCGAAAACGACCCGGCGGCGGCGTTGCGCCGCCGGGCCGCAGGAGGAAAGGAGGCGTGGGGTTAGCTGGTCGAGAGGTTCTGGATCAGGCCGTGCGCGTTTTCGTTACGCACCTCGGTGGTGTACTCGCCGATGACCTGGCCCGACTCGGCGTCACCGGTGCTCGCGAGTTTCTTGAAGTGGAAACTACGCCCGGCGAGGGGCAGAACGTCGATGCGCGAGCTGTCGAGCAGGAGCACCGAGTCCGCAGGCATCCACCGGCTGAGCACGACCCGGCAGACGCCGAAGTCGCTTTCGTACGCGCTGACCATGTCACGGAAGCGCGTGTTGCGGGCGTCGTACCCGCGGGCCGAGGCGATGAATTGGTTGATCGCACGTTTCTGGAACCCGCCGACGACGATCGTGTCGATCGACCCGGCCGACTGGTCCCACACGCCACGCATGACTTCGTTGAGCAGGTCCTCGGTGAGGTCACCGCCGCTGGCGTCGTCGATGTTGGTCGTGATAGACGGGATGATGCCGCGCATGGTTCGCCGGACACTGGCCGAGCCCTGCGCGTCGGCGGCGGGCTGCGTGCCGTTGAGCACACAGTTCTCAAGGTCGCGGATCAACTCGCGCAGGCGCTCCTGCTTCTGGTAGTCCATCTCGTCGGCGATGGCGTGCTGCTGGGCGGCGAGCTGCGAGCCGGAGACTTCGACCGCCGCGGTAAAGATCTGCGTCGTGTTGCTCTTGCGGACCCGGTTGGTGAACCGCGCGGCCGGGGCGTCGTCACCCTCGAGCGCGGCGTTGCCGAGGATGCGCAGCGTCTGGTTGTCGGCCAGGTCCTCGGCGGTCGTCCCGCCATAGCCACGCACAACGGTGACCGTGTCGCTCGACACGCCGGTGACGAACATCACCTCGCGTGAGCCGTCGGCCTGGACCTGGTCGCCGACGCGGAAGCGTTCGCCGTGCTCGACATCGAAGCTTGTATCGACATCGGGGTCGCTGAAGGACTGGTCATCGATGGTGTCGGTGTTCGGGAGCAGCGTGTCTTCAAGCCACTGGTGGACGGTCGAGGTCGCGCTGCGCTGCGGGTCGCCGAGGTGGTCGAGCAGGGGGGTCTCGTAGGGGCTGACGATGCCGACGATTTCGCCGACATCTTCAACGAGTTCGGGCAGCGTGCTGCCGGCGGCGTAGGTTGCTTTTCCGGTAAAAGGCATGGGAGTTCCTTGATTTCAGAATGAAGATTTGAGGTTGAAGATTGGGGACGGCGGCCACTGACCGCGTTTCTTGGTCTAACGGGGAACCGCTAGTCGTTAGGCGTTGCGTCGCAGGCGGAGGTACCGCAGCAGGTCACGGCGGTCGCCGGTTTCGCGGGCCTGGGTTTCGGCTTCGACCACCGGGTCGCTCGTTTGCTCGGGGTCGCGCGGCCCCATGGCGGAGGGCAGGCCCACCCCGCCCGAGGCGAAGAGGTAGGGCTTGTGGCGGCGAAGGTCCGCAATGGCCGCGGCGACGTCGGGCTCGTCCATGCCCGCGACCGTGACTTCTGTCAGCAGCCGGGCGGTTTCAAGGTCGACGGTGTCGGCCTGGGTCAGCAGCGCATCGATGCGCTCGCGGCGCTCCAGCGCCGTGATGGTTTCCTGCGACGCGTCGTAGGCCGACCGAAGCTCACCCAGCTCGCGCTCGAGGTCGGTCAGGCGCTGCTCGGCCTGCTGCGCACGTCGGCGATACCGGATCGCCTCGGTGACAGGGACGAGCTTGTCCGTGCCGTCGTCGGTCGTAACGTCCTGGGTCGGCGTCGATGCGTCGGCGGCGTGGTCGGGGGTCGGTGTAGGGGGCGCGGTGGTCGTCATGGTCTTCCTTTTCCGTAGGGTGGTTAGGTGGATGGTGTGCGGGCGGGTCGTTGTTGGATTACGCCGCGCCGCATTCGCCGTAGCCCAGTTCGTTGAGCACGGTTTGGCGGGGCACGCCCAGGGCGATCTTGCGTTCGGCGATGTCGAGCTGCTCCTGCCGGTTCTCGGGGACGGGGTCGGGCCAGTCGATCCGCACCCTGCGTTCGTCGGGCGTGTTGGGCAGGACGCCGTGGACGTCGGCGGCGTGGAGGACGAGCTCGCACATGCGTTCGAGTCCGCCGCCGTAGGTCAGGCGCTTGCGTTCGACGCGGGCGAGCAGGCCCATGAGGACAAGTCGCACGGCGTTCTGGCTGGTGAGGTTGCCGACCTTGCCACGCAGCACACCCGCCGCGACGGGGGAGACGCCCGAGGTCTTGTCCAATGCGTCACGGACCTCGCCGATGTGCGTGTCCTCGGAGGGGCTGGCCGAGTCGCCGCCGAACTCCTGGATCGACGCGTCGGCGTTGTCGGTGTGCCACATCTGCCCGGGCGCGATCGGCCGCTCGGTGAACTGCTCGATGCCCTTGCCCAGGTACATCTTGAAGGCCTGGAATGTGACGCGGTTGGCCCGGTCGGATAGGCGGGTGTTGAGCTCGTCCTGCAGAGGGATCAAGGGCTCGACTTCGCTCAGGCCTTCGTACATCAGCGGCTGAGGGAGGTTCTGGATATGGATGATCGGGACACGGCCAAGCGCGTTGCGTTGCGTTTGCACGAGACGCAGTGGCTCGCCGCGCCGCCCCTGCCGGTAGACCGAGACGGTGTCGGCGGCCCAGTGGGTGATCCCCCCGAGGTTTGATGCTGCTCCGTCGCCTTGAATCGCACCGCCGATCCGCCGGAGGATCCCGGGCCGAGGTGATCGACCGGTCATCGCGTCGGTGTGGAGGACCAGGTAACCCAGCAGGGCGCGGTAGTCGTCTTGCGCCACGACGGGGACGCCGCGCTGCGCATCGACGGGCTCGATCCTGAAGCTCGCGGCGCAGTGGGACGGGTCCACGCGGTTGGCGGAGGGGATGGGCTGGAGGTTGAGCAGCAGGTCGACGTGGCCGTACACCGTGCCCAGCAGCGCGGTGTCTTGGAGCAGCCCGGAACCGCCCGACGCCTCGAACACGGCACGGAGGAAGCCGGACAGCGCAGCCGCCCGCTTCGGGTCAGGCGCGAGCGAGCGGATCGTCGGCGGCTTGCCGAACATAAAGTCCACGATCGTGTCGACCCGCCAGGCGATGTCGTTCTCGATGACGACTTCGCGCTCGCGTCCGGGCACCGACCGCAACCGGGCGGGCAGGCCGTCGGCCTGGGCCAGGGCGTGGCCACCCACGGCAGCGTCAGGCCGGCCCGACCGCGCGGGGTTGCGGTAGTAGTCCCACAGCCGGCGGAGGCGGGGACGCTTGAGCTGCAGGTGATCGCCCAGCAGCGTCGCGATGGCGGCGGACGAGCCGCGGGAGGCGTCGGGTTGTCGCGGGGTTCGTGCGAACAGTGGGGGCATCGGGTGCGGCTCCGGCGGAGGTGGCACCCGCCGACGATCGGCGGGCGTTTACCCTCGGACCGGCTGCCTGCCGCGTGCGCACGGGCCGCCCCCCGCGGCCCCGGCCGGGGTCGGTAAGTCCTTGACTCGCCGTGTTCAATAAAAAATGAACCCATAATGCGTACATAAGCCAAACATGCCGCGGCCTGTGCGCATTTTTATCCCCCTCAGCTTGCCTTACCCCGTATTGGCGGGATAATAGGCATACCATGAATCGCAATGAACAAGAATTAGACATCCTCGTCAGCATCAGTCAGATTCTGAGCGACGGGCACGAACTCAGCGAGGCGTTTCAGCGAGCGATCAACGTCCTGGGCCAGGCGATCGGGCTAGACCGCGCGGTATTGACCCTGCAGGACCCGGCCAGCGAGCAGCTGCAGATTGTCGCGTCGGTCGGGCTCTCGGCTCAGGAGCAGCAGCGCGGAAAGTACGCAGTCGGCGAAGGCGTCTCGGGCCGGGTCTACGCGACTGGGCGGGCGGAGGTTGTCCCTGACATCGCCAAGCAGCCGGAGTTTTTGAATAAGACCCAGTCGTCGGACATGGAAGGCCATCCGCAGAGCTTCCTGTGTGTGCCGGTGTTTAATGGGCCCCACCCGGTCGGGACGATCGGCGTGCTCAAGCCGTTCAACGATGCCGACACGCTCGAGGCCGACACCCGGCTGATCACGATCTTCGCGGGGATGATCTCGCAGACGATCCGCATCTACCAGCAGATGCGGCTCGAGCGCGACCAGTGGCTGCAGGAAAAACAGCTGCTCACGGACGACCTGCGGGCGCGCTACCGCTTCGACAACATCATCGGCACGAGCCCGGCCATGGTCGATGTCCTGGGCACCATCGCACAGGTCGCCTCCTCCCGCGCGACGTGCCTGATCCTCGGCGAGACCGGCTGCGGCAAAGAGCTCATCGCCAAAGCGATCCACTACAACTCGCCGCGCCGCGACAAGCCGCTGATCCGGGTCAACTGCGGCGCGCTGTCCGCCCAGCTGCTCGAGTCCGAGCTCTTTGGCCACGTCAAAGGCGCCTTCACCGGTGCCGTCCGCGACAAGGTCGGCCGATTCGAGGCGGCCAACGGCGGGACACTCTTCCTCGACGAGGTCGGGACGCTGAGCCCGCAGCTCCAGGTCAAGCTCCTGCGTGTGCTTCAGGAGCGTGAGTTCGAACGCGTGGGCGACCACCACACCCTCAAGGCCGACGTCCGCATCATCGCCGCGACCAACCTGGACCTGGAAGAGGAAGTCCGTGCGGGCACGTTCCGTGACGACCTGTACTACCGACTCAATGTCGTATCGATCCACCTCCCGCCGCTGCGTTCGCGTCGCGAGGATGTGCCGATGCTGATCGACCACTTCCTCAAACGCTTCAATCAGGAAAACGCGCGGTCCGTCAAGCGCATCAGCCGGGACGTCATGAACGTGCTGCTGCGTTACCCCTGGCCCGGCAACGTGCGTGAGCTGGAGAACGCGATCGAGCGCGCGGTCGTGATGTCAACAGGCGACGAGCTCGGGGTCGACCTGCTGCCGCTGCAAGTACGTCTGTTCGCGGAGCAGCGGCGCAGCGACGCGGCCGACGAAACCGTCGAGGCCTTGTGCATCAAGCTCGCCGACCACGCGATCAAGCAGCTACAGGTCTACGACGGCCAGGTCTACGACCTCGTGATCAACGAGGTCGAAAGGCAACTGCTGCGTGAATCGCTCGTGCACTGCAACGGCGTCAAGCTCAAGGCCGCAAAGTTCCTGGGCATCAACCGCAACACGCTCAACAAGAAAGTCAAAGACCTCGCGGTCCCGGGTGGATAAGCGACGCGTTACTCCGTTTGATTCGTTACATCCTGGCGAGGCGGACGGCGGTCGCTCGGCTATAGTTCACCGCCATGCAAGACCTCGACGCCTTCACAATTATCCAGCTCGCCGGGATCGCGGCGACGTTCCTGCTTGCCGTCGGGGTCGGGGTCTGGCGGATCAAGCGGACGACCGGGACCGACCGCGACATCTTGCTGCTCTTTGGCTTGGTGGGTGCCTGCATTTTTCTTACGCTGATCCAGTTCATCGCGCTGATGATCCGGCTTGGGTAGGTGATTGCGAAAAGATGTAACCCGGCTCGGGCCCCGCCGATAACGCGGGGCCGATCCCACGCGAGTCAAGGTTTTTGCGTGCATTCGACGAAGTTAGCGGCACCCCGCGACGACTGGGCCGGCCGGCCCGGGCGTAACGGGCGGGGCGCTGCGCCTGCCCATGTCATCTTTTCGTACTGTGCCGGTTAACCGCCTGATGCGGTTAGTCGATGGTGTTTCTAGCCACACGCAACGGACGTGCGGCCGGGAGAAACCGAGAAAAGAGGCACACATGGCACGACAAAAAGACATCCTCACCACCGGCGAAGTCGCAAGCATCTGCAACGTTGCACCCCGCACCGTCAGCAAGTGGTTCGACTCGGGCCAGCTCAAGGGCTACCGCATCCCCGGCTCGAAAGACCGGCGGATCCCGATGGCCAACCTCATCCGCTTCATGAAGCAGCACAACATCCCGCTCGACGGGCTCCAGTCGGGCAAGACCCGCGTGCTGATCGTCGACGGCGAATCCGAGATCGTCGATGTCCTCAAGAAGGTCCTCGCCGAGCAGGCCGGCTACGAGGTTCAGGTCGCGCACTCCGGCTTCGCCGCCGGGATCGAGTGCGAAAAGTTCCGCCCGCATGTCATGCTCCTGGACATGCACCTCGACGACATCAAGGGCGAAGACGTCCTCAAGCTCGTCCGTGCCAACAACGACCTCCAGCTCACCAAGGTCCTCGCCATGTCCGGCAAGCTGACCGACGGCCAGGCCCAGCACCTCCTGCATAATGGGTTTGATGGCTACCTCAAGAAGCCGTTCCATGTCCGCCAGGTGGTCGAAGCCGTCGAAGACGCCGTCGCGATAGTGTATTGAGCCGAAGGCGTCGCGAGCAGTCAGAAGTTAGAAAACAAAAGCTGAAACGACCGAAGGCCGCGCTCACAAGGGCGCGGCCTTCGCTGTTTAGCCGCCCGCCCAACGGGCAGCGTGCGGTGCTCACCTGGATCGCGCGCCGCCCGCCGGGCGGTCGGCTCAACGTGGTTGTGGTGGGCCTGGGCGGGTGGCCTGTTGATCACTCCACTTCGCCGTACTGCACGGTAGCGCGGTCGTCTTCGCCATGGCCGTGGAGGTGGATGATCAGGGGCTTGATTAGGTCGCCGAGGTCGAAGCGCAGCGTCTGGGTGAGGTAGGCCTCGGCCATGTCGCCATGCGCATCGTGCTTGAGCTGGAAGTGGACCTGACCCGGGAAGCTGCGGGCGGTGATGCCATTCCAGTAGAGCGTGAAGTCGTGGTCGGCTGCGCCGCCGCTGTAGCTGACGGTGACGAGGAGCACGCCGTCTTCGATCGCGACTTCGCCGAGCTGGAAGGGGTCACTGGGCAGCGCCGCGAGGTCGGTGTCGCCGTCGGGCCGGGTGATCGGCAGCAGGTCGGGCGCTTCGGGCTCGGGCTGCGGGTCGTCCGCGTCGCGGCTGATGGACTGACTATCGTCGGCCGAGCACGCAGCAAGCGGCAGACCAAGCGCGGCGGTGAGGAGGCAGGCGAGCAAGGGGGTGGGGGCGTGCATCTTAGGGTTCCGTGATGGGCGGGCGGGGGTGACAATCGCTCTGAAGACTATCAGACGAGCGTGATCGGACGAGGTTCCTTTGAGGGTTAAGAAAACCCACGGCGTTGGCGCTCGCGGGGCTCGCGTCAAAGCCGTGGGCTTGGAAGGGGGTGGATTGGACGGGTGGCTGGTTGCCGTAAGTCACACAAGGGCGCGGCGACAGTTCTAATCCGCTTTCTGATGCTGCAACAGCTCCAGCGTCTCCTGCCGGCCCAGGTCGTAGCCGTGGTCCTCGGCCTGCTTGGCTTGCTCGGCCTGGCGCTTGGCGTCGCCCGGGCGGGGAGCAAGCCACATCCCAACCCCCGCGAGCAGTGTGGTCAGGATCGCGCCGCCCGGCACCGCCGCCAGCCCGGGCAGCGCGGTCTCGACCCCCGTGTTGATGCTGGACGCGAGAAGCGACTCGAGAAACGCACCGTCCGCGATCTCCGCATCCAAGGCCTCGTTACTCGCGGCATGGTCGGCGAGCTGGGCCTCGACCTGCCGGGTCATCCGACGATCCCCCTCGGCCCGGAGGATGCGGGCGTCGCGGAGCGTGAGCGTCGGTGGGACATCCGCGTCGAGCGTGTCGCGGAAGTGGGCCCGCGTATTGGGCGGGATATCGACCTCCACGATCTCATCAAGCGTGCAGCCCCCGGCCAGGGCCATCGCGGCGAGCAAACCGGCAACAACAATCCAAAGAACGATGGGCTTCATGCAAGGTCTCCGAGAGGGGAAAGAGGGGCACTCCCCCTGGCCCGTGGGCCTTGCGGATGCGCACAGCGGGGTGTGGCCGTGGGCGCGTCGTGCATAAAGCGTTGATAAACCGACATCTAGGGGCACCCAAACCGGCCCGTGCCGTGCGTTGCCGCGGGGGTATGGGCGTAACCTGTCGTGCGCACAAGGGTTGCCCTACACTGGCCCGACCGACCCACCGCAGTGGTGGGCGGTGTTGTTCTATAGGACGCCCGGAAGGGCAGGTACCCAGGAGATCCAGACATGGCAGAAGCAAGCGAAACCACCGTGGTCGGCGCCGACTCGTACTTCAAGGGCGAGCTGATGTTCGAATCGACCGCGAAGATCGTGGGCAAGTTCGACGGGACGATCACGGGCAAGGGCGAGCTTCAGGTCTCGAAGAACGCCAAGTGCAACGCCGACGTCAAGGCCGGCTCGGTCGCGGTGGACGGCCGAGTCGAGGGCAACGTCACCGTGAGCGACACGGTGAAGCTCAACGGCAGCGGCGTGGTCAAGGGCGACATCACCGCGGCGAAGATGGTCGTCGTCGAAGGCGCGAGCTTTATGGGCATGTGCGCCGTGGGCCCCGAGGCCCAGAAGCAGGCCGGGGCCGCCAGCGCGTCGTCGCCCAAGTCTGACAGCGGCAGCGGCGGTAGCGGCGGGGGTGGGCAGTCCGGCAAGAAGTAAGCCGTGTGCCCGAGACGCGTTGAGTCTGAAGCGCCGCTTCCCCTGAAGCGGGGCCCGTCGCCGTCCCATGGCTGGGGCGGATGATCGTGCGCACACACATCCAGTCGGCCCCCCGGCCGCGCTGCCTGTCTTGCGCTTGACGCTCGCATCCACACGACCACGCTGCGCGCATGGCCCGCAAAGCAAAATCCGCGGGACCCCACCAGGTCCAGTGCTACCACTGCCGACACCGGTTTGAGGTCGGCGGTCGCGCGCAGAGTACGTCCTGCCCGGGCTGCAACAAGCCGGTCATCGTCGAGGATATCGTCGTTGACAAGCTCAAGGCCGGGCTCATCGAGCTGCGCACCTGTGGATCGATCACCGTGAAGAAGAAGGGCCGAATCATGGCCGAACGCATCGAAGCCCACGGCGGGATTGTCTGTGAAGGCATCATCGACGCGAAGAAAGTCCTCAGCGGACGTCGCGTCGTCATCGGCAACAAAGCCACTTTCAAAGGCGACCTCGAAGCCCCGTCGCTCGACCTCAAGCTCGGCGCCAAGGTCAAGCCCAGCTACTTCAACATCCCTGCCGACCCGCTCGAACTCGCGGACCTCGACCCCAACGCGAGGGGAGACGACACCTCGTGAACCCGTAAGTAACGCCCATGCCCCTGCCTGCCAGCATCCCGCCGGGTGTCGCAAGCGCGTTGCCGTCCAAGCACCACGGCCGCGTCGCGTGATGCGCGGTCGGTCCGCGCCATGAACCCACCACCACCACAACAGCGCCGCCACGACGCGGCAAACACCCCGGCCTACGCACCGCACAGCTACACACGCACGGAGCCGGCGCGCAAAAAAACACGCGGCGAAGGCCGCGTGCTCTTGAACGGACAGGGTTGTCGTGTTGGGCCCGGCGTCAGGCCAGGTCTTCGACCAGCGCCTCGATCGCGGACTCGATCCGCTCATCGGTCTCGTAACGGCCCGCCTCGATCTCGGCCTTGACAGACTCGACAAGACCTTCGCGGATATCGGGCAGCTCGTGGATCTTGCCCAGCAAGCGGGCGTGGTTGGAGAGCTCGACGCGATCGTCCTTGCGGGCGTGGGCCTTCGCCGGGGTGTCCGGCCGGACGGTCTTGCTGACCGCGTCCAGAGTCGTGGGGCTGGGTCGATGGATGGGGGTGATGTCGCTCATCGTTGGCTTCCTTCGCTTGGCCGTTGTGGCCTGCATGGGGTTCGGTGCGAGGCGGCTCCGGCTGCCCGTCTCGGCCGCCGGGCAGGGGCCGGCCGAGCGTTGCAGTACTGTCGCCACCTGTCTTATCGCCCAATACTTTCGGCAGTCTTGAAGATATCACGCGAAGGCGTTTCACACCCCTAAGCTTTCTGTTTTCAATGTCTTGCGCAATATGCCACGTCAAGCCCGTCCAATAATCCACACCCGACCTACGGTGCCAAACCGTTCGCAAACCCTGTTGATGACTACGCTTACCCATTTTAATGAGCGCTGTTCTCCCTGGAAAAAGAATCTTCACTTGTTCGGAAAAAATTAGTATTTCTCGCGCGCCCGAGCCACCGATAACGCCACCGCCAAGGCCTGGCGGTTCGCCCAGACTTCGTGGACCCTGAACGCCCGCACCCCCGCCGCGTAACCCAGTACGCTCGTCGCCGCCGTCCCCCCCAGCCGATCACGACCATCCCGCGGCACCGCCCCCTCCTCCTCCCCGGACGCGAGGTGGGCAATAAACCGCTTTCGGCTCGCCCCCAGCAGCACCGCGTACCCCGTCGCCACAAAACGGTCCAGCCCCGCGAGCAGTGCGAGGTTGTGCTCAAGCGTCTTGCCAAAGCCGATGCCCGGGTCGATCGCGATCCGCTCACGCGCGATGCCCAGCCGCTGCGCACACGCCGCACGCTCCTCCAGATACCCCAGCACCTCCGCGACCACGTCGTCGTAGCTCGGCGAGGCCTGCATCGTGCCCGGCTCACCACGCATGTGCATCAGCACGACCGACACACCGCGCCCCGCGACCAACGGCAGCATCGCGTCGTCTTCAACCCCCGCCGAGACATCGTTCACGATCGACGCACCCGCGTCCAGCGCCGCAGCCGCCACCGCCGAGCGTGTGGTATCGATACTGATCGCAACGTTTGGGAATCCCTGCGCATCCAGCGACCGGCGTAGTGCGGCGATCACATCCACCACACGCCGGCACTGCTCTTCCGCGTCGATGCGCTGCGCGCCGGGGCGCGTCGATTCACCGCCGACATCGATCACGCCCGCGCCGTCGCGTGCCATCGCCAGGCCATGCGCCACCGCCGCGTCGACATCCACATAGCAGCCCCCGTCGGAGAAGCTGTCGGGCGTCACGTTCAGGATGCCCATCAACAGCGGGGCGTCCGAGGCATGTCGCGGCAGGATGGCGATCGGTTCCGGCATCGATTCACAACCTGAGGATCAATCGACCAATACAAGCAGGGCCCAAGGCAGCGCCCTCACCGCAGCTTGATCGTCGCGAGCGCGATCGCGACAAGCATCGCCGTCGCCACCCAGAAACGCACGACGATCTTCTGCTCGGTCAGGCCCAACTGGTGGTAGTGGTGGTGGATCGGGGCGCACTTGAAGATACGCTTGCCCCCACGCAGCTTGAACGAGCCCACCTGCAGGATGACCGACAGCATTTCGAAGAAGAAGACCCCGCCGATGATGATGAGCAGCAGCTCCTGGCGGATCACGATCGCGAGGTAGCCCAGCGTCCCGCCCAGCGCGAGCGAGCCCGTGTCGCCCATGAAGACCTGCGCGGGGTAGCTGTTGAACCACAAGAACCCGAGGCACGCCCCCGCCATCGCCCCGGCCAGGACGGCGAGCTCGTCCGCGTGCGGGATGTGCGGCACGAGCAGGTACTGCGCCAACACAAAGTTCCCTTTCTCGTAGCCCGCGATCAGGCACAGCACCATGAACGCAAACGCGACGATCACTGTAATCCCCGAGGCGAGCCCGTCCATCCCGTCGGTGAGGTTCACGGCGTTGGACGTGCCCGCGATAAACAAGACGGTAAGCGTCACGAAGACCCCGACCGACAGGGTGATGAGGTTGCGTGAGGGCTGCCACGTGCCGTCCTCAAAGACCCAGGTCTTGAGCCCGGGGAGGTTGAGCGTGTGGGCCATATCGCTGTAGGTGTTGTACTCGACGAATTTTGCCG
Organism: Phycisphaerales bacterium JB063; assembly: GCA_044439905.1. Lineage (GTDB taxonomy): Bacteria > Planctomycetota > Phycisphaerae > Phycisphaerales > Phycisphaeraceae > JAHQVV01. Next base: position 2,188 of record JBITAC010000101.1, on the reverse strand, counting down.
TGCCGTGATGGAAGATGAAGATGCCCAGCAGCGCCGCGAGGCCGACCTGGAAGATCAACTTCTCCCATGAGTAGAGCCCCTCGCGCGACCCGGGCTTCCGCCGCGCGGTCGTGAGCTTGAGCCAGTCGTCGGCCGCACCGATCCCCGCCATCGCCAACAGGCAGATCAGTCCCATCCACACATAAAACCCGGTCTCTCGGCTGATGTCCGCGAGCAGCAGCGTCGTCAGCGCGACCGAACCGACGATCATGATCCCGCCCATCGTCGGCGTGTTGGCCTTGGACTTCATCAGCTCGTTGATGTCTTTGTTGAAGAACTCGGGGTTGTCGCCGATCTTCTGCGACACCAGCCAGCGGATCACGCGTGGGCCCGAGAGGACGACGAAGAAGAACGACACGATCATCGCCAGCGCCGCGCGGAACTCGATGAACGTAAACACCCGCAGGAAGCTGAGCAGCGAGCCCTCCAGCTTGGATTCGAGCGCGTTGATGAAGAGGTAGATCAAGGTGTAGGGTGTAGGGGGTAGGGTGTAGGGTGTAGGGTGTTTATTGGAGCCCGTGGTTGTCAGCCGTGGCTGCGGGTTTGCCGAATCGCGCTTCGATCGCCGGGATCAGCCGTTCCAGCCGCATCCCGCGTGACGCCTTGAGCAGGACGGTATCCCCGGGCTCAAGCAGCGCCGCGACTTGTTCGGGCAGGTCGTCGGACCACTGGGCAAAGACAACACTCCGATCCGGGTCGAATGCATCGGCGAGCGTCGAGGCATACTGCCCGATCGCGATCAGCCGACTGACTTCGCAATCGACATCCTGTGCAAACGCGCCCACTTCGCCGTGGCATTGGACCGCCTGTTCACCCAGCTCAAACATATCACCCAAGATCGCGACGCCCCTCGACACCCCACGCATGCGCACTTCATCGCCAAGCATCACGAGGGCCGACATCATGCTGCTGGGGTTTGCGTTGTAGCAGTCATCAATGACACGCACGGACGTGCCAAAGTCGATCGACTCGCAGCGGTGGGGCGGCGGGGCGGCGCTACGTAACGCGTCGTACCAGTCCGGGAACCGTGCGTCGCAGAGCCGGGCGACGGCACCCGCCATCGCGGCATTGACCCGGTTGTGCAGTCCATTGAGCGACAACTCGCGTGGCGGGGTATTCGCGGCATCTGAAAAATGATGGAGCGAAACGCGGTCGCCGGTCAACCGCTGCAAACCAGCATGCCCGATCACATTCCGTAGGTGACCGGCCACCAGGTGCCCCCGATCAACCACATGCGGGATAATCGAAAACTCTTCCTCCGCCACCCCCTCCAAGTCCCCAAAGAACTCCAGGTGCTCCTCCCCGATGCTGGTGATGACCGCGATGTCGGGGCGGGTGATCGCGCTGAGAAAGTCGATTTCGCCGGGGTGGTTGGTGCCGATCTCGCAGGCGACGAAGTCGTCCGACGGGCGGGCGGCGAGGAGGGTCAGGGGGACGCCGAGGTGGTTGTTAAAACTTTTAGGACTCTGCGTGCCGACCTTCCCGGCGTGGGTGAGGATGTGGTGGATCAGGTGGCGGGTCGTCGTCTTACCGTTGGACCCGGCGACACCGATGACCCTGCACCCGCCTTGCCCGAGCACCTCGCGGTAGGCGCGGGCGAGGCCCTGCAGCGCGGCGACGGTGTCGGGGACTTCAAGGATTGGGCGTGTCGCAGGTTTCGCTGGGGCGTCGATCCCACGGCGTTTCGGGTCGCTACCGCTCCCCTCAAAGCCGTGGGCTTGGGGGGCGTCTTTTCGGTTGACGATCGCGAGGGCGGCGCCCTGCTCGAATGCTTTTTCGATGAAGTCGTGGCCGTCGAAGTTTTCGCCCTGGATGGCGAGGTAGCACTGCCCGGGCTTGAGGTCGCGGGTGTCGTGCCAGAGGACGGGGTGGCGGTCGTCGGCGTCTGTGTTCAGCGCCGCGGGGAGCGTGGCCGAGCCGTCGGTGGGTGGGACGCGCCATGTGCCTTCCGTGATGCGGGCCAGGTTGTCATAGGTCCAGAAGGTGGTCATGGGGTCGGTGAGGTGGGTTGGGGTCCCGCGGCGCTTCGGCTCGCGGAACTCGCCGTAAAGCCGCGGGCTTTGGGTGCCGCAGGGTTTGGGGGCGGCAGGGTTCAAGTAGTCGTGGAGGGATGTCTGGCGCGTAGCGCGGCGGCGGCGTGCTCGCGGTC
>JBITAC010000100.1:0-4050 GCA_044439905.1 Phycisphaerales bacterium JB063 | reverse complement strand
CGTGACGAGCAGCGTGTCGATGGTTTGATTGACGAGTACTCGAAGAAGTTCATGCTCGACTACTACTTCCCGCCGTTCTCGGTGGGTGAGTGCCGCCCGATTCGTGGCCCTGGCCGTCGTGAAATCGGCCACGGTGCATTGGCCGAACGTAGCGTAAAGCCCGTGCTCCCCGATCCCGAAGACTTCCCTTACACCATTCGCGTGATCTCGGACATTCTGGAATCGAACGGTTCGAGTTCGATGGCCAGCGTGTGCGGTGCGACGCTCGCCCTCATGTCGGCCGGTGTGCCGATCACCAACCCGGTGGCCGGTATCTCGGTTGGTTTGGTGAAGAGCAACGACAAGTGGACCCTGATCACCGACATCATCGGAGACGAAGACCACTTCGGCGATATGGACTTCAAGGTCACGGGTACCCGTGAGGGCGTCACGGCTGTTCAGATCGACATGAAGATCCGTGGTCTCACGCTTGACCAGGTCAAGAAGGCCTTCGACCTCGCGAAGATCAACCGCGTCCAGATCATCGACATGATCGAGCAGGAGATCCCCGAGCCCCGCAAGGAGCTGTCGCCATACGCCCCGCGGATGCTGACGACGCACATCCACCCCGACAAGATCGGCAAGCTGATCGGCCCGGGCGGCAAGACCATCCGTGCTCTCGAAGCCGACACCGGCGCGAAGATCGAGATCGAAGAGGACGGTACGGTGTTCCTCTCGGCCGTCGGTGCCGGCAAGGCCGAGAAGGCGCTCGAAGAGGTCGAGAAGCTCTGCGCCGAGGTCAAGGAGGGCGCGATCTACACCGGCAAGGTGTCGAGCATCAAGGACTTTGGCGCGTTCATCGAAGTCATGCCCGGGCAGGATGGGCTTTGCCACATCTCTGAGCTGACTGAGGGCTTTGTCGACAAGGTGACGGATATCCTGAAGGTGGGCGAAGAGGTCCGCGTGAAGGTGATCCTGGTCGACGACGCGGGCCGGGTGAAGCTCAGCCGCAAGGCCGCGTACAAGGAAGAGGGCATCGAAGACCCGCACGCCAACCGTGAACGCAGCGGCGACAGCGGGGGCGGTGGTGATCGCGGCGAGCGTGGCGGTCGTGGCCGAGGCCGTGGCGGTCGCGGTGGGCGCGGCGGCAAGAAGGGTGGCGACGACAAGCCCGCCGACGAGAGCCCCTCGGGCGGCTTTGAAGGCATGGGTGATGAGACCGACGCCCAGCCCGCCGGCAGCGAAGGGTAAGACCCCGCTGCAGTGAGCTCTGAATCATGCGCAACCGCGGCCGATGGGCCGCGGTTGTTTTTTTGGCTGTACCGGGGGCGTGCGTTGGTTCTATTCGTGGCGCGTCGCGATATGCGATAATCTGCCTGCTCATATCGGCCGACTGCATGTCTTGGAGGGTGTCTGACACATGATTGAGAGCGCACTGGTTTTAGGCGGCGGCAGCGCCGGGTTTCTCGCAGCGATTACCCTGGCCAAGAAGGTGCCCGGGCTGAAGGTCCGCGTGGTGCGTAGCCCGTCGATCGGGGTGATCGGGGTGGGCGAGGGCACGACCGCCGCGTTCCCGCGTCACCTGTTCAACTACTTGGGTTTGGACGCCGCCGACTTCTACCGCACGGTGCAGCCGACGTGGAAGCTGGGGATCCGTTGCATCTGGGGCAGCGGCCCGGATTTTTTCTACCCCTTTGCGGAGGAGTTTGCTCGGCCGATCGAGGGGCTGACGAAGAAGCCCGGTTTCTACGACGCGCCCGAGGGGACGAACTGGCTTGGGCCGACCTCGGCGTTGATGGCCAAGGGCAAGGTCTTTGCGCGCCAGCCCGACGGCAAGCCGGACCTGAATACGCCGCACGCATTCCACATCGAAAACGAGCTGCTGGTCGGCTACCTGGAGAAGACCGCACGTTCGCTCCAAGTCGAGATTCTTGACGCGACGGTGACCTCGGTGGAGACCGGCCCGACGCGCGCCTCGGGGCGCGAGGAGACGGGCGTGGCGGCGCTCGTGCTGGACTCGGGCGAGCGTTTGGAATCGGACCTGTATGTGGACGCGTCGGGGTTTCGCTCGACGCTGCTGGGTGAGGCGCTGGGCGTTGGGCGGGTGAGCTACCGGGACTCGCTGTTCTGCGACCGCGCGGTGATCGGGCGGTGGGAGCGGACCGAGGAGCCGACGCCGGCGTACACCACGGCCGAGACGATGGACCACGGCTGGGCCTGGCAGATCGAGCACGAGCGCTGGATCAATCGGGGGTATGTGTTTTCGTCCGCGTTCACAAGCGACGACGAGGCCGAGGCGGAGCTCCGCCGCAAGAACCCGAAGCTGACGGGCGACACGCGGGTGGTGGGGTTTGACTCGTATCGGCTTGAGACGATGTGGTCGGGCAACGTCGTGGGCATCGGCAACGCGAGCGGTTTTGTCGAGCCCTTGGAGGCGACGGCGTTGCAGGCGATCTGTGTGCAGTGCAGCACGCTGGCGGACGTGTTGGCGGATAGTTCGCGTGGGCCGACGGCCTCGCTGGTGTCGCACTACAACCGCTACAACACGACGCAGTGGGACGACATCCGCGATTTTCTGTCGATCCATTTCCGTTACAACGATCGGCTGGAGACCGATTTCTGGAAGGCCTGTCGGGCGGATGTGGCGCTGCACGGGGCGCAGAAGATGGTCGACTTCTACGAAGAGAATGGGCCCAGCACGCTGCTCGCGGGGCTGCTGCTGGCGCCGAGCAACTCGTTCGGTTTCCAAGGGTACTACAGCATGCTCGCCGGTCAGCGCGTGCCTTGCCGGCGTCGCTACAACCTCCCCGAGAGCCAGCAGCGGACCTGGTCGCAGTGGGTCAACCAGGTCGGCGACTGGGCGGCGGGGGGGATGGACACGGCCGAGGTGATCGGCTTCTTCCGCGGGGTGGGGTGGTGGCCGGGGTGATAGGGCGTTGCTTGCGGTTGAAATCGTAGATTTCCGGCTCTCCGCGCTGGCATTTTGGGCTGTGGGAGGTACACTGGCGGTACATATGGGTGGCCGAAGCCGGTACGGCGTACCGGTGCAAACATCTCTATACCCATGGAGGAGCGATTATGAAGACTCGATTGGCCCTTACCGGTGTGGTTGGCTTGGTCGTTGCGAGCGCGGCGGCGGCGGCCCCTGTGACCTGGACCGGCGCGGCCGGCGGCGACTGGGAGACCGGCGGAAGCTGGGATACCGGCTCGGCCCCCGTGCTCGACGGCACCGACACCGCGACGATCGGCAACGGCGACACCGTCACCTACAACCCCGGGCCCGACCTGACCATCAACGCCGGCAGCAGCTTGACCATCAGCGGCGGCAGCACCTGGCAGCAGGGACCCACCAACTGGAGCCAGGTCAACGGCGGCTCGCTCGTGCTGGATAATGGCACGTTCTCACGCACCGGCGGCGGCAACCTCGTGCTCGGCTTCAACGACGGCGACGACGCGACCCTCTCGCTCGATAACGGCTCGGAGATCAACCTCGGCGGCGAACTCTGGCTGGGCCACACCGCGGCGATCACCAACCAGACCATCTCCGTCACCATCGCCGGCGGCAGCTCGATCAGCGCTACCACACCCGGCGCGGTCGGCCTCTGGCTCTGGGACCCCGACTCGGCCGGCAGTGACTTCAACATCAACTTCATCTCCGGCACCGAAGTCAGCAGCATCAACGCCCGCGTCGGCATCCGCACCGCCGCCGGCGGCAACAACGCCGCGCTCTGGGAGTCGCTCTGGGCCGACGGCCTGCTCACCATCGACGGCGGCAACGCCGGCAGCTTCTCCGACCACTTCGTGACCACCGGCACGCCCGGCACGTCGGACTATTCGCTCCAGACCATCGCCGTCCCCGAGCCCGGCTCACTGGCGCTGCTCGGCCTCGGGGGCCTGGCCCTCCTGCGCCGCCGCCGCTAAGTCACCGCTCGCTACGAAAGCAAAAAAAGACCGCTCGGCTCAACGCCGGGCGGTCTTTTTGTTGGCATACAAGACTCGCCGGTTCGGCTACTTCTTCGCCTTCTTGATCGTCAGGTGGCCTAGCTCGGGGAGGTCGCCGACGAGGGGGGT
>JBITAC010000099.1:0-39533 GCA_044439905.1 Phycisphaerales bacterium JB063 | reverse complement strand
ATGTCCACGGCCACGTCCTGCACGACATCCTCGCCTGACCACACAATCCTTCGCTACTCGCGTAAGATCGAGCCGTGCCAGCCATCGGCGGCATGTACACGTTATACCTTTGCCTCAAATTGTTTCCGTATATTATGTTCCTCATTTTCTGACCCAACACTCTATTTTGTGTTTTCTTTGCATACGTTTTATATGCCCGTGACCCGACGCTGATCTCCTCTCGCGTGGCGGATGTACTCGGGTATGTTGTGCCGATGCTGGAGACACAAGGACTAAGCAAGACGTACCCGGGCGGGGTGGAGGCGATGCGGGGGATCGACCTGTCGATCGGCTCGGGCGTGTTCGGCCTGCTCGGCCCAAACGGCGCGGGCAAGACCACCCTGATGCGGACACTCGCGACGCTGCAGCTGCCAGACCAGGGCAGCGCAACACTCAGTGGGCTGGACCTGCTCGCCCAACCGCGGCAGGCGCGGCGGCGGATCGGGTACCTGCCCCAGGAGATGGGCGTATACCCGCGCGTCACGGGGCGTGAGATGCTGTCGTACATCGCGGGCCTGAAGGGCGTTTTTACTGGAAAAACACTGCATCGCGCGGTGTCGGAGCAGCTGGAGAAGGTCAACCTGCTGGATGTTGCCGACCGCCGGGTCGATACGTACTCGGGCGGGATGCGACAGCGTTTCGGGATTGCCGCGGCGTTCCTGGGGAAGCCGGAGCTGGTGATCGTGGACGAACCGACGGCCGGGCTGGACCCGTCGGAGCGTCGCCGGTTCCAGTACATGCTCAGCGAGGCGGCGCAGGACTGTGTGCTGCTGCTGTCGTCGCACATCGTCGAGGACATCGCGGGGATGTGCGAGCGCATGGCGATCATGGACCAGGGCCAGATCATTTTGACGGGCGACCCACACCAGCTAGTGCAAGATTTGCATGGCAAGGTCTGGGAGCTGGAGACGAGTTTGGACCGGCTCGATTTTTATCAGCGCACGGGCCAGGTCCTGGCCTGGCGGCCGCACCGGGGCCGGCTGGTGGTCCGGCTGTGGTCCGAGCAGAGGCCGGCACTCGATGCGGGGGTCGAGGTTGTGCCGGTCGATCCGGACCTGGAAGACCTGTACGCGATGCGTATCCGCCGGAGCGCCGCGTGATGGCGGGACTCATCGAGCAGATGCGTTTGGAGTGGCGTTACCAGCGGCGTCGGCCGTTTGTGTGGTTCTGTCTCGCCGCGTACTTCCTGCTGTCGTTCAGCGACACGGTGCGCACGGGCTGGGGGGCGAGCGGGAACTTCTGGATCAACGGCGGGTCGTACATCACGATCCGCGCGATCATCTACAGCGTGCTGGGCGTCGTCGCGGCGGCGGGGCTGGTAGCCGAGCCCATGAGCCGGGACCGCCGCCACCGGGTGCAGGGCCTGGTGCTGAGTACGGGGGCGCGGCGGTCGTCGGTCGCCCTGGGGCGTTTTGCTGTGGCGTTTACGATCGTGCTGCTATCGGCGTCGATGTTTATCCCGGGGACGATCCTGGGCTCCATGATGCCGGGCATTCCCGCCGAGCAGACCGGGCCGTTTGTGCTGAGCCATTACGCCAAGGCGGTGACGCATTTCATCCTGCCCAACTTCCTGCTGACCTCGGCGCTGGTGTTTGCGGTGACGTCGCGTTTCCAGAGCCAGGCGGTAGGCTACGGCGTGGGGGTCGGCGCGGTGGCGCTGTGGGTGACGGCCAAGATGATGGTCGGCCGCGACGCGATGCAGCACGATGTGTTTCTGTACTACGCGTACCTGGACCCGTTTGGCACGATCGCGGGGGTGCAATACTCGATGGGCTGGTCGGTCGCGCAGCTCAACGAGGGCTTCCCGCCGATGAAGGGCCTGCTGCTGTACAACCGCCTGCTGTGGGGCGCGGTGAGCCTTGGCATCATCGCGCTGGGGGTATGGTGGATGCCGACACGCGAGACGCTTCCCCGCGCCTCGGCCGGCCGACCGCGACGCCTCGCGCTCACCGCGCGCCTGTCGCGCTTTGTCCCGGCGCTGCCCGGCACGCTGGGGCGCATGGTCGCATGGGAACTCAAAGCACTCTGGCGACACCCGGGCTCCAAAGTCTGCCTGGTCTTCACCGGCTTTACCCTCTGGTGGGCCGCGGCCAGCTCCGCGACCCAGCTCTTCTCCCTGCCCACCACCGACCTGCTGGTCCATAACACCGGCTACTACTTCGATAAGGTGCTCGTCCTCGTCCTCGTCTGGGCGGCGGGCGACCTGCTCTGGCGCGAACGCACCCTGGGCACAAGCGAGCTGGTCGACGCCCAACCCACCGGCGAAACCACGCGGTTCGCCGCGAAGACGCTGGCGCTGGGCGCAATCGTCCTCGCGTTCTGGACGCTGTCCATCTTCGTCAATATCCTCTACCAGGCGGCACACGGCTACTACACCTTCGAGCTGGGCCTCTACCTGACCGACTCGTTCATCTTCAAGGCGCCGTATTACCTCTGGCTCGCGGTGCTCGCGATCGCGGCGCAGTCGGTGCTTCGCCAGCGCTACGTCGCGATGGGGCTGGTCCTGCTGGTCTACCTCTCGGACACCGTGCTCGACGCGCTGGACCTCTACCACCCGATCTACCGCTACGGCGAAGTCAGCTTCTTCTGGTACTCGCTGATGGATGGTTATGGCCACTTCTGGCGGCCCCACCTCTGGTTTTTGCTGTACTGGTCGCTGGGGGCGGGCGTGCTCTGGCTCGTCGGCTGGGGCTGCTACGGCCGGGGCATCAACATGGCGCCTCGGCGATGGCTGTGGAAACGCCGGCTCCTGCGCGGCGGCGGGGCGGCATCGCTCGCCGGCTGTGTGCTGCTGTTTCTCGTGACGGGCGTTTACATCTGGGTGCAGTCGACGGTGCGTGCGCCTTGGCCGCCGATCGACGAGGACAAGATCAAGGCCGCGATCGAGACGAACTACGGCGAAGCGTGGCGCGGCCGACCCCAGCCGATCGTCGTGAAGGTCGTGGGCCGGCTCGACCTCTACCCCGAGGAGCGCCGCTTCGAGATGAACGGCACGTTTGTGCTGGAGAACCAGAGCGATGAGCCTATCGACGAGGTGCTGGTGATGGCCAATGCCCACGTCAGTGTCGACCGGATCGACCTGGGCCCGGGGGCCGAGCGATTGGCGGACGACCGCGCCCGAAAGGTGCAGCACTGGCGGCTTGCCGAGCCCTTGCTGCCGGGCGAACGACTGACGATGGGCTTTACCACGTCCAACGCGCCCCCGCCCGGGTTCCAGGTCCACGCCCGGCACGACGGCGTCACCGAGGTCGCCGAGACCGAGGTCCTGGGCAACGGCACGTCGATGCTCAACCTGCGGCTGATGCCGGTCGTCGGCTACACCGACCGGGTCGAGCACAAGCCCGAGTGGAAACGGCGTCGGCTTGGCCTGCCCGAGCAGTGGGCCGCGCCCTCGGGGCCTTTGGCCCAGCGCACCGCACACGGCACGCTGCACACCGGCTGGGTCGAAAAACTCGACATGACCATCACCACCGCCGGCGACCAGATCGCGCTGCACGGCGGCGAACTCGTCGAGCAGCGCGAACTGCCCGGCGGACGCATGCTCTACCGCTATGTCAACGACCGGCCCAACCGCGGCTGGAGCGAGGTGCTCTCGGCCCGGTATGCCCAGCGCACCTACGAAACCCCGGGCCTCCCCGACGTCGTCATGTACTTCGACCCGCGCCACACCTGGACCGTCGATGACTTCGCACAGGGCTTTCGCGAGGCGCAGTCGCACTTCGTTCAGCGCTACGGCCCAGCACCCTACGACACACTGCGGATGGCGGAGCAGTCGTTGCACTATGACAACTTCGGCGGCCGGGGCGGGCTGTGTTTCTCGACCGAGGTGCTGGGCTGGAAGACGGATGTACGTGTCAGCGGCGGGGAGGACCTGCGCGAATGGTCCGCGCAGATGGTCGCGCTCAACTGGTTCGGCGATCAGCTCATCCCCGCCAACATCGCGGGTGCGAAGCTGATCCACTCGGGCCTGCCGTACTGGACCGCCGAGCTCTACCTCCACCAGCACCGCGACGCGGACACCGACCGCCGGCTTCGACTGCAGGACGCGATGGAGATGTTCCGCAACCGCGGCGAGATGGTCGATCAAGAGCTGCCCTTCATCGAAGAGTTCAAAGACTCGGGTATGGTCCGCAAGAAGGGCTCGGTACAGATCCTCTACCTTGCGCACCTGGTGGGCATCGAACGGCTCGAAGCGATCATCGCCGACTTCCTCGATCAGCACCGCTACCAGGGCCCGCCTTACCCGACCGGCCGGGACTTCCTCGACCACCTGCGGGCGAACGTCGATGCGCAGTACCACCCCCAGCTCGTCGACATGTTCGAGCGGGTACTCGTGTGGCGGCTCTCGATCAAGCGTGTGACGGTGACGCCGACGGAGGACGGCCGATTTGAATTGGTCGCGACCATCGATGCACGCAAGTTCGAGGTCAGCGGGTGGGGCGATGAGACCGAGGTGCCCCTCGAGACCCCGATCCCGCTGGCGGTCTATCGCGGGGCAGGGTTCGGTGCGTCGCAGGTCATCACCGCATGGGACGAACGGCTCGCGTCGGGCGAGTCGGAGGTGCGTGTTGTTGTCGATGAGCTGCCGACACGCTTCGGGGTCGATCCACTACTGCTGCTGCCGGATTCGAACGCCTACGACAATGTCCGCGGTGTTTCTCTCGAGCGTTGACGCTGCAGTTCTTGCACACCATTGACTTTCGCTTTCATGTCTTTGTACGCTGCCCGACCGACCAGGGGATCGGGGATGTCGTTGGCTGCGCGGCTGTGGATCGGCCGGGCAACAAGGCAGCGCCCCAGTTGTTTTCCCCCTGTTCTAAATGGTCAACGAGAAAGGACCCCTTATGCTTCGTACCGCCCGCCCGATCGCGATCTGCGCCTTGCTTGCACTCTCCGTCGGCGCCCCGGCCCAAGCCGAAACCGTCAGCTTCACGGTCGACCCGAACCAGAGCAGTCTGAGCATCAACGGCATCTCGTTCATCGGCATCTCCGAGGCGCAGGGGGCCGGCGCCTGGACCACGAGCTACTCCGGCAACATCGATGTCGACCTCACCGACACGACCATCGCGTTCCTCAACACCTCCGTCATCACCGCAGGCAACAGTGGCGACTGGCTGCCCGGCGACGACTACACCGACTACGACCCGACGATGGGCGCGACCGGCAGCGTCTACGAAACCGTCCCCGTCGGCGCAAACTACGGCACGTCCACGCAGATCACCGCCTTCCCCGGCGACGACCGCATCGTGCAGACCGCGACACGCGACATCCAGATCATGCTCACCAGCGACGCCCGGTCTATCATCGGCGGCGTATTCGCCGAGGACGGCATTGTGCCCGAGTACCTCTCGGGCACGGTCTACTACAACGAGGGTGCCGAGCCCCCGATCACCAACCTCGCCGGGGGCGGGATCACGGTCACTCCCTTCGCCGACCTCGCTGAAGCGGGCACACTCGTGCAGACCGGCGACCTGCTGACGCTCACGATCCCCGTCGAGTTCACGACGAGCTTCTTCGTCTCGCAGGTCACGTACAGCGGCACGATCGTGGCTACCGCGACCGTGCCCGAGCCCGGCAGCACGGCGTTGCTGCTCGCGGGGCTCCCCCTGCTGATGCGCCGCCGACGCAACCGCTGACCGGCGACTGTCTTCGCAGCGCGGCGGCCGGCGTCTCGAACTGCCCCGGCCGCCGCGTTTTTTTTGGAGTGTGCCGATGTCTTGCCGCAAGGCCTTCACCCTGATCGAACTGCTGGTGGTCATCTCGATCATCGCGGTCCTGATCGGCATCCTCCTGCCCGTCCTCGGCTCGGCCCGCGAGACCGCACGCGCCGCGGTGTGCGCCAGCAACCTCCAGCAGATCGGCGTCGCGACCCAGGCCTACGCCGTCGATTTCGGCGGGCACATCCCGCCACACAACCAGTCGATCCCCGAGCTGGGCGGCGCTAACCGCTTCTGGGCCGTCGCCCATATCACCGGCGATGTCCAGACCACCTTCGGCGAAAGCCACCTGGGGCCCTACCTCCAGGGCGTCGACCAGGTCGGCGGGTGCCCCTCCTGGGACGCACCTCAGGCATACTACGACCAAGTCGAAACCATCACCGGCGTCGCGATCCCCGAGATCGACTACGCGCTCAACGGCGGCATGCTCGGCATCCCGGACGCCGTCGTCGGCGCATCCATCTGGCACCCGTACCGACTGACCCAAATCCGCCAGCCCACCGAAACGATCCTCTACGCCGACGCTGGCACGTACAACTCGCAGTTCGCCGGCAGCGTCGTCGTCAACAACCGCTACCAACTCCAGCCGCCCTTGCCCGACCCCTCCCCGCTCCGGCATGCTCGGCCGCACACCGTCCCCTTCAACTCCTCGCTCGCGACCGTCCACGCGCGGCACGGCGGCAAACGCAACGCCAACGTCGCCTGGGCCGACGGCCACGTCGAGTCGCAACCCGTCCGCTTCGAAGAGGCCCACCCCCTGGAGGCCGAGGTCCTCCTGGGCGACATCTACGAAGGCGACACCCCCAGCAACGACTGGTGGGACGGCGGCTACATCCCCTAAACCCACCCCCGCACCCGACCGCGCCCCAAGAACCACACAATCCATATGACGCGGCCGCCCGGCCCACAAACCGGTCGGCGCGTTCGCATGCGCTGCGCCCGGCCTTGGGCTTGAGCCCCCGTTCCAAACACGGCTCGCAGGCGCCATCGATCCCGTCTGATCAGTCGACAAGACCGCAAACCGGGAGGCGGAACGCCTGACGCCGACACCTGCACCCAAACAGGTCCTACCGCCGGGGCGGTGGGGATTCGGGCCTAGCGGCGCGGGGCGGGCAATATTTGACATACTGTATACATTGTGCATAATGTGGGCTCGGTCGCGTCGGCCCATGGTGTGCCGGCATTGGCAGGATGCATCGAACCGGGGCCCCGCGAGGCCCGAACGAAGAGAGACGACCGCCGCGAGCGACGCGGAGCATTGGCCGAAATCCCAGCGAGAGGCGCTGCTCGAAGCGAAACTGAAAGGTGAGCGATGTTGGCAAGTACACGATGGGTCGCGTTGTTGTTGCTGTTGATCCTCGGTTGGCCGGCACGGGCCGAGCTCGATGTGCTTGGCCAGTACGTGCTGGGCGATGGGATGCGACAGATCACCTACGTCGTCGGGCCCGAGTCGATGGACAGCCAGGCGGACGACGGTCAAGCCCTGGCGCGCGCGGGCGGGCCGCGATTCGTGGCCTCGGCCCCGTCGCACCTGGCGGGGGTCGGGAGTCTGCAGTTTGACGGCGAAGACGACTACTACGGACGATCGGGCGCGCTGTTTACCTCGCGCCAGAACTTTGTCATCGAGGCCTGGGCGCTGGCGGAAGAGTCGGATGCCACCGGGCTGCAGGGTGTCGTGGCCAACGGCAGTGGCGCGCAGGGGTATGTGCTGGGCCGGATGAACGGCCGCTGGGTCGCGTTTGTCGGCAGTGTCGGCGCGTTTGACCTCGGGCCGGTGACGGCGGGGGAGTGGACACACTTGGCGATTGTCAACGATGACGGCGACGCCGCGGCTTACCTGAACGGCCAGCGTGTGCGCGACATCCTGCTGTCCCCCGCCATCGCCGACCAGTTCCGCATCGGCAACGCGGGCCTGCCCAGCGAGTGCTTTGCGGGGCTGATCCACAGCGTACGCGTCGCGACGTTTGAGGACGGGGGGTTTGATCCTGACGCGGACCTGTTGCTGGATTACCAGACGATTCGTCGCGTCGAGGCGGAGGCCGTGGAGAAGCGCCTCGCACGGGTCCGAGCGCTGCGCGAGCAGCCGGGCGTGCGGACGGTAGATGCACTGGCACACCCCCGGCAGGCACGTGACTGGCTGATCCACAACATCAACGACCGCTCCGAGGTGCTGCTTCAAATCGGCGAGGGGGGCGAGACGGCGACGCTGATGCTGACCAATGGCCTGGTCAGCCGGTCGTTCTACATCGGCGAAAACCTGGCGTGTACGGGCTACCGAAACCTCTCGAACCAGGCGGAGTACATCCGCGCGGTGAAGCCCGAGGCGCGGGTGCAGCTCGACGGGACCTGGTACGCGGTAGGCGGGTTAACAGGCCAGCCCGAGCGGTCGTACCTGCTTGCCCAGTGGATCCCGGACATGAAGGCCGACCCGCACGCGTTCCGTTTCGAGGGCATCACCGTGGGGGCGCCCGTCGAGCGTTACCCCTGGCAACGGAAGTTCAACGCGGTCGATACCCCCTGGCCGCCCGCGGGCGTTCGCGTCACCATGCACTACAGCGCGCCGGCGGGGATCGACCCACAGCACCGTGGGGTTGCGATCGATGTGCACTACGAGCTCTACGACGGCATCCCCGTGATGAGTAAGTCGTTTACGGTCCACAACAACGCGGGCGACACGGTCATGATCGACGCGTTCGAGAGCGAGCTGCTTGCGATGCCGCAGGACCAGATCCGACGCATCCACGCGGAGAGCGACTACTCGTTCCACCTGGCGAATCACGGCCCGTTGGATGTCCACGCGTCGGGGGCGCATTCCGCCGCGATCGACTACAGCGCGCCACCCCACCTCGCAGGCGACACCACGACACAGTGGCGGGTCGATCCCGAGTACGACATGTTCGGGCACCACGCCGCGATCGAAGACAAGTTCCTGGGTCATCCGTTCCGCAACCTGATGCTCAGCATGCCCCCGATCGGGCCCGGTCGGCCTATCGAGCCGGGCACCGCGTTCGAGAGCTTTAGCACCTTCGAGCTGCTGCAGGACAGCGACGATATCGAGCGGCGATCCCTCGGGGTCAGGCGGATGTACCGCAAGATCGCTCCGCAGGTCACCGAACACCTGCTGACCGCGAGCACGCCGTCTCACGACCCCGCGGTGCTGCTCCCGCTCCTGGACCAGATGTACGAGATCGGGTTTGAACACCTGAACATCGCGTTCTGGCCCGGCATTGCGCACGACAACCTCGACCCGGCCTACCTTGAGAAGTGGAAGGCGATCACGGACTATGCCCGCGAACGCGACATCATCGTCAGCGGCTACGAGCTGATGGTCGCGTCGCGCAGCCGGGGCCAGCAGAACGACGTGGTCGATCCCGCGACCGGTCGGCCCGGCAGCCCGTTCGGGCAGAGTCTGTGCCTGGGCACACAGTGGGCCGACGACTACTTCGAACGCGTCTGGACCTTCTACGACACCACCGGCTTCGGCGGGCTCACGCCGGACGGCCCATACCACGGCTGCCCCTGCGGCTCGCATGACCACGCCAACCACCTCGGGCTCGAAGACTCGCAGTGGGTCCAGTGGGCCAAGCAGGTCGAGGTCTTCCACGAAGCGCAGCGACGCAACCTCTACGCCCCCGCGCCCGACTGGTACTTCCTCAACGGCCAGGCCAGCACCGGCATGGGCTACCGCGAGGCCAGTGCCAACCTCCCCCGCGAGCAAGCCCTCCTGCTCTATCGACAGTACATCTACGATGGCACCTTCTTCAAAGCACCACCGATGGGCGGCATGGCCATCGGCCTCATCCCGACCTACATCGACGACCCCAAGTCCATCCTCGAGCCCCTCCACGACAACCTCGAGTGGTACGAACTCCATCTCATCCAACTCATCGGGTCAGGCGGCAACCCCCACTTCCGCGCCAACCGCCTGTACGACACGCCCGAGACCCGGGCCATGGTCGAAAAATGGATCGGCTGGTTCAAGCGGTACCGCGACATCATTACCAGCGATATGATCCACGTCCGCCGGCCCGACGGGCGGGACATCGACGTCATGCTCCATGTCAACCCCTGGCTGGAAGAAAAGGGGCTGGCAATCTTCTTCAACCCCCTCAACGAACCCATGACGCGTGAAGTCGTCCTCCCGCTCTACTACACGGGCCTGACCGACACCGCCAGCGTCCGCGAGCAGGAGGGCGAGCCCGAGGCCTACACCCTCGATGCACGGGGCAACATCGTACTGACCGTGACCCTGCCCCCGCGCGGGGTGACCTGGTACGTCATCGAGTCGCAGTGATTGGCCGTTGCCGGCAAGCCCTCCGTCCGTATCACCTGAGCGGGAACTGCACGTATGACCACACTTGACTGGGGTATTGTCGGCGCGATGCTCCTGGCGCTGATCGTGGTCGCCGTGTACTGCCAGCGGCAGGTCAAGAGCGTCGCGGACTTCCTGGTCGCGGGACGGTCGGCGGGCCGATACATGCTGACGATCGGCACGGGCATGGTGTGGGTCAGCGCGATCAACATCGTCGCGATGTTCGAGCTCTACCACTCGGCCGGTCTGGTCGCGATGTGGTGGGGGATGCTCTCGACCCCCTTCGCTATCTACCTCGCGATCAGCGGGTTTGGGATCTATCGATTCCGCCAGACCCGCGCGATGACCGTTGCGCAGTTCCTGGAGGCACGCTACAACCGCGCGGTCCGCGTGCTGGCGGGGATGATCTCGTGGACGGTGGGGATGCTGAGCTTTGGCATCTTCCCCGCGGTCGGTGCGCGGTTTGTCATCCATTTCAGCGGGCTTCCCACCGAGTTTGACTGGCTCGGTGTGACCTGGCCGATGTTCCCCGTCACGATGGCGGCGCTGGTGTGCCTGTCGCTGGTGTTCGTTGTGCTCGGCGGGCACTTGACGGTGCTCGTGACCGACTTCCTTCAGGGCGCGTTTACGAACGTCGTCGGGCTCGTGGTCATCCTGGTGTTGGCGGTCGGGGTGCTGCACTGGGGCGAGGTGGTCGATACGTTGAAGATCACGAACGACCGCCGATCACTCGCGACGGGTTCGGCACCGATGACGGGCGCGGGGCTTGACCTGGCGCTCGCGCCAGGCGATGGCCAAGGCCAGGCCGACCACCACCGACGGGCGGGCGTCGCGATGATGCTGGCGGGGAACCTGCTGGAAAGCGTAGACCACCGCCGGCCCAGCGTGCTGGCGACACGGGAGATGGTCGCCCGCCTGGTCCGGTCTGGGGGCGAGAACACGGACGAAGTCGCCCAGGTGGTCGATGCGGTGTCGGGCCTGCTTGTACAGCGCTGCGCGGCGACCCCCTATGCCGATGCCGCCAACGCCTACCGCGACACGGTGTGGGCGGGGCTCAGCGAGGGCGGGCACGCCCCCCCCGGCCTAACGACAGGCGTGGGCGCAGCCGGAGGCACGGCCGCGTATCCGCGTGACACCGAAGCGCTGCGATACCTCGCGTCAATCCTGCTCGATGATGCGGCCCAGGCGTTACAGTCTGCCGACCCAGGGGCGCAGGCCGGAGCGGACCTCCTGCGCTCGGCGGCCGTGTCTTTACCGGGCAACACCTACCCGCAGGACACCGCCCGCCAACTCGCGCAGGCGGGCGATGCGCTGCTGGCCAGCGACCCGGCAACACACGACCTCGCCAAGGCGTTGGGCGACTCGGGGGGAACCCTTCAGGACCGCAGCACCTCGCTGCTCGATCCGGTTCGTACGTCGGGCGTCTCGGACTTCAACCTCTGGTACTTCTTGATCGCCGTGGTCGGGATGTGGTGGACCGTGCTCAGCAACATCCAGGGGCAGTCGTATATCGCCTCGGCCCGGAACGGTCACGAGATGCGTATGGGCAACGTACTTGCGCAGTGGCGCTGGCTGGCGTTGACACTGATGTTCATGCTGCTGGTCCTGGCGACACTGGTCTACACCGAACACCCGGACTACACGGACACGGCGGGCGAGATCCACGCCGCGCTCGATGGGTTGGCCGAGCGCGTCGGCGGCTCCGAGTCGGTCGCCGAGGTCCAGGCCGGCGCAACGGTCCGCAACCAGCAGACCGTCCCGATCGCCATGCGCGCGTTCCTCCCGGCCGGGGTGCTCGGCCTGTTCTGCGCTCTCATCCTCGCCGCCATCATCAGCACCTACGACAGCTTCATGCACTGCTGGGGCAGCGTGTTCGTGCAGGATGTGGTGATCCCGTTCCGGAAAAAGGCGATGACCGCCCGCGAGCAGATCTGGTGGCTACGGGCCGCGATCTGCATGGTCGCGGTCATCGCCTTCGTCTTCAGTTGGCTCTACCCGCAGACGCAGTCGATCCTGATGTTCTTCGCCCTGGTCAACAGCATCTGGCTTGCACCCTCGGGCGCGGTGATCCTCGGCGGGCTCTACTGGAAACGGGGCACGTCCGCCGCCGCGATCAGCACGATGATCGTGGGCGTCGCGTTCGGGCTGCTGGGGGTCGCCGCGATGCAGGCCTGGCCCATGTGGTTCGACCGCAGCTTCCCCGTGAATGGCCAGTGGCTGTTCTTCTATAACATCGCCCTGTCTGCCGCGGTGTATATCGGCATCTCCCTGCTCGGCCGACGATCGGAAAGTCTTGACGGCCTGCTGCACCGGGCGGACCACCTCGACGACGCCTCGCAGGCAGACCATAGCCAGCGCACGACCCTGCTCATGAAATGCTTCGGCATCACCCGCGAGTTCACCCGGGGCGATCGGCTCACCGCCTACGTCATCGTCGGCTGGTTCCTTGCGCTGCTGGTCGTGTTCCTGATCGGCACGGCGGCCGGCCTTGGCCTTACGCTTTCCGAGGATACCTGGGCACGCTTCTGGTTCGTCTATCTCGCGCTGCTCTTTGTCGTAACCGTCGTCACAACGGTTTGGTTTACCCTGGGAGGGTTTGTCGATCTCGTCAAGTTGTTCCGTGCACTTGGCGACCAGTCACGCGACTTTACCGACGACGGCCGAGTCTCACATCCCCCCTCGGGCACGGCCGACACGGCGAGGGTTGAAGAGGAATCACGATGAGTCGTGTTGCGTTATGGGTGATCGGTGCAGGTGAACGGGGTCGGCAATACACACGCTACGCCGCGCAGTGGCCCGAGCGTGTGCAGGTCGTGGGGGTCGCCGAACCCCGGCAGGCCTTCCGGGACGGTTTTGCCGCGGATTTCGGGCTGGATTCGGGCCGCTGCCATGACGACTGGCGTGCGGTGCTTCCGCTTGCCCAGCCGGGCGATGCCGTGATCATCGCGACGCAGGACACCCAGCACACCGAGCCGGCGATCGCGTTTCTGGAGCGTGGCTGCCATGTCCTGCTTGAGAAGCCGATGGCTCCAACCGAGTCGGAGTGTGTTCAGATCGCGCGGGCGGCACGGGCCGGGCGTGGGCTCTTCGCCGTCTGCCATGTGCTTCGGTACACCGACTTCTCGCGCACGCTTAAACGCCTGCTCGACGAGGGCGCGATCGGCGAGGTCGTGAGTCTGCAACGCCTCGAGCCGGTCGGCTACGCACACCAGGCGCACTCCTTTGTCCGGGGCAACTGGCGCAACACCGCGATGTCCTCTTGCATGCTCCTGGCCAAGGCCTGCCACGACATCGACTGGATCCGATACATCATGGATGCGCGGTGTACGCGGGTGCAGTCGTTTGGCAACCTCTACCACTTCAAACGCTCTCAAAAACCACACGACGCCGGCGACGCGACGCGCTGCGTCGACTGCGGCTACGAGCCCCAATGCGTCTACTCCGCCAAACGCATCTACCTCACCCCGACGATCAACGGCGACACCCGCTGGCCCGTCTCGGTCATCACCAGTGACCTCACCGTCGAAGGCGTCCAGGCCGCGATCGAGCACGGGCCCTACGGCCGATGTGTCTACGAATGTGACAACGACGTCGTCGATCACCAGGTCGTCAACATGGAGTTCGAGAACGGCAAAACCGCGGGCCTCACCATGACCGCCTTCACACGCGGGCGAGAGCGCGAGACCCGCCTCTTTGGCACCCTCGGCGAAATCTACGGGAACGACGACTACATCGAGGTTTATCGCTTCGAGACCGGCGAGACACGGCGGATCGAGACACGCGGGAACGACATGCAGGCCGACGATCAGCACGGCGGGGGCGACCGCCGACTGATGGAGGCCTTCCTCAACGCGGCCAGCACCCACACCCCCGACACCATCCTCTCGGGCTCGGAAGAAACCCTCGAATCACACCTGATGGTCTTCGCCGCCGAACGCTCCCGCCTCACCGGCCAAGTCGTCACCCTGCCCACCAACCCGCCCAGCCAGAACGACGACCGCCCCGCGCCCACCCCACCCCTGGCAAACCCAACCGCGTAAGGACAATACGCCGATGATCCACTGCATCAGCTACTGGTCGCTGCCCGGCGGCCTCGAAAACACCTGTCCGATTCCCGACGCGTTGCAGGCGGCGGTGCAGCATGAGTTCCAGGGGGTCGAGCTGTGCATCGGGATGCAGGGCAGACTCACACCCGACACCCCGCGCTCGGCGTGCGAAGCCATCCGCGATCAGATCGATCAGGCGGGGCTGGTGTGCCAGACCCTCGCAAGCGGGATGAGCTGGGCAGCGAACCCCGCGAGTGACGACGCCGAGGTCCGCGCCCACGCTATCGCCCAACACGCCGCCGCGCTGGAACGCGCCGCCTGGCTGGGATGTGAGGCGATGCTCTACGTCCCCGGCGTTGCCAAAAGCCCGATCAGCCCCGACCTCGTGCGCTACGACAAGGCGGTCGAACGCGTTCGCGACGGTGTGAGCGAGCTGCTCGAAACCGCAGAACGTGTCGGCGTCGACCTGTGCCTCGAAAACGTCTGGAACGGCCTGTTCTACTCGCCCACCGAATTCGCCGGTTTCATCGATTCCTTCAACAGCGACCGGCTCGGGGTGTACCTGGATGTCGGCAACCTCATGGGCTACCAGCAGCACCCGCCGCACTGGATCGAGCTGCTCGCACACCGGATCAAACGTGTCCACGTGAAAGACTTCAATGAAAGCTTCGGCTGGCTGGGCAGCTACGCATTTTGCGACCTCGGCGCCGGGCAGGTGCCTTGGGAACCCACCGTGCAGGCATTGCGTGGCGTGGGCTACGATAAGACCGTGGTCGCAGAGATGATGCCCGCCGACCCGGCACTGCTCGCACGGACCCGCGCAGCAATGCACACACTGTTTCCTCGATCAACAGGACACGCAATCCAATGACGCGAATCGCCACCCGATGGATGTGCTGGGCCCTGGTTTTGATCGGGGCCTGCGGATGCGGGGCGACGGCGAAGGCGGATGCTCCCCAGGAACAGGCCTCGCCGAGCCCGCCGGTCGTGGTCGGGTACCTGCCCGACTACCGGATCGCGGGTGTCGATGCCGAGACCTATGACCTGGGCCCGGTGACCGACCTCATCTACTTCGGCCTAACCGTCCCGGCCGAAGGCACGCTGCCGATCGACGCCGTCCCGGCCGAACACCTGGCACGGCTGGCTCGGCTCAAAGAACGCTTCGGCTGCCGGGTGCTGCTGTGCCTGGGCGGCTGGGAACGTTCGCGCGACTTCGCCCAGGTCGCCGCAGACCCCGACCGCCGCGCCGCGTTGATCGCTTCGCTCGTCGTGCTATGCCAATCGCATGGCTTCGACGGAGTCGACTACGACTGGGAACACCCGAGCGGCGAAGTGCAACGTGCGGACTACGCCCGTCTGATTGAGCAAACCGCGGCCGGGTTCGCCGAGCACCGCCTGCTGGTCACCGTCGCCCAGGCCGGCTGGCAAGACCTGGGCCCCAGCGCCTACGCCGCCGCCGACCGCATCCACCTGATGTGTTACGACCACGCCTACCCGCACGCGACGCTCGAGCATGCCCGCGACGAAGTCGCCCGTTTAGTCGGCTGGGGCTGCCCGCCCGGGAAGATCGCGCTGGGGATCCCGTTCTACGGCCGAAATGCGGAGCGCGCCGCCAGGTCGTACGCCCAACTCGTCGAAGGCCAAACGCCTGCGCCAGAGACCGACGAGCTCGCCGGTTATGCGTTCAACGGGCCCGACACCGTCACCGCGAAGATGCAGCTCGCGCTCGAGCACGGGCTGGCGGGGGTGATGGTCTGGGAGCTGGCACTGGACGCGCCGGGCGATGCATCACTGCTCAAGGTCATCGCGCAGGCCCTGGCTGAACAAGACGAGCCCAGCGAGTAGCCTCGACGGCCGGCTGCGCGACCCACGTTTTCGACCTCAATGCTCACCCACTCAAACAGGCCAAGGGGACGGTCACCGACGTCAGGTAGACCGGGTTCTGCTGGTCCGCCCCGTCTTTGCCAAAGCACTCCCACGGCGCCTCGTAGCTTGGCCCCTGGCGGAAGTCGGCCGCTCGCAGGTGATCGAGATACGCCGTGGCGAGCGCCTCGGCACGCTCTGCATCGGCCTGACGGACCGCGTTGATCAGCCAGCCGGTGGGCGTATGCCAGTAAGCCCCGTTCTGGTAGGTCTGGTGGCGCGCGATCGTCCGCTGCCAGGCCGTGTCACCCGCGTAGTCCATATCCGTGGGGATATGGCGTACGGCTGACTGGTACTCAATCGTTCCGCGTTCAAGCGCATCGACCACCGCCCGCCGCGCACGCGACGCGACATCATCGGGCAATACCCCCAGCTCTAGCGCGTAGAGCGTGCCCCACACATCCGCCTGCCGACAGTCCTCGGTCGCTGCGAACAACCAGCCGCCCATCGCCT
The DNA here is from genome assembly GCA_044439905.1 of Phycisphaerales bacterium JB063. Taxonomy (GTDB): domain Bacteria; phylum Planctomycetota; class Phycisphaerae; order Phycisphaerales; family Phycisphaeraceae; genus JAHQVV01. The sequence goes on along the minus strand of JBITAC010000099.1, from coordinate 23,043 downwards.
CCTCCCCCGCGAACACGGACGGGAGGTGGTCACGGATCCGCGCGGCTAACGCGCCGTAACGGACCCCGGCGTCCGTCTCCCCGGCCTTGCGGCACAGCTCGGCGAGCTGGCCCGCCGCCCGGTAACGAAGCAGCGAGCAGAACAACAGCTTGCCCGTTTTCTGCACCATGTCGCAGAACCCGAACCCCACCGCACGCTCTGCATCATCGGTCACCGCCATCCCCGTCTGGTCATCGGCATGAGGCACACCAAACGCGCGGCACAACCGATCCAGAATCGTCATACCGCCGACCGACGTCTGCAACAGCGGGGTATCGGGTTGTTGTTGCACGAGGTGGTAGGCGATATGGATGAAGTCGTAGTGGTTATCGATCGGCGGCCGAACACCCCACGCACCGCCGCCCTGGTCGTCGCCTGAGGAATAGGTGCCGGGGTAGAACACGGCTTGGCCGTCGAAGTTGATGTGGTCGGGGATGGCGTAGGGCGGTGCCTTCGCGCCGGTATCGAAGTGCCGTGTCGTGTCGCCCTGTTGACAGCGGGCGATGAGCTCGAGGGCGTGGCGTGCCTCGGCGTAGGGGATCAGGCCGCAGGCGAGGGACATCGCGAAGTCACGGACCCAGAAGGAGGGGTAGCAATCGCGCCCGCCGGGTCGGATCAGCGTGCCGCCGGTGGTGTTGGCGGGCATGTCGCCGACGGATTCGCCGGGACGGACGCGGGAGGCCTCAAGGGTCGCAGCGGTCAGTTCGTAGAGATCGTTCATAGGATGTTCGCGTGGCGGGTCTTGCAGACCGACCGCCCACGCCCGCGGCAGCCCCACTACAGGCAGGGCGCACAGCAGCGAAGACTGCTGCAGGAAACGGCGTCGGCTTGTCGTCGAAGAACTCACAGCGTCTTCCGCGTCGGCGTCAGGTTGTCATAGCCCGTCTCGGTGACCACGATGTTGTCCTCAAGCCGGATGCCACCCCAACGCGGGTCGTACAGCCCGGGCTCAACGCTGCAGACGTGACCCACACGCAGCCGCATCCGGTTGCCGGGCATCAGGAACGGCTCGGGCTCGTGGTAGCGGAAGCCCAGCCCATGCCCGGTGAGGTGCACGATGTTGTCGGCGAATCCATGCTCGATGAGCACCGCGGCCGCGACCTCGTGGGGGGTCTTGGCCGAGACCTTCGCACGGATCGTCGCGAGGGCGGCGGCCTGCGCATCGCGCACCGCGCCAAACGCGTCGCGCTGCACCGGGCTGGGTTGTCCTGCGGCTTTCACACGTGTCACGTCCGCCCAGAAGCCGTCGACACAAACCGCAAGCTCTAAGACCGCGAGATCGCCTTGGTTGAGTTTGCGACGCCCGGTCGAGACAACCGGCCGCCAGGCGCGCGATGCGCCGCCGCCGCCGCTGCTGACCTGCGGATACACGTTGATGTGTTGCACACCGCGGACTCCGACGCCGCGCTCGAGACAAGCGCGGTAGACGGCCCCGGCCAGCGCGGCCTCCGACATCCCGGGCGCGACGCCTTCATGGAACGCACGCAGTCCGAACGCCGCGACGCGATGCGCGACACGGAGCTTCTCGACCTCGGCCGATGTCTTTGTGGCGCGCTGCCCGTGCAGCAGGGCGGTCGCGTCGGACCAGCGTGCGCCCGGGAGCGTCTCTTTGAGCGCCGCGATTGTCGCCTCGGTGGGGACGAGCACCTCGCCTGCGTTGTGGGCCGGGGCAACCGCATCGAAAGACCCCTCATAACCGATGCGGGCCCGAGCGAGCTTATGACGCTTGGCAAGATCCTCAAGCTGCTGACGGGTAAACACCACCGGGTCGTCCATCACCAGCCGGGGCCAGGCGAATGTCCGGATATCTGCCGCCCAGCACGCGTCCATCTCCTGGTCTTCGCAGGACGGCGCGATCAGCGCGACCGGGCCTTGCTCCGCGGTGAACAACGCGTGGGACAGGCCGTTCATCGGCCAGACACCAAACGCCATCACGATGTTCTCAGGCAGGCGGAGCACGAGCGCATCGAGCCCGGCCTTACGCATCTGCGACTGAAGTCGACGGACTCGGACGTGGTCGGTCATGTCTGTTCGCCGGGGTGCGGGTCGATTGAAACTGTATGCGGAAACGGGCGGCGCCCGCTCACAAACGTCGCGGGCGGGTCGGCTACTCCCAGTACTTCGCGCCCGGCAGACTGCCATCCATCACATACCCGCCGTCGATCGTCAGGTGCTGGCCGGTCATGTAACGCGACTCGTCACTGGCGAGGAAGACGGCGCCCGAGGCGATCCACTCGGCCTGCGCGATCTCACGCATCGGGACACGCTCAAACAACGAACGCTTGACCGCATCCGTGTACATCGGCTCGGTCAGCTCAGTAAACGTCGCGCCCGGACGGATGAAGTTCACGGTGATCTTGTGCTCCGCCAGCTCCGTGGCAAGCGTCCGCGAAAACGCCTCAATGCCACCCTTCGCCGCGGTGTAGTGGCCGCAGCTCGGCTCGCTCAGCACCGCGTGGATGCTGCTGATCGAGATGATGCGGCCGCCCGCGCCCCGACGGACCATCCGACGCGCCGCCTGCTGCGAACAAAGGAACACGCTCTTCAGGTTATTGCGGAGGATAAAGTCCCAGTCGGCCTCGGACATGTCCACGATCGTCGACTGGCGGATCAGGCCGGCGTTGTTAACCAGGATGTCCAGCGGACCCAGGCGTGCCTCGGCCTGGTCAAAGGCGGCGGCAACCGGATCGGCCAAACCTACATCGCAGGCGATGCCCACCGCCTTGCCCTCGGGCGAAAGCGTTTGGGCGACCTGCTCGGCCTTCTCGCCATTCAGGTCAAGGAGCGACACGCTCGCGCCCTGTGCCAGGAACGCCGACGCGATCGCCCGACCGATCCCCGCCGCACCACCGGTGACGACGGCATGTTTGCCCTGTAGCCGCATGAGATGCTCCCTCTGTCGTGTGATAGTCCCCGGACAAAGTGCCTACTTGCGCGTCCGCTTCGGGGCGGAGGCGTTGCCCGTTCGGCGTTTGGTCGCGAAGACGACGCCGACCGCAACGTCCGAGGATTCGCCGATGTGTTGGCTCATCGCGTCCGCCGCGTCGTCTGCGGTGCCGGTGAGCAGCGCATCGATAAGCACCAGGTGCTCCTTAAGCGCCTGGGTCTGGTAGCCGGGCTGGTGGCTGATCGCCTGCCGGATCGCGCGGACAAGCTTGCGGTAACGGTCGATCTCTTCGTGCAGCCGTTCGTTCCCACTGGCGGCGGCGATGAGGTCATGGAGTTTTTCGTCGATGCTCATGACCCCGTCGGCCCAGGCCTGGTCGCGTTTGCGCTGCCGTAGGAGGGCCGCCGTTTCATCACGGACCTGCTCGAACGCCTCGCGGTCGAGGTTGCCGTGCGCGAGGCGTGCGGCGTGGGACTCGAGGATCTGCCGCAGCGTGTAAATGTCGCGGAGCTGATCGGGGCCGAACGACCGAACGACGGCACCGCGGTTGGGCTGCATCTCGATCAGACCGGTCGCGACAAGCTGGCCCAGCGCTTCACGGACGGGTGTTCGGCTAACGGCGAACTCTTCGGCCAGGTCTTTCTCGACCAGGCGGTCGCCGCCGACGAATCGCCCGCTGAAGATGGCGTGGAGGAGCTGGGTGACCAGGTCCTGCTTGATGACGCGTGGCCCGATGGGTGTCAATGCGGTTGGTTTCATAGCAGCGCTCATATCCCATACTGTATACCATCGGGGTGCCGAGTCAACTTGACGGCGTTAGCGGGGCGTAGAGCGGGGCCTTGACACGATAGGTGTACTGTATACAATCTGGGCTGTCGCGACTGCTCCTGACCGCCGGAGGCCCCGTTGCCCCAGATCTCCTCCCACTCCCGCTACGCCGCCGCCGAGCACCTGGAGCGGTTCTGCGCCGGCATGCTCGTAGCCGCGGGGCTCACGCCCGCCGACGCCACCACCGTCGCCGACTCGCTGGTCCAGTCCAACCTCCGCGGGATCGACTCGCACGGCGTGGCCCGCCTGCCGCACTACCTCAGCCGGATCGCACGCGGCAGCATCAACCCCAAGCCCGACATGCACCTGCACGTGGTCAGCCCGAGTACCGCGCTGATCGACGGCGACCACGCACTGGGGCAGCTGGTCATGCACCGCGCCGCACGCGAAGCCATCCACATGGCCGAGCAGGTCGGCTCGGCGTGGGTCGCGGTCAAGCACTCCAGCCACTGCGGCGCGCTGTCCTACTACGGGCTGGAGGTCGCACGCGCGGGCATGGTCGGCTTCGCTTTTACCCATGTCGATCCGATGGTCATGCCTCACGGCGCACGCCAACCCTTCTGCGGCACCAACCCGCTGTGCATCGCCGCCCCCGCCGGCCGACTCGGGTTTGAGCTGTGCCTCGACATGGCGACCAGCATCACGCCTTGGAACAGTGTGATGAACGCCGCGATGGAGGGGCAGCCCATCCCGCCGGGCTGGGGTGTGGACGACCAGGGTATCGATACCACCGACCCGCACCGCGTCAACGCGTTGTACCCGGTCGGTGAGTACAAGGGCTCCGGGCTGGGGATGATGATCGACGTGCTCTGCGCACTGCTGGGCGGCGCGCCCTTCGGGCCCGACATCCCCGTGATGTATGGCGACCTGACGCAGCGTCGGCTGCTGGGCGGGCTGGTCGGCGCGATCGATATCAAGCGGTATGTGTCGCTGGAGGTCTTCGAGCAGCGCGCCCTTGAGATGGTGACGCGTTGGAACCAAATGCCGCCCGCCAGGCCGGGCGAGCGCGTGCAGTACCCCGGCGAGCCGGAGGCCCGTAGCCGGGTCGAACGGCTGAGCCGGGGTATCCCGCTGGGGCTGCAGCTGCTTGAGACGTTCGATGTGCTCGCGGAGCAATACAGCATCGCGCCGCTGGCTACCGTCGATCGTGCCTGATGCCCGCCCGCCGCCGAGCCAAACTCACCCCGCTTGATGAAGTGTGCTGATGCCGACTCCGCTCCACCCACCAGCCCGGCCGACCCGACACGACGCGGCCTCTCCGTGTTTCTTTGACCTGCAAGGCAAACGCTGTGTGGTGACCGGTGCGGCGGCAGGCATCGGCCTGGCGGTCGCGGAGCGCTTCGCGGCCGCGGGTGCGCAGGTCTGGCTGACCGACATCGACACGTCCTCGGTCGAGGCGGTGGGCCAACAACTCAACGAGGCAGGCGGCGATGCCATCGCAGCGGGGCTGGACGTCGGAGACGCGCGGGCGTGTACGGCGTTTGGCGAAACCCTTGCGCAGCGTTGGGACGGCGGCGCGGACGTGCTGGTCAACAACGCCGGCGTCGGGTTCAAGGGCACGATCCTCGAAACCGGAATCGACGACTACCGGCGCCTGCACCGGGTCAATGTCGAAGGCGTCATCAACCTGACCCGCACCCTGCTGCCGGCCATGGTGCAGCGACGGTCGGGCAGCGTCATCAACATCGCGTCGATCGGTGGAGAGCTGGGGCTGAGCGACCGCGCCGGCTACTGCACCACCAAGTTCGCCGTCGTCGGGCTGACCAAGTCCATGGCGCTGGACCACGCGGGCGACCAGGTCCGCATCAACTGCATCTGCCCGGGCCGGGTGCACACCCCTTTCGTCGAGCGCATCATCCAAAGCTACGACGACCCGGACGAAGCCTACCGGCAGATGGCGGGCACCCAGCCCATCGGACGGATGGCCCGGCCTGACGAGATCGCCGCCGCGGCACACTACCTCGCCTGCGACGACGCCGCGTTTATCACCGGCACCGCGCTGCGCGTCGACGGCGGGTTCAGCGCCGGCAAGTAACACACCCAGCCAATAAGCCCTGCAGGAAACACGACCCCCATGCGAATCCAACGCGTCCTCGACAGCCAGCAACAGACACGACTCGCCGCCTGCCACGAAGACGGCTCACTCACCGAGCTCGAAGGCGACTTGCTGGGCACGCTCACCGACACCGGCCGATCGCTGACCGCAAGCAAAGTGCTCGCGCCAATCGATCCCGCCGCGATCCTTTGCATCGGGCTCAACTATCGCAAACACGCCGAGGAGGGCGGCTTCCCCATCCCCGAACGCCCAATCGTCTTCAGCAAGGGCACCAACACCCTCCAACACCCCGGGGACCCGATCCTGCTGCCGACCCACGCCGGCAGTGAACAGGTCGACTATGAGTGTGAGTTAGCCGTCGTCATCGGCAGGCCCTGCAAAAACGTCTCGCCCGACCAGGCCCTGAGCTACGTCCTGGGCTACACCGCGGCGAACGACGTCAGCTCGCGCGACTGGCAGTTCGAGTGGGGCGGCGGGCAGTGGGTCCGTTCCAAAATGTTCGACACCTTCTGCCCGCTGGGCCCAACGCTCGTCACGCCCGAGTCGATCTCTGACCCCAACAAGCTCAAGATCAGCACCACGCTCAACGGCCAGACCATGCAGGACTGGACCACCGCCGACATGATCTTCGATGTCCCGTCGATCATCTCGTTCCTCAGCCAAAGCACCACGCTCATCCCCGGCACGGTCATCCTCACCGGCACACCGCACGGCGTGGGCATGGGCCAAACCCCACCCCGCTGGCTCCGTGCCGGGGACTCGGTCACCGTCGAGCTCGAGGGCGTAGGCGAACTCACCAACCCGGTCGTACGCGAACACTAGCGCGTAGCCCTGCCCACACGTACTCCGAAGCGCGCGGGCCGATCACCGCCGCACCACCCTGGCTGCACGGCGATTGCAACCACCCCGCACCGTCGAGGCACGCGGCACCAGGCAGGGCAGGGGGACGCCCGGCTGAAAACTCTTGCACCCTGTTCCTGATGGAGTCATCCCGATGCTGTTGCGACAAACCTCAGTGCTGGCACACTTGTTCGTTTTCTTCCTCCTGATGGCCACAGCGTTACCTTCCGTGGCGCAGGGGGAGGGGCAGGGGGCCGACTCGATCGGGCTGGGCGGGTCGGACTGGTTCATCCACTCACAAGACCCCTCGGATGACGCCCGGGCAACGTGGGCGATGGCGGACACGGCCGACGAGGGATGGGTCGCCGCGCGCGTGCCGGGCAATATTCAGGCGGACCTTGAGGCCGCGCGTCGACTGACCCCGCACTGGTACGGCCCAGGCGATGACCGCATATGGGGGGTCGCGGAGCAGGCGTGGTGGTACCGCAAGGACGTCGAAGTCCCCGCGTCGTATGCCGGCCGACGGCTGACACTCGTATTCAACGGCGTGGACCCGATGTGCGAGGTGTATGTCAACGGCAGCAAGGTCGGCGAGGCCAGCGGGATGTACCGCCGGCTACGGTTCGATGTCACCGAAGTGATCCGGCCGGGCCAGACCAACCGCATCGCCGTGCGCATCCCCGCGATCCCCGAGGGTTTGACGGACTATCACCGCTTGGCCGACCGCACCAGCCCGCTGCAGTCCACCGACGCGCAAGGCCGGGACTATTTCCCCAACGGCATCAACCGGGTCCGGCAGGTCCTGCAAGACCTCAAGAGCCCTACCAACTTCGGCTGGGACTGGGGCGTCTGCATCTGGACCATGGGCATCTGGAAAGACGCAGCCCTCGAAGCGACCGGCCCTGCCCGCATCGACTGGACCCAGGTCCAGACCACGCTGAACCCAACGTATGACCGTGCACAGGTCACACTCGGCCTGGACATCAACACCACCGACGCGCTCGCAGTGCGCGCGGTCGTGCAACTCATCGGCCCCAATGCGCCAAGCGCCGTCGAACACGAGCAAGCCCTCACCCCCGGTGAGAACCACCTGCAACTCCACGTGACCGTCGACTCGCCGGCGTTATGGTGGCCCAACGGCCAAGGCGAACAGCCGCTATACACCGCCCAAATCACGCTCTACGACGTCGCGACCGGCGACGTCCTGGACCGGCGACGCCAGCGCTTCGGCATCCGTGAGGTCCGCTGGGAGCAGGTCGAAGGCGCACCGGCCGACTTCATCAACCCGTACCAGCTCGTTGTCAACGGCCGACCTGTCCGGATGATGGGCTCGAACCTGATCCCGCCGGACCTGATGTTTGGTCGCATCATGGAACGCGGCCCGCTGCTGCTGCATCGCGCGCACGCGGTGGGGATGAACACGCTACGGGTATGGGGCGGGGGGGTCATCCTGCCCGAGGCGATGTACGACCTGGCCGACGAACTGGGCATCATGCTGAGCCAGGAGTTCCCACTGGCGAACGCCTGGCCCGAGACCGACGATGTCTTCCTGGGCAACCTGGAAACGACCGTCACCAGCATCGTCAAGCAGACGCGCAACCACCCGAGCATCATCGAATGGAGTGGGGGGAATGAGATGCCCTGGCAGCAGGGGACCGAGCACGCGGCCCTGCAGGTACTCGAGCGTGTGGTCGCCGAACATGACAACCGGCTCTTCCGCGCGACCTGCCCGATCCAGGGTTCTTATCCCCACGGCCCGTGGACCTTCGACCCCGACAACCAAGGGACCGCGCTGCGCTACAACGCGGGCTACGCGCACTACAACGCATTGACACATATGCGCCACGGCGAGTTTGGCGCGCCAAGCCCGACCAACCTTGACACTTGGTACCGAACGGTCCCGCCGGCACTGCATGATGTCGAGAACCACCTGGACCATCGGATCATCCGCCGAAAGAAGGTGGCTTATGCGGTTTTCGCGCCCAACCTCTGGCTGAATCTGCCGCAGATCGAGCACTACTTCGGCCCGGCCGACGGGCTGCCCATGACCGTCGCCGCGGGGCAATTCCTCGGGGCCGAAGGGCTGCGCTATGCGATGGATAGCCACCGGCAGCGGGGCGGCAGAGTCGGTGGGTTCATGTCGTGGAACTTCAACGAGCCTTGGCCCAACGGCGCGGGCAGCTACATGATCGACTACAGCGGCCAGCCATTGATGAACTACGACTTTGTCCGTCAGGCGCTGGCACCCGTCGCACTCTCTCTGCGCCACGACGGCATGACCTACAGCCGCGAGGCCGGCATCAACGCCCGGTTGATGCTCGTAAGTGATGCCGCCGAGCCACACGCCGGCCTCGTCTGGCGGTGGACCGTGCGCGACCGGCGCGGCGCTGTCGTTGCGAGCCGACAGGGCAGCGCCGACCTCGCGCCCAGGCAGGTGCTGGAGCTGGACACGATCGCCGTCATCCCGCCAGCCAAGACTGCGCTGGGCCCATTCTTCGTCGAGCTTTCACTGACCAACGCACAAGGCCAACGCCTCGGCGACCGCCTGCACGTCTTTGTTTGTGACGAGACCCGCGCGGGACTCCGCGGCATGCTCCGACAGGACATCGAGGACGCCGACGACGATGCACAGCCCGAGACCCATCCGGCGCAAGACCCGACCCGACCACAAAACCTCGCCTACACCGGCAACGGGGCCAAGCCCGCCACCGCCTCATCCGCGCACGCGTTGGCGTACCACCGGCCCGAGGGGCTGAACGACGGGGCCTACGGCAACGAGAGCGCGTGGATCGCGGCGGAAGACGGAGCGACCTTCACCATCGAGCTTGCCCAAACGGCAACAATCAACGAGGTCCGCCTGGGCCGCGACCGGACCCATCGGTACACCGACCGTGCCGTGGCCCGGCTGTGGATCGAGGCCTCGATCGACGGCCAGGAATGGACGACCGCCGCGCAGATTGACGACCTCACCCAGCTGCCCGGGTTTGGCCGATTACCTGGTCTGCACGTCGCTTTTCCGGGGATCGAAGCGCGCCTGGTCCGAGTCACCGTATACGCCGCCCAGGGCACGGGCGTCACCGCGATCGACGAATTCGAGGTTTATGCCCATGAGCCACAGGCCGACGAACCCGACACGGTCCGCGCGGAGTATGTCGGGCCACCGCTGTTGTACCGGCCCGTCGCCCGCGCGGAAGTCACTGTTCACGCCGGCAACTACCGCATCGTCGAGGGGCGGGAGCAGTTGACCTTGACACTGCACAACGCGGGCCCGATGACGGCGCTGCTGTGCAACATCCGCCCCGTGCTCGCCGACCGCACCGACCTGTTCATCGACCACAACAACCTCTCGGTCCCGCCCGGCGAGTCGCGCACCCTCACCCTCAACGCGGCGCATCGACCCGGCCAAGCACTAACACTTGATCAACTCGGCTGGCGCGTGACTCCCTGGAACGCGCCGGCGGTGAGCATCCCGCCCGCGGCCTCGGTCCTTCTCGCGGTCGGCCGAGCCGACCGGATGTGTATGGAGTTCGAGGGCGCGATCGACGCGGCGCAACGCGACGCGATGCCGGCATGGGCCGGCATCCATCGCCCGATCAACGCCGATCAGATCCCCTACCGGCTGAGCGGCGGGGGCCCGTCTCTTGAGCTGGCCTTCGAGCGCGAGCCGGACGCGGGCCAAGAGGCGGTCGAGTTGATCCTGCACACCGCCGACCGCAGCGCCGAGGCAGAGGTCGTGGTCGAGGTCGAGGTCAACGGCCACACGTTCTACACCGCCCTCCCCGCGGGCTACGGCCTACAGGACCAATCGCCCGAGCACCTGGCGAGCCCCGCAGCCGTCCACCTCCCGATACCCGCCGACGCCGTGCGTCCCGGCGACAACACACTCACCCTCCGCGTCCGAGGCGGGGGCTGGCTGACCTGGGACGCCATCCACGCCGTAGCCGTCCGCCAACCATGACCCGCGTGGTTTGGATGCCTACAACGGCTTGAGGGGGTATTCACCAAAGTTTCACAGGATTTTTCTTGACGCTGCACGCCCCGGGCGGTACATTCAATAAACTGGTTTATTGATCTAATAAACCGATATAGTGAATACCTATGGCCCCCAAAACAATCACACTCCAAGACGTCGCCAAGGCCTCGGGCTTCTCCAAGTCCGCGGTCTCCGCCGCCTTGTCGGGCAACCGCTCGACCATCTCGCTGACCGAGGAAACCCGCAACAAGATCCTCCAGGCCGCGAAGAAGCTGAACTACCGGCCCAACATCCTGGCCAAGAGCATGAGCGAGCAGCGATCGTTCCTCATCGGGCTGCTGCTCTCCGATGTCAACACCGCACTCGCGACCGAGCTCATCCGAGGTATCCAGGATCAAGCCGTCGGCCACGGTTACGCCCCGGTGGTCTTCTCGCACGGCAACCCCCAGCAGGAACGAGACAACCTCAAGACCTGCATGGACCGCAAGGTCGACGCGCTCATCGTCAATGCCGCCGTGGGCCAGGCCGCCCGGACTGGCCGTGAGGGCCTCGCGCCCAACGTGCCCCTCGTGGAAGTGCTCGGCCGACAGTCCGCCCCCTGGGTCGTACTCGACTACCGCGCCTCGGGCCGGATCGCGACCCAGCACCTGCTGGAGTTGGGCCACCGCCGGATCGCGATGCTGACCTACGACCAATCCCTCGGCAAGCCCGGGGCTACCAACGGCGAACACTGGAACGCCCGCGAGCACTTCTTGGGCTATCAGGAAACCATGGAGCACGCCGGCCTCACGACGCACGTGCTCACCCACCCGCTGCTCGACACCGCTAGGCCGGAGTTGGCCTGGACCGACCAAGTCGCCCAGGCCGCGCCGGACATGCTCGCGGGGACCGATCGCCCGACCGCCGTCATCTGCTACGACGACCGCCAGGCCTACGGCCTGGTCCGCGCCTGCCGAGGCCTCGGGCTTGAAGTGCCCGCCGACCTCTCGATCGTCGGCCACCTCGACCGCGAGGCCTCGGAACTGATCGAGCCCGCACTAACCAGCTTGCGCGTCCCCGCCGCACAGCTCGGCGCACGCGCGGCCCAAATGTGTTTTGACCTGATGGACGACCAGCCCGTCAGTAACACCTCGTTCGAGCCACAGCTCATCACACGCGGGAGCACCGCCCCCCCCCAAGCGAAACCCGATACCGCCTAGGCAGAAGGAGGCCCGGGCAACTCAACACGCGCCCCGACCAAGTGTATACAAAGTACCAACTCTCGGATCGACACTCGTCTCATCGCATCATGCACGCCTTGGCGTGTTGCCCAGGCCTTTCAACTCAACACTTAGCAGGAGAATCTCATGTTGGAACAGCTCAACCGCGCCGCGAAGATGACCGCCCTCACCGCCTTGCTCGGCATCGCCAGCCCGTCTCTGGCGGCGACCACCGTGCTCCATAGCTAGAACCTCGACTTCACGATCGACGGCATCAAGGGCAGGGATGTGCACTAAGGCCCACACGATGCCGAGCACCCAGTCCCCTTCCATAACTTCATTTTCCATGTTCAGTCCCGGGCACGTCGCCCAAACCCCAACTTAGCAGGAGAGCAAAATGCATCAGAGCAACACACGAATCGCAGGTCTCGCGCTCGGAATCACCGGCAGCCTCGCCGCAGCACCACTCGCACAGGGCGCCCTCATCACGTTCGACAGCGTCACCAATAGCCAGGTCATGGCGGGCGAGACCATCGGCTCGACCGCCGAAGTCGCGGTGACCTACGAGGGCGACTTCCTCGGATGGGCCGACCCATACTTTCCTGAAGGGGACGGCGCGGCCGGCGGATCGATCTACAACACCGGTGCCGACGGCGTCGGGACCGTCATTTTCACCGCGGCCTCGGGCTTCGAAGTACGTGTCGACGCGCTGGTCCTCCGCGCTGTGGGCAATCCCACGAGCGTCGGCACGCTCGCGTACTCGCTGGACGAAGGCGCGACCTGGACCGAGGTCCCCACAGCGATCGCGGCCGGCACCGCAGATCCGATTGACTTCACAGGCGTCCAGGCCAGCGTCGTCCAGATCCGTTTCTCGGATTCACTTGATGGCGGGGTCACACACACAGACACCTCGCTCGACAACATCAACTACTCCGCAATCCTGGTGCCCGAGCCGGGCAGCATCGCCCTGGTCGCCGCCGGGGGGGCCTTGCTGATGCGCCGCCGACGATCCTGACCGCCTCATCCTCCTTCCCGGTCGGCCGAAGCGATTCGGCCGGTCGGTTTGCCGAGCACCCCTCCCCCTCCAACGCTCACCCTAAAGGATGGCCCCATGCCTCGCCAACACCCTCGCCACGGTAAAGACACGCGTCACGACGGATTCACGCTGATCGAGCTGCTCGTAGTGATCTCAATCATTGCGTTGCTGATCGCGATCCTGCTCCCCGCCCTGGGCGCAGCGCGCAAGTCGGCGCGCGACACCCAGTGCAAGTCGCGGCTGAAGCAGGTCGGGATCATGGAGCAGGCCTTCGTCGCCGACAACAAGGACGACCTCGTCGCGATGCAGCGCCTGGTTGACGGGATCGAGTGGTCTTGGCGAGGGATCCTGTACGAGTACGCCAACGAGACGCCCGACGTCTACGACTGCCCTGAGGAGGCGGAGTTTCGATACGCCGACAGCGCTTTTGACGACCGAGGCCAACCCACGCCCGGCGAAACCCTGCTGCCCAGCGGGTTTGGCGCGGTGAACATCCACTACTACACGCCCGGCTACATGCCGCCGCACGGCCGGGGCGATGAGTACCGCTCGCCGTCCCAGCCGGCCAACAACTCGCTGCCGATCTCACGCCTGAGCAACGCGGCCGAGGCCTCCGAGACCATTAGCTTCGCCGACGGCAACACGTCCTACGACTACAACGGCAACCTGCAGCAATTCCCCAACGACCTGTTCTGGATCTACAAAGACACCGGGCCGATCGGTGCCTCGGGTTACGACCGATCGGCGTCGTACGGTATCGGTGAGCGCGGGCTGGAACGCCACGGCGATAAGTTCACCGCCAACTATCTCTACCTCGATGGCCACGTCTCCAGCGTCGATGCCCGCGAGATCGAGTGCTCGGCCAACGCCTGCGACTGGGACCTCCAGAAAGACCCGCACTAAGTTCTGAAAGCAAACATGCAGCAAGACACCCCCTCAAACACGAAAGCCACCATGCGACCCATCAACCGACGACACTTCCTGGGCGGCTCACTCGTCGCCGCGAGCGGCGGCCTGCTTCCCTCCGTCGCCGCCGCGCAGAAGGCCAACAACACGCCCCCGGCCGAAGCCGCAGCGCGCTCGTTCCGCTTTGTTCACTTCGGCGACACCCACTACGGGCACCACGCGTCACTCGCCGCCGCCGCCAGCCCCAACGGCTACCCCGGAGCGCTACGGCAGGTGCACACCATGGAAGACCGACCCGACTTCATCCTCCATACCGGCGACATCATCACCGACGCGTTCTGGGCAACACCCGACAGCGCACAAACGCAGTGGGACGCATACGACCAGGTCATGCGCGAGCACTGCACCCTCCCCGTCCACTACACCATCGGCAACCACGACGTGAACTTCGGCTGGGGCTGGGACGAGTCCCTGCCTTACCCCGGCAAGGCGATGGTCCTGGAACGCACCGGGCTGGCTCGGCCTTACTACAGCTTCGACCACAAGGGCTGGCACTTTATCGTCCTCGATAACAACCAGAAGGGCGGCTACAACGGCTTCACCCACCACATCGACCCGACCCAGCTTGCCTGGCTCGAAGCCGACCTCGACGCGACCGACCCCGACACCCCGATCGTCATCTCCAGCCACGCCCCCATTCTCACGGTGACCTGCTTCTTCTGCCCCTCCAACAAAGAGCACCCCGACGGGCTAGTCATCCCCAACGACTGGGTCCACACCGATGTCGATGCGCTCCACCGCCTGCTCCGCAAGCACGGCAACGTGAAGCTCTGCCTCAGCGGACACTTCCATGCCGTCGACCACGTCGAATACCTCGGCATCCACCACATCTGCGGCGGCGCGGTCTGTGCCGACTACTGGCGCAAGCCCCTGTCGTATGCACCCGAGCACGAGGCCGGCTTCGGCGTTGTCGACCTGTTCGACAACGGCGGTTTCGAGTACCGCTACGTCGATTATGGCCTGGTCGGATTTCAAGACAGCGCCGAACGCGAGCGATATCCGTGGGAAGATGAAAAGCCGTTCGTCGCCCACTAAACCCACGCCCGACCCGCACCCCGTACACAGCCCAAGGCCGACGCTTCAACCAAGCAACACATCGCTCGCGTGATGCGTCGGCGAAGCCAAGCATGAGTATCCGCACACCGTTGCCCGACCGGTTTCGGGGCGGACAATGAGTTCAACATGCACACGATCGAGACGCGCACCCTCTCACTCGCGATCGAGACCGCCGACGGGCTGAACCCCGGCCGACTGGCCACCCGAGACACAGGCTGGGTGATCGCCGGGCCCGACTACCACTACGCGTTTGGCCGCCCCCGGCAGGTCGAGGTGCGATCCACCCGTGACGCGGACGGCATCGCCACGACCGCCCTTACCGGCACCACGCGGGGCGGGCTCACCGTGACGCACAACTTCGCCTACCGCAACGACGGCGACTGGATCGACGAGTGGATCGAAATCACCAACACCACCTCGTCGCCAATCGAGTTCAAAGACCCATTCGACGACGACGAGGCACGCGGTGGCATCGCGCTGCGCGCGGGATTTGTCCTGCAACACGAGCTGGCAGCACAAGGCAAGGACGCCACACCGATGACTTGGCGTGCCGTCCCGTTCCTACGCTCGACCGAGACCGGTGAATCGCAGGCGTACCAACCCGAGCAGATCGTCCGGCAGCCCAGCGGTCGCTGTGCCTCGGAGGGCTGGGTGCTGTCTCGGGGCGATGAGAACCTGCTGGTCCTCAAGTACAACCCGTGTGCGTTGGAGATGTCGGTGTTGTCCGCCTCGCATGCGGGCGACGCGCAGAGCGAAGTGGTCTTCGGCGGGGCGGGCATCTTCCGGGGCGACCCGGAGGCAGCGCGGACTCTACCCCCGGGCGAAACGCTCCGTCTGGGGACGACCCGGTACCAGTATGTCGAAGGGGACTGGCCCCAAGGGTTTTATGCGTTCCGCGCGTACATGGATGCGCGGGGGCACCGTTTCGTGCCGGGCTATGACCCGCCCGTGCATTGGAACGTGATCTACGACAACCCGCAGTGGTGGCACCCGCCGGACAATGAGGCGTCGCGTGCCAAGCACTACCGCCGAGAACACCTGATCGCCGAGGCAGAGAAGGCCCGGGAGATCGGCTGCGAAGCGCTCTACCTGGACCCCGGCTGGGACACACACTTCGGGTCAACACAGTGGGACCAGGACCGTCTCGGATCGGCCGAGGATTTCGTACATGAGATGCGTGAGTCGTTCGGCCTGTCCGTGTCGCTGCATACGCCGCTGGCCAACTGGAACATCGACAAGACCTATCCCACGTCGGCCTGGCTGCGTGACGCGACAGGCGAGCCGGCCCGGCTGAGCACATGGGAAGGGTTCGAGCACGGACTCTGCAGCGCCGCGCCGGGCTGGTGGAACGCCAAACGCGACCGCCTCATCCAACTCGCCGACGCCGGCTTCCGTTTCTTCATGTTCGACGGGACCAACTACACCCCCTGCCACGATCCCGCCCACAGCCACCACGTCCCACTCACCCGGGAAGAACACAGCCGTGGCTACGCCGAGCTCGCCCGCGTGGTCCGGCAGCACTGCCCCGATGTCCGTATCGAGATGCACGACCCGATCTGCGGACCCGCCGAGCAGCGCTACGCCCCGATGTACTACACACATGGCCCCGACACCTTCGAGACGATCTGGGGCTTCGAATACATGTGGTACTCCATGCAGGACCTGCTCCAAGGCAAGGCCCTCGCGCTGTACTACTACAACCTCGCCTACAACCTACCGCTCTACCTGCACGTCAACCTGAAGACCGACAACCCACATGCCCTCATGTTCTGGTGGTACGCCTCGACCTGCAGGCACCTGGGCTTTGGCGGGCGAGACGCGGTCGCATCCACCACCGACCTGCCCGAGATCGGGGTCGGGGCCGGCTACACGCCCGACCCGGTCCGATGGGCGGCGCACTGCGCAGCCATGAAACAATACCGCCGCAACAAGGCGTTCTATACCCACGGCGCATTCTTCGGGATCGACGAGACCACGCATGTCCATTCCCTGCCCGAAAAAAACGCCGCTGTCGTCAACTGTTTCAACCTGACTGACCAGCCGCACGAGCGGACCATCCGCTTTACCCCCGAAGCATTCGGCTTACGAAACACGAGCGGCTTCCAGGCCAACGGCGCCGCGGACTGGGTCTGGGACGGCCGCGAACTGGTCTTCACCGTCCGGCTCCCTGCGCACGGGGCATGCGTGGTCGAGGTATCGTCCGACTGTCCTGCTCATGGGGATTGCGACAAGAACCCGGGCCGGTCGCGGCGAGAGGTGGTGTCATGACGCATCGGCAGATCCATGTGTTAGACGGCGACGACTGGGAGCTTGTCGATGTCGAGGCGTGTACCCAGATCACAGGTTGTACAAGCGCCGCCGCATTCCTTGCCGGAGCGGATGTGCCCAACGCGATCCCCGCCAGGGTGCCCGGGGATGTGCACGACGACCTCGAACGCGCGGGGCGGCTACCCGACCTCTGGTACGCGACACAGAGCACCCAGGCGCAGTGGGTCCCCCGGCGCAACTGGTGGTACCGCAAGCGATTTACCCTCGGCCAGGCGTGGCAAGGGCGTCGTGTCTGGCTCGAACTCGATGGCATCGACTACGCCGCGGAAGTCTGGCTCAACGGCCAAAAACTCGGGGACCACGAAGGATCGTTCATCGGCGCACGCTTCGAGATCAGCGACCGCGTCAACCACACCAGCGAAAACATCCTGGTGGTCGCGCTGAGACACGCCCCCGAAACCATCCTGGAAAAACTGTTCCTGCCACGCTCACAAACGAATCGTCAGCTCGCGATGGATGCCGTGACACGCGACCTCGCGCGATGGAAGAGCCGGACACTCACCGGCTGGGACTGGGGAACCCCGCTGTGGTCGATGGGGCTGTGGCAACGTGTCCGACTCGTCGGCACGCTAGACATCACGCTACGCGACGCGAACGTGGTGCCCCGGCTTGATCCACCCTACAACACGGCGACACTCGCGATCATGACACGCGCAGACGCCCGCATGACGCGATCGGTCAAACTGCAATACCAGATCACTTGCCTCACCGCCGAGGACAACCCGATCCACGCCGAGCAGACCATCACCCTACAGCCCGGCGAACAAACCGTGACACACGAAATCCGCCTCGACAGCCCCCGGCTGTGGTGGCCCAACGGCTTAGGCGACCC
The DNA here is from genome assembly GCA_044439905.1 of Phycisphaerales bacterium JB063. Taxonomy (GTDB): domain Bacteria; phylum Planctomycetota; class Phycisphaerae; order Phycisphaerales; family Phycisphaeraceae; genus JAHQVV01. The sequence continues at coordinate 5,003 of JBITAC010000099.1, read as the reverse complement.
TCACCGCTACACCCTCCAGCTATCCGTCACCGATGAGCTGACCGGCCAAACGCTTGACGAAACATCAACCGGCTTTGGCGTACGCAACCTGAAAATCATCCCCAACCCCTCGGCCGAGGACTATCGCGTCTACCTGGACCACCGCGCGAATGCGCCCAACGACGTCTGGCAAGAGCACGGCGTCAGCTCCGGCACCCGGCCGATCGGAGACGGACACCAGCCCGCCTACCTGATGGTAATCAACGGGCAACACGTCTTCGCCCGTGGGACGAACTGGATACCCGCCGACCTGATGTTCGGACGCGTCAGCGATGAAAAGCTCGAACACCTCATCCGCCTCGCGGCGCTTGGCAACTACAACATCTTCCGCGTCTGGGGCGGCGGACTCATCGAAACACCCAAGTTCTATGAGTTGTGCGACAGGTACGGCCTGATGGTGTGGCAGGAAATGCCGCACGCCGGACGACGCCCACTCGAAACCCCACAGGCCCTCCATCACGCAGCCACCCAGCAGCGAGCGGTCATGCGACGGCTGATCAACCACCCGTCGCTGGTCCGCTACGGCTTTGGCAACGAGCTCTACCTCCGCCCAGAGGACAGCGCGCAGGTCGCCCAGTTCCTCAACCTCTGCGCAGAGATCGACCCGACCCCCCCGGCCCAGACCGCGTCGCCCGTCACCCCCGACCAACGCCACGCACCACACTGGTTCGACTTTTCAAACGACTACGCGACCTACAACACGGGCCACCCGCTGACCGTTGGCGCCGACAACCCCGCCGAGTGGACCGAGTACGGCGCGAGCGGTGCCGCGGGGGTTGAGACACTCGAGCGCATCATGCCCGCCTCGAGCAGGTGGCCGATCCGTGCCGACAACGCGGACTGGCGCTGGCACAACGGGTTTGGGGCATACCTCGGCGACGATTGGCTACTGCCCCAGTTCTACCGTGGGCTCTTCGGCGAACTGCCCGACCTCGCGACCGAAGTCCGCGTCAGTCAGTGGGCCCAGGCCGAGGGGCTGCGCTACGCAAGCCAGGCACACCGCCGCGCCAAGTGGCACCGCAGCGGCGCCTACGCGTGGACCTTCAACGAACCCTGGCCCAACGCGGCGCACGGCTGTGTCGTCGAATACTTCGGCCGCACCAAAATGGCGTACGACTACACGCAACGCAGTAACGCACCGATCGATGTCAGCGCCGTCTACAGCGGGCTCACCGTCACTGCCGGCCAACCGCTCCCCGTGCAGCTATTCATCACCAGCGATCGAACTGAAAACACCCCCGAGTGCGTGCTCAGCATCAATGTCTTCGATACGCTGGGCCGACCGCTCGGGCAACAAAGCCAGACCCTCACCATCACCGCACAAACCACCCAACGCCTCGGCCCACTTGACATCACACTGGCCGACGACGCCACGGGATCGGTGGTCCTGCTCGACCTTTACCTCACCGACCAGGCGGGCGAATGTCTCTCACAGCAGACCTACACCTTCGCGGCCCAGGCGCCGGGCCCGCCGCGACCGACCCCCATGCGGCCCTTGCTCGACGCCCCGCGGGCGGAGCTTGCGATCGACTGCGAAGCCCTCCCCTTCACCCCAACCTGGGGGACCAACGCACGCCGACACCGCCTGCACCTCCACAACCCAGGCGACGTGCCAGCGCTGTTCGTCGCGCTGCAGAGCAACACGAAAACACCGGGCGTCTACTTTCAAAACAACCGCGTAACGGTCGCACCCCACGACACCCGGCAGTGCGATGTCATCACGTTCCACACACCCACCAACCAGCCCATCACCCTCCGCGCGCAAGGCTGGAACACCACCCCCACCAACATCACACTGCCCACCACGCCGTAGCCCACCCCCTCACACCGATCGCCACAATCGCGACCTCGGGTATCGGCCTCGCAAGCCACACCGCACATCCAACCCGCCAAACGACCGAGCCCTGCCCCGCTCCGCAGAGAGTTGCGAGAGGAGACGGGTCTGACTCAACGGCAGATTGGGGCGAAGCTCAAGAAGCCGTAGTCATGGGTCTACAACAATTGCGAGACAACAAACCGGAAGGTCGATGTTGCGGAGTTCGTTGAATGGGCAAAGGCTTGCGGGGTGGATCCTGCCGCTGCCTTGAAGCGGTACATGCAGGCCGCTTGGTAGGAACCTCTGCACTCCGGATTGGGAAAAATCGGGAAACGAGCCGAAGCTACTGACGCCTTATACGCAAAACCCGCCTGCCTAAGGGTTTAGGCGAGCGGGTTTTCTGGAAGCGGAGAGGGCGGGATTCGAACCCGCGGTACGGGTATAACCCGTACGACGATTTAGCAAACCGCCATGTCGATTTGCAAACCCTTGAAAACACGGGCAATTATGGCGAGCGGCAGATCGGCTGGGCGTCTGACTGGGCGCGACTCGCCGAAACCCATCCCGAACTCCCCGAGCTGGTCGCCGCGTGGCCCAAACTACCCCAAGCCATCCGGGCCGGGATCGTGGCGATGGTCAAGGCAGCGGGGGCAACTGGCTCAAACAAAACAACCGCGTAGCATGATGCCATGTGTGGACGCTACGCCCTAAACGTCCAAGCCCGAATCCTGGAAGAGCAGTTTCGCGCGTTGTGCCGCGTCGAACTGGCCCCACGCTACAACGTCGCGCCGTCGCAGGGGGTGCTGATCGTTCGCGATACACCGATCGAGCGTGAGGCGACGCTAGTGCGCTGGGGGCTGGTGCCGTCGTGGGCCGACGACATCAAGGTCGGCTACCGGATGATAAACGCGCGGAGCGAGACGGCCGCGACGAACGGCGCATTCAAGCACGCGCTCAAACGACGGCGGTGTCTGGTCGTGGTGTCCGGATTCTATGAGTGGAAAAAACTAGAGCCCGAAAAAACGCGGGGGCGGAAGCTGCCGCACTACATCCGTGTCCGCGATGCTCCCGGCGGTGTCTTTGCGCTCGGCGGGCTATGGGAACACTGGCAAGACCCAGCAGGGAATGAGTTGGAATCGTGCGCAATCCTGACGTGCGAACCGAACGAACTCATGGCCGACCTGCACGACCGGATGCCCGTCATCATCGACCCGGCGGACTACGACCGCTGGCTCGCGCTGGACGTTCAAGGCCCATCGAATATCGCCGACCTGCTGCGCCCGTTCCCGGCCGATCGGATGGAGGCGTGGCCAGTCGGTTCCGAGGTCGGCAGCGTCAAGAACGATCGGCCCGAGCTGATCGAGCCCGTGCCCCCGCCCGGCGCTCAGGGTGGCTTGTTCAGTAACGACTAAACCACGTCGGCAGGCTCTTGACATGGGCTACGCGCGTTCGGTATCTGTATGGGCATGAGCCAGGTCACCACACCCCCGAGCGACGTTGCCGTGCGCTGGCTGTACGTCGATATGAACAGCTACTTCGCATCCGTCGAGCAGCAGGAACGCCCCGAACTGCGCGGCAAGCCCGTCGGCATTGTCGCCACCGATGTCGAGACGACGTGCTGCATCGCGGCAAGCTATGAGGCCAAGGCGCACGGCATCAAGACCGGCACCGGGGTCCGCGACGCGAAACGACTTTTCCCGGGGGTCCGCATCGTTGAGGCCCGCCCTGAGGTTTATGTGCGCTACCATCATGCCATCATCGAGGCAGTAGAGTCGGTGCTGCACGTCGATCATGTTTGTTCAATCGACGAGGTTGCGTGCAAGCTGATCGGTGATGAGCGCTGGCCCGAGCGCGGGCGCGAGATCGCACAGCAGGTGAAGGCCGCGATACGCTCCAAAGTCGGCCCGTTCGTCCGATGCAGCGTGGGCGTCGCGCCAAACCGCTGGCTGGCGAAGATGGCGACGGACCTGGACAAGCCCGACGGGCTAAAGGTGTTGACCCGCGCCGACCTGCCCAACGCCTTGCTCGGCTTCGCGTTGACCGACCTGTGCGGCATCGCGTCGGGCTTGGAGCGTCGGCTACTCGCGGCGGGAGTCGATAGCGTCGCCAAGCTGTGCGCGTTGTCGATCCAGCAGTGGACGAAGATCATCGGGAGCCATGTCGAGGCGCAGCGCTGGCACGCCAACCTGCGCGGCGAGCATGTCGCCTGGAAGCCGACGCTGCGCAAGACCGTCGGCCACGGCCACGTCTTGCCGCCCCAGTGGCGCAGCGACGCGCGTAGCCGCAAGGTCGCAGTGCGCCTGCTGCACAAAGCGGCCGAGCGGATGCGGAAGATCGGCTACTGCGCGAGCTTCATCACGGTGCAGGTGCTCATGCTGGACGGCCGACGGTTCGAGCGGCGCGGGTTCCTGGGCCACGGCTGTCGCGACACGTTGACGATGCTGCGCACCTTGGCCCCGCTGTGGCTCCAGAAACCGCGAGGCGATGCGCTGCGGGTCCGCGTCGTGTTGACCGGATTAGTGCCACTGTCGTCGGCGACGATACCGCTGTACGGCCAGCAGCGCCGGCTATCCGCCTTGGCCGACGGCATGGACCGGATCGACCGCAAGCATGGGCGACATACGATCCACTTCGGGTCGATGTTCGGCGCAGCGAGGACCGCGCCGGTGCGGATCAGCTACACGCAGATACCGGAGTTGCATGAGTTTGATTAGTCGCGGTTTGGCTCTGAATCCTCTAAGACTTGCACCCGCCCGCCCATGCCCGACAATCCACCCGATGCCCAACGATTCCAACCCGTCAATGACCCCCGCCGCGTTCGTCGCCAAGTGGCGGGACAACACACTTTCCGAACGCTCCGCGAGCCAGCAGCACTTCATCGACCTGTGCCGGCTTCTGGGCCAGCCCACGCCGGCGGAGCACGACCCGGCCGGACACGAGTACGCCTTTGATATGGGCGTGAGTGTGACCGGCCCCGCGTCCGCCAGTGCCAAGGGGAAACACGGCTTCGCTGATGTGGCCTGGCGCGGCCGCTTCGCGTGGGAATACAAACGCAAGGGCAAGCACGCCACGCTGGATGATGCCTACCGCCAGCTACTGCAATACCACGAACACCTGGACCAGCCGCCGCTGCTGATCGTCTGCGACA
>JBITAC010000098.1:0-12821 GCA_044439905.1 Phycisphaerales bacterium JB063 | reverse complement strand
GCGCCGCCCGATGCGCATCATGCCCCGGTCCGCCGAGGTCTCCGCCGGCGTCGACGAGCACGGCCCGTACATCAAGACCAGCTTCGATCTCCCCCGCGGCGCGTACGCGACGATGGTGATGCGCGAGCTGATGAAGAACGAAGCCGAGAAGCCGCAGCCGTAGGGTGGGTGGAGCGAGTCCGCGAGCGATACCCACCGCGCGCCGCCAACCATCGCCGGATGAAGCCCGACGCCGAAAACACCTAATCGCAACAGGTCAGCCAGCGGCCTACGGACGCCGGACGTGTGGCTTGTCTTGACGCATGAAGTCCGGCGTCCGTAGGCCGCCGGCTGGTCTTAGTGGTCGCGTTCACATCGATCGATTGAGCAGAAGCATGCGGGCCATCCTCACGGCTCATCGACCTCGACAATCCTCGGGAACGACACCACCTCGACACTGACACTCCCCGCCCGCCGGAGCAACACATCTAGCTCCCGCAGTTTGTGCCGAGCCTCGTCGCGCTGCGACTCAAGGGCCTCCTTGTTTTGGACCAGCAATTCGTATTCGGCCTCAGCGGCGTCGTTGCGCAGGTCAATCGCCGACCGCGGGTACTCTCGCAAGTGGGCGCGCATGCGAGCCTCTACTAACTCGAGCTGTGCGAGGGACTCTACGAATTCGCGCTGAATTGCGATGCGGTCTGCGTTGTACAAACGCTCTGCCCGAGACTCAACCTCGATCTGATAGCACTTGATCAGTCCACTCAGTAATGCCAAGGCATCCGCCACGCTCTGGACCGTGGCAGTCACCCGAATGTTTTGCGTATGCTCTAAGTGCTCGGCCGTGAACACATGGGCCTTGGCATCCTTCCGCGCCTGATGAAGATCACCCTCGAACTGTGCATACCAGTCCGTCTGTTGAACCCCTGGCTGTGTAAGCCAATCTTGAAGCACCGGATCAGAGAGAAGGACCTTGATCTCGGCTGAGACGTTAGGCAATGTGGCCTCGCCTGTGGTCACGCCATCGTGCGCAATCGAATGACGAAAGGAGTTCGAGACCAACAGCGTCGCCTCCGCCGTCGCGAAGTCCGGCTCAGGCGATTGGCCACAGCCCAACAAAACGAGCGAGAGCGCAACGGCCGTCGCGATCCCCCAATAAAAGATCAAGTCTCGAAACGACCGAGCAACCATGAAAGGCCTCCAATCAAGGCACATCCCTGCGGTTACAGCATAACAGGCGTGGCTTTGATCTCGGCGAGATGGAGCGCGGGCACCCACAGAAGGAATCTGGGGGCTTCCATGGGGGTCTGTGGGCTTCGGGTGGTTTTTGTCTATAATCCGGGGCTCAAATGTACCCCCCAAACGCAGTGGAGCCGTGAAACGATGAAAGCCAACGACCTCAAGCCCGGCAAGGCGATTGTTCAGGATGGGCAGGTCTGGATTGTGACCAAGACCGACCACGTCAAGCCCGGCAAGGGCGGCGCGTTTGTGCAGGCCAAGGTCAAGTCGATGAAGACCGGCAGCGTCCAGGAAAAACGCTTCCGCTCGTCGGATGATGTCGACGGCATCAACCTCGACCGCCGGGAGATGGAGTACCTCTACTCCGACGGCAGCGGCGCGATCTTCATGGACAGTGAGACATTCGACCAGGTGACACTGCCCGACGACATCCTGGGCGATGCGCTCAAGTTCCTCAAGCCCAACGAGAAGATCAACGGGCTACACCACGACGGCCAGTGCCTGAGCATCGAGCTGCCCCAAACGGTGGACCTCGAGGTGACCGACACCCCGCCGGGCATCAAGAACGCGACGGCGACAAGCGTGATGAAAGAAGCGACGACCGAGACCGGGCTGGTCGTGAAGGTGCCCGAGTTCATCGGGATCGGCGATGTGATCCGCGTGAACACGGAGTCGGGCGACTACCAGTCGCGGGCGTGACGCCTTGTTGGCGGGCCGACGACGCTCGGCCTGTATCGGCTGGGCCTGCCGCTGGGCGGGCTTGGCTGGGATTTTGGATCGTGTGGGAATGCGTTGTTGGGTACGCCCCAGGCCGGGGCGGGCTGTTGCATCGACGCACGGTTTTGGGTCGGGGCGGGCTCTGGATGGGGATGTTCCGGGGTGCGTTTGGGATCGCGTCGGTGGTTGCTATGATGGATGGGCTGGGCCTTAGTGGGGCTTGGTGAAGTAAGGCGAAACGCCGGGGGTCTAGAAGGGTGTCGCAGATGTTGCTGCGCCGGAGTTTGAGATGGGTTGGTGTGTGGGCGTGTCTGCTCACGGGCGTCGCGATGCAGCCGGGCTGTGTGGTGCGCGACCGCGCGGTGATCGTGCCGCGTGACTGGTCGGCGCAGCAGGCGGACGCGGGTGAGGCGGCCCAACCCCACCGCCCCGGCGGCCGGGTGGGCACGAACGCGGTGCTGCCGGCCGCGCCCGACGCGTCCGACTCGGCCGGCCCGACCATCGAGCCGGCGCCCGAGCCGGTTGATCCGCCCGTCGTTGTGGTGGATGCCGAGCCCGACGCCGAGCCGACGCCTGACCCGGTGCCCGCGCCCGAGCCGAGCACCGAGGACGAAGGCGACGCCGTGGCCCAAGGCGAACCCGAAGCCCAGCCCGAACCCGAAACACCCCCGACGCCCGAGCCGGAGACCCAGCCCGCGACCGCGCTGGACCCCCCGCTGCACCCGGCCTGGGCCGAGGACAGTGTGTACAACCGGCTGTACGTGGTCGGCGCCGACCCGGCCACAGCCAACGGCGCGATCGACGCCGTGGGCACGTTCATCCCCGCCGAGGGCGCTTCGCCCGGCCTGCTGTTGACACTCAACAACGGCGGCACATCAATCTCGGTCCACGTCGCGCCACTCCGCTACCTCCGCGCCGTCGGACTCCGCTTTGACTTTGGCGAACCGCTATCGATCAAGGGCCGATGGGGCAATATCGACGGCAAACGCGTCCTGCTCGCGCAGTCGATCACGCGCGGCGATGTCGAGGTTGTCGTCCGCGACCCGCAGACCGGCCGCCCCGTCTGGGTCGATCCGCTCCCCGCCCAGGGCGACACGCAAGACCCCGACCAGGGCGAAAACGACACCGCACCCCCCTCGGTGTAATGCCGACGTCCAACAACGGTTGATGACTGAGCATGCTTCGGCGGGCCTGCACCGACAGAGTCCTCGGCGTAGCGACCGCTTTATTTAGATAGTTTGGTGTGACTGGCCTCGGTGACGGACGGTATGCGGCGCCGTAAAAAAACCGACCCGCCACAGTTGTGTGACGAGCCGGCAGTGGGGGCGAATCCAAGGGGGTGAATCGCAGCGCTTTACTCGGGGGTTTCAGGCGCTTCTTCGTCGGTCACGCCGCGGACGTTCACGGCCAGGCCGTTGGCGTGCTCGACAGTGACCAGACGCTGGGCGACGAGCACTTCGTCGGCGGTGGATGTTTCACCGTCGAGGGTGAAGGCGGTTTCGTCGTTCCAGTCGACGTCGACCTGTTCGAGCGGTGCGACTTCGATGGTGAACTGCCAGTTGTCCTTGTCGATGGACAGGACCTTGCCGCTGGCGATCGCGAGGTCTTCTTCGAGGCCGGGTGCCGGTCCGTCGGCCATGACGATCGCGGTACCGAAGACGGGGGTCACGCCAAGTGCGACGATCAGTGCGGTCTGCTTCAACATGGTGGGTGCCTTTCGTTGTGGGGCCGTGGTTGGCCCCGGTGTGGTTCATCCCTCCGGTGGCGCCACGCACGGAGCCAGGGAGGTTTGGTGCCGTCTTGCCCGGGCGAAAGCGCTCCAGACGACACCGCTTCGTTCAACACGAGACACAATAGAACCCGACTGTGAAGCGGCTCTAAAGACGGGATTAATGTCCACTAATACCGGCTGGTTTCGCTAAGAATCTGCGTTTTGAGCGGGTAAAGCGGTGCTGAGCGTGACCGTGAACCGGCTGCCCGAGGGGAAAAGATTCTCGACGCTGAGTTGTCCGCCGTGCAGTTCGGCGACGGTTCGGGCGATCGAGAGCCCCAGGCCGTGCCCGCGCGCACTGTCGGTTTCGCGGGCCTGCGCGAAGCGTTCAAAAATATGGCCGATCGCCTCGGGCGGGATGCCGGGGCCTGCGTCTTCCACGGCGATGGTGATGCGTTCCGCATTGTGGCTGGCGGTCACGCGGACGACGCCGTCCTCTTTCGGGGAGTACGAAATCGCGTTGCGGATCAGGTTCGCGACCATCGCGGTGACCAACTCCGCGTCGCCGAAGAAGAGCGCATCGTCGTCGTCCACGCTGTCTTCGCTCGCCGAGTCTGTGACCGATTCGTTTTCATCATCGACGCCGAGCGTGAGTTCAAGCAGCACCCCCGCCTCGCGTGCGACGGGCTGGCACCCGCCGACCGCCGCGACCACCGCGTCGTAGGCCGAGCACTCCTCGGCCTGCGCCATGTCGCCGGTCGCCTCGGCCCGCGCCAGCGCAAGCATGCTCTCGACCAGTCGGCTGAGGTGGCGCGCTTCCTCTCCAACACTCGCGGCAAACTCGCGCGCATCCATCGACAAGTCCTTGCGGATCTGCACGACCTGCGCCTCGCTCGACAGGACCGACAACGGCGTCTTGAGCTCGTGCGACACGTCCTGGATGAACCGTTCGCGCGCACGCAGGCCGTCCGCGACGCGTGCGAGCAGACGGTTGAGGTCGCTCACCAGGCGGCGCACCTCCGGGTCGGGCGTGGGCGGCACGATCGGCCGCTCGCCCAGATCGTCCAGCCCGACCGCGCGCACCGCGTCGGAAATCTGCCCCAGCCGAGACATCGCACGCCCCGCCGCGAGCCACGACGCCGCCGCCGCCGCGAGTAGCGCGACCAGCAGCCCCGTCCACGCCAGCCGATTCATCAACGCCAACGGTTCGCGCACCGGGCCCAGGTCCGACGCCACCTGCACCACAAACGGCTCAACGCCCGGCGAAGCGTGGTGCAGCGTCGCCATCCGGAACGACTCCTTCGCTACGCCCGGCGTCCACTCCACCTCCGCCGTCTCCAGCAGCGCCTCGCCCTCCATCCACGCCGCGGCCGCGTCGCTCAGAGGCAGCTCACGCCCTTCCAGACTCTCCGAGCGCGCGATCGGCTGGCCCGCCTCCGAACGCACCTGCACATGGAAACCGCGGAAATACACCGTCCGCGACTCCGCCTGCGCCGCGGCCCCCAGCGACTCGGCGGTAAACGGGTCGCCGCTCTGCACCAGCGCCGCGACCATCTGCCGGGCCCGGTCCTGCAGCTCACGGTCCAGCTCACGCCGAACCGACGAACGCGCCACACCGAGCCCCACCAGCACCACGGCCGTGAACACCACACCAAACACCAGCAGGTAGGACGCCGTCAGCTGGAACCGAAGCGAACGCAGATAGGCACCCACGGCCAATGCTACGCCCCGCCTTCCATCGGCGAACCAAAGCGATACCCCGCGCCGACCACCGTGTGGATCAGCCGAGTCCCAAACGGCTTGTCGACCTTCTTACGCAACGCCGACACGTACACATCGATCACGTTGCTGAACGGGTCAAGATTCATATCCCACACATGCGACCCGATGTCCGCACGCGTCAGCACCCGGTCGGGGTTACGCATGAAGTACTCAAGCAGGGCAAACTGTTTCTGCGTCAGCTTGATCGCCTGGCCGTCTCGCGACGCGATACGCTTGCCCAGGTGCAGCTCGAGCCCGTCCCGCCGGAGCACCGCCGCGTCGACATCCGTGCTCCGCCGCATGAGCGCCCGCAGCCGGGCCGCGAGCTCTTCAAACTCGAACGGCTTGACCAGGTAGTCGTCCCCACCCGCGTCGAGGCCGTCGACCTTGTCCCGCGTGCCCGACAATGCCGTAAGCATCAGTACCGGCGACTTGATCCCCCGCCGACGCAGGTTCCGGCAAACCGCCAGCCCGTCCTGCCCGGGCAGCATCACGTCCAGCACGATCGCGTCGTACGGCTCACTGGCCGCCTGCTCCTCCGCGTCATGCCCGTTGTCACACGCATCCACCACGAAGCCGTGCTCCTCAAGCCCGCGCTTGAGCGCCGCATTCATCTTCGGGCTGTCCTCGACGACCAGTACTCGCATCGCGCTATTCTAACCCACGCGCGACGCCAACACGCAAGCAAGCCACACCCCCCAATCGGCTGCCGAAGAACTATGCATCCCACCAAAGGTTTACGGCATATGCCTAATACTTGACCACCCCGCCCCGCTGTCAGACACTACCGGTCCCACGCTGGCCCCGGTCAGCCCCATCTTCCTCCGATCCAAGGAGCCCCGATGTCCGACCCCGTCAATGCCCAAGGCCAGTCCAACCAACACCGATTGATTTTCATCGCCAGCTTCCTGACGCTCATCGCCGCAGGCGTCGGCTTCGCGATCAGGGGTGGAATCCTTAAAGACTGGGCGGGGCAATACGGCTTCACGATGCTTGAGTTAGGCACCATTACGGGGGGGGGCCTCCTGGGATTCGGCATCATCATCATGCTCTCCAGCTTGATCACGGACCGGGTCGGCTACAAGACGATCCTGCTCGCAGCGTTTGTCATGCATGTGCTTTCCGCCATCGTCACCCTGGCAGCCACTCCGGTGTTCAATGCAATGGGTAAAGGCGCAACCTACTGGTGCCTCTACATCGGTATGTTTATGTTTGCCGTAGGCAACGGTCTGTGCGAAGGGGCGATCAACCCCCTCGTCGCGGACCTATACCCCAAGAAGAAAACTCACTATCTCAATATCCTTCACGCTGGCTGGCCGGGAGGATTGATTGTCGGGGGCCTGCTCGGGTTCCTGATGGTTGGCAAGATGCGTTGGGAAATCCCGCTCGCCCTGTTCCTGATCCCGACACTCGCCTATGGCCTAATCACGCTTAAGGAAAAGTTTCCCGTCTCGCATGCACACGCCGCCGGCATTAAGTTTGGCGAGATGCTCAAACAGTTTGCCGCCCCACTCCTTATCATCATCCTGATCCTTCAGGCATGTGTCGGTTACGTCGAACTGGGTACCGACAGCTGGATCTCAAACATCACCGGAGCAATCCTGCAAAGTCCGCAACAAGGACTGCTGTTATTTGTTTACGCATCCGCGATTATGTTTACGCTCCGCTTCTTCGCCGGACCGATCGTCGAACGCATCAACCCTATCGGGCTTCTGTGTGTGAGCTCGGCGATCGGCGCCACAGGCCTGCTGTTTCTGAGCTCCGCCAAAACTGCTGTTCTCATCTGGGTGGCTGTCACGATCTACAGCTTGGGGAAAACTTTCCTCTGGCCCACCATGCTCGGAGTCGTTGGCGAAAAATTCCCCCGAGGCGGAGCCGTCACGATGGGTGCCGTGGGCGCCGTCGGCATGCTGTCGGCCGGACTACTTGGCGGGCCAGGCATCGGCTACAAGCAGGACGCCAATGCCTCCTCACACTTGGAAGCCGAGTCTCCAGAAACCTATGAACGTTACGCCGCGTCCGAAGAGAACTCCTTCCTGGGCGTCTTCTCTACGCGAGGCCTTGATGGCGCAAAGGTTGGCGTGATCCTAGACCAGGCAGGCCCTGGCACTGACTTGGAACGCACTGTTGCCATCTTTGAGGAAGAAGGGGTCGATAGCGAGTTTGTCGACAATCTGCATGAGTGGTGGCAAGACAGCGAGCAATACGCAGAAGCCGACAAGCCCTTGGTGGGCGAAGCCACGATTCATGGCGGCCGAATGGCACTAAAGCTTACAGCCGCCGTCCCGGCGTTTATGGCCGTCTCATTCCTGATGATCGCCCTCTACTTCCGGGCTAAAGGCGGCTACAAAGCTGAGCACATACACGAGCATCCAGAGGACGAAATCACCTCGGGCCAAGCATAACCCCGCCACCACACCACGCTGATTTCGACCACAATCAACGTTGCGCCCGCCCGGCGAGCGCGGCGGGTGACGCAGTATCATCAACGTGGTCGCGCGCCGCCCCATGGGCGACGGCTAAACATCCAACACTCACGACCCACGGACCCCATCATGCCCAAGCGCGACCCCTTCGCCCCCTCACCCGACGACCGATTCACCTTTGGGCTCTGGACCGTCGGCAACCCCGGCGCCGACCCCTTCGGCGGACCTACCCGCGCCACCTACAGCCCCGCCCAACAGGTCGACCTCCTCGGCGACGTCGGCGGGGTCTACGGCGTCAACTTCCACGACAACGACCTCATCCCCATCGACGCCACCGACGCCGAGGCCAACCAGATCAAACGCGACTTCCGCGCGGCGCTGCGCCGGCACAAACTCAAAGTGCCCATGGCGACCACCAACCTCTTCTCCGACCCCGTCTTCAAGGACGGCGCGTTTACCAGCAACGACGCCGAGGTCCGCGCCTATGCCGTGCAGAAGACCATGAAGTCCATGCTGCTGGGCAAGGAGTTCGGCGCCAAAACCTACGTCTTCTGGGGCGGACGCGAGGGCACCGAAAGCGACGCGACCAAGGACCCGGTCGTCGCGGTCCAGCGCTTCCGCGCATGCATCAACTACCTGTGCGCCTTCAGCAAGGCCGAGAAGCTCAACTACAAATTCGCCTTCGAGGCCAAGCCCAACGAGCCGCGTGGCCATATGTACATGGCGACGACCGGCAACTACCTCGGCTTCATCGAGACCCTCGACCACCCCGAGATGTGCGGCGTGAACCCCGAGTTCGCGCACGAGACCATGGCCGGGCTCAACTTCGTCCACCACGTCGCGCAGGCGCTCGACGCGGGCAAGCTCTTCCATATCGACCTCAACGACCAGGAGATGGGCCGATACGACCAGGACTTCCGCTTCGCGAGCGTGAGCTACAAGTCGGCATTCTTCCTGTGCAAGCTGCTGTGCGACTACAAGTACAAGGGCATGAAACACTTCGACAGCCACGCCTACCGACAGGCCGACCGCGACGAGGTGAAAGCGTTCGCCGCCGGCTCGATGCGTTCGTGGAAGATCCTCGAAGCCAAGGTCGAACGGTTCAACAAGGACCGCAAGATCCAGTCGCTCATCCGTCAGATCAACCGCGGCGAGCAGTCGGCCGCCGCAAAGCTCGCGAAGAAGTACAGCAAGACCAACGCCAAGAAACTCCTATCCTCCCCGCTGGACAAAGACCAGCTCGCCAAACGCAAGCTGCCCTACGAGACCCTCGACCAGCTCACGATGGAGCTGCTGCTGGGCGTGCGGTAGGGCGTGACGCTGGCGACCCTATCCCCCGCCGCCCCCGCATCATCGACCTGGGCCGATGCCTCTACCGGCGCCAGGCGTTCGAGGTCACGGTCGAGTTGGATTGAGGCACGAAGCGTCAGCGCGTGATGCCTTTCGCTGTCCACAAAAATACTCGCTCACGCTTCGCGCTCCGACCAGTCGCGCCGCCCTACAATCCCGCCATGCCCATCCGCCCCGCGACGCCTGACGACGCCGACGCGATCGCCGCGATCTACAACGACGCGATCGAGCACACCACCGCCGTGATGTACCACACCGCGCAGCCGGCGTCGCTGTGGCGAGAGAAACTTGCCGCCGAGCGCAGCCCGCGACGCCCGTTCCTCGTTGCAATCACCACTGTCGACGGCCGTGAAACCGTCGCGGGCTTCGCCAAGCTCGACGCGTTTGACCCGCGTTGCGGCTACGACGATGTCGCCGACGTCGCGATCTACATCGGGCCAAACTTCCGCGGCCAAGGCATCGGCCGAGCGTTACTCGTCGCGCTGATCGACGCGGGACGCGCCGCCCAGCTCCACAGCATCCTCGCCCGCATCACCGCCGACAACGCCGCAAGCATCAAGCTGCACGAATCGCTCGGCTTCAGACCCGTGGGCACCTACCGCCAACTCGGCCACAAGTTCGGCAAGCGGCACGACGTCTGCGAATACCAAATCATCCTGGACCATGGCGTGTAGTGCGACACACACCGGCGGCGTATCCCCGGGTGCCACATCGCGACCCGGGGGAGCATTGTCCCGAGGCAACGATCGTCGTGGTGTTTCCGAACGGCACCAAGCTCGCGGACTCGCGATGTGTCACCCTTCTCTACGCACTGCGCCCCGCGGCCCTACCGCTTCACCAATGTAATCAGATACACCGTCTCGTACTGCTGCCCTTCGTGCTCGAAGTGCAGGTAGCCGGTCAACGGCTCGGGCTTGTTCGCGTACGTCCGCAGCACCACCGACTCCCCCGCCCGGAGGAAGAAGTGGAACTCGTGCAGCGCCATCCCGACGCCGTCGAACACCGCCCCGGGCACAAGCGACATCTCCCAGCCTTCCTCGTACTGCCCCTCCTGCGTGAGCGTGATGCTGCTGCCGACCGCCGGGCTCGCGCTGCCGTCCCCGCCCGCCCACTCGGGCTTGAACATCATCGTCGGCCGCCGCGCATCCTCGGGCAGGTCAATCCGCTGCGAAAGGCCACGCTGCGAATTGAACTGGTAAAGCCGCTGCGTCGTCCGGCGGATCGTCTGCTCCGCAGGGGTCTCACGCATCGCACGCTCGAGCCCACCACGCACCGCCAACAGCTCTAAATCGTTATGCACCGAAAGCCCGGTCCCGTCGGGGAACACCACCCGGCCCGGCTCGTAAAAATCCGACACCCGCGATAACGCCGCCGTGTTGCGAACATCGACCTCAAAACGCTCAACCACGACCTGCGTCTGGCTCGACAGGTACGGCTTCTGCCAGTCCAGCGCCTCACGAAAACCCATCGCTGTGGACTGGCACCCCGCGCCCGCCAGCACCATCGCGCCCGCCAACCACGTCCATACCAACCGCTGGAGATGCTGCATCGTCTGCCCCTGAACAAGAAGATGGAAACCCGGACACGAAACACGACACGCACCACCCTACCACGACGTGCCCCGCCCACGCGTGATTACAACACCCCGCTACGCCATCGCCTCGCCGCCCGACTCCGCAGGCACCCGCGATCCAGCAGCCGCCGTACCGGGCTGCCGCATCAACAACGACGCCAGCACCAGCCCCAGCAGCAGCAGGTGCCCCACCGTCTCGCAGCTCTCCTCCATCGGCGTCCGCAGCTTCTGCCCCGACGCATCCGTCAGGTCCGACACCAGCTTCAACCCGCCCCGCGCGATCGTCTGCGACAGCGCATACGTCCCCCACATCGCCACGAGCCCCGGCAGCAAACGCCCCCGCGCAACCCAGTGCCCAAGCCGATCACGCCAAACGTACGCCCACACCCCAAGCACCAGCAGCCCCGCATACACCCCCTTCTTCATGCCCGGCAAATGGTCGTCCGTGCCCGGCACACTCGCCTCACGCAGAAAAAACAATACCCCCAACAGCCCCAGCAACAGCAGCAACGGCCGACGCCGAACCGCCCAGCCCACCAAACCGACCGCCCCCGCCGCCAGCGGGATCACCACCGGCAGCGGGCCCGCGTCATGCGCACGGATCGCCTCGCCCACCGCGGTGTCACGCGTCAGCAACACCACCACGATCGCCGACGGCGCCAGCAACGCAGGCCACCACGGCAGCACCCTCGAAAAGTCCCACTGTGCCATCCTGACAATCTACTCACTTTGTGAGTTTCACGTCAAACACGTTTCAATTGTTTCGGCCGCGCCGCCCGCCTACTCCGCGAGCTTGGCGTCGATGAACGCGGCGACCTGGTCCAGCGCGATCCGTTCCTGCGCGAGCGTGTCGCGGTCGCGGACGGTCACGGTCTGGTCCTCGAGCGTTTGGCCATCAATCGTGAAGCAGAACGGCGTGCCGATCTCGTCCATGCGGGCGTAGCGCTTGCCGATCGACTGCTTGCCGTCGTACTCGACCATGTACTTCTGCCGAAGCTCGTTGTACAGCTTCTGCGCGACTTCGGGCATCCCGTCCTTGTTCACCAGCGGGAAGATGCCGGCCTTCACGGGCGCGAACTTCGGCTTGAAGCTCATGATGTACTTCGCCCCATCGCGGTCGGGCGTCGGGGTAAACGCCTCGCACAGCAGCACGAGCACCGCGCGCGTCAAACCGCTGGCGGGCTCGATGACGTGCGGGACGTAGCGCGAGCGGTCCTTGATCTCTTGCTTATCGACGCCCTCGTTCTGCAGCCGGACCTGCAGCTCCTGGTCGAAGTAGTCGAGCTTGGCGTTAGAGTCTTTGTTCTTCTCGCCCTTGGAGTGCGCGGTGAGGTCGTAGTCGCCGCGGTGGGCAACCCCCTCGAGTTCGCCGTAGCCCGGGGCGGTGAAGGGGTACTTGTATTCGACATCGACGCAGGCGCTGGAATAGTGGGCCAGCTCGTCGTCGTCGTGGTCGCGGAGGATGAGGTTTTCTTCCGAAACGCCCAGCGACAGCCACCACTGGTAGCGGACATCGCGCCAGAACTCGTACCACTTCTGCGACTCGTCGGGCGGGCAGAAGAACTCCATCTCCATCTGCTCGAACTCACGGGACCGGAAGATGAAGTTGCGGGGGGTAACCTCGTTGCGGAAGGACTTACCGATCTGCGCGATGCCGAACGGGACTTTCACCCGCATGGTGTCGAGGACGTTTTTGAAGTTGAGGAAGATGCCCTGCGCCGTCTCGGGCCGGAGGTACGCCTTGTTGTCCTCGTCCCGGATCGGCCCGGGGTAGGTGTCCAGCATGAGGTTGAACTGGCGCGGTTCGGTGAGAGTGCCAGCCTTGGTCGCGTCGGGTCCAATTACATCATCAAACTCGGCAGAATCGAGACCCATGTACGATGTGGTCAACGGTTCAAGTTCTGCTGAAAGACCAAGTTTATTCTTCTCTTTATCAGCTTTCTTTAGTGCGACATCGTATGACTTGGTATCAGCTTCGCTGTAGGCATACATATGTGTACCACGCCGGACTTGGCTGCCATCTTTATTCGTTTCTGTTACTTCTTCGAACAGATCGGAAGAGCGTCGT
>JBITAC010000097.1:0-14304 GCA_044439905.1 Phycisphaerales bacterium JB063 | reverse complement strand
CGATTCCGGCTTCAAGCAGGCGAATTGCAGCCTGCTATCCGAACTGGGGCACGGTTTTTGCGATTTGCTCCACCTCGCGGTCTTGCTTCGCTCTGTCCGTACCATTGTAGCACGTTTGCATCCCAGGGCATAAAGGCCATGAGGACTTGACGTCATCCCCACCTTCCTCCGGTTTGACACCGGCAGTCTCGCTAGAGTCCCCGACATGACTCGCTGGCAACTAACGACAGGGGTTTCGCTCGTTAAGGGACTTAACCCGACACTTCACAGCACGAGCTGACGACAGCCATGCAGCACCTGTGATTGTTCCACGTAAACGCGTCACTACCGTTTCGGGTAGCTAATCCAATCATGTCAAGCCCTGGATAAGGTTCTTCGCGTTGCTTCGAATTAAGCCACATGCTCCACCGCTTGTGTGAGCCCCCGTCAATTCCTTTGAGTTTTAGCCTTGCGACCGTACTCCCCAGGCGGTGTACTTAATACTTTTGCTTCGGCCGCGATGGCGTCAAAACCTCCGCGATCTAGTACACATCGTTTAGGGCGTGGACTACCGGGGTATCTAATCCCGTTCGCTACCCACGCTTTCGTGCCTGAGCGTCAACACCGGCCCAGCTGTCTGACTTCTCCGTTGGCATTCCGTTAGATATCTACGCATTTCACCGCTCCACCTAGAGTTCTGGTAGCCCCTGTCGTGTTCAAGACTGGCAGTTTACCAAGCAATTCCACGGTTGAGCCGTGGTATTTCACAAGATACTTACCAGTCCGCCTGCGGACCCTTTAAGCCCAGTGATTCCGATTAACGCTTGAGCCCTCTGTATTACCGCGGCTGCTGGCACAGAGTTAGCCGGCTCTTCCTTTGGTTCTGGTCAGAACTTCCTAAAACCTGACAGTGGTTTACACACCTAGATGCTTCATCCCACACGCGGCATTGCTCCGTCACGCTTTCGCGCATTGCGGAATATTCGTTACTGCAGCCTCCCGTAGGAGTCCGGGCAGTGTCTCAGTCCCGATGCGGCGGGTCATGCTCTCACACCCGCTACCCGTCTTCGCCTTGGTGAGCCGTTACCTCACCAACAAGCTGATAGGACGTACCCCGATCTCCAGGTGGCAAGCCTTTGCCCGCGAAACCATACAGCTTTACGGGGTTATGAGGTATTACCACAGGTTTCCCTGAGCTATCCCTCGCCTGGAGGTACGTTAGGTACGCATTACTCGCCCTTTCGCCGGTTCACCTACCGAAGTAGGATCTCCCTCGACTTGCATGTTTTAGCCATGCCGCCAGCGTTCAATCTGAGCCAGGATCAAACTCTTCGATTTTATTTATTGACTTTGCGGACCTGCAAGCAGGACCCGCGGTGTCTTCTCGAAAGAGAATGCCTGTATACCGACACTTCCTAAAAAGTGCCGATGGTCTTGATGATGTCGAAACATCACCAGCCTGCCGAGCGGCTAATCTACGGCAGGACTTTGGGGGTTGGATAATTCGTCCTTGCCAAGCGACCGAAGTCACCGGACAAGCATTCGTTGGACGTGATCCGTGGGGCTGCCTGTGAAGACACAGCCCCGGGATTTTTACCTCGCGGCCAATCAGAAGCTGATTGGGTACGCAAGGTCACATCCTCGCAACATACCAACTGTTCACTTGTCAAAGATCGATACGATTCCGAGTCAAACACTCGTGTCGGCGTGACCAAGGCCAGCCGCGTTTCCTCACCGGTTGGTGAGGCGAGCGAAGCATTCTAGTGAGTGGCGTGGGGCTGTCAAGCTCGTTGCCTGGCGTGTGGAAAAGTCTCAGGACTCTTCGATACGCCACCCGAAGGGCCAGGGCGGGCTGCCCGGCTGGGCCGCGTATTAGAGCAGAGCTAACAAGCCCTGTCAACCGGACGGGCCCGATTCTCTTGAGAATTTTGTCGCCTCCTCGGCCGACTCCCGAAAACCCCGCATTTTCACACAGAAAACGCACATCTTCTCTGACCCGTCACCGGCCTGGCCCTCCGGGCTATAGTTTCCGCGTTCTATTCTTGTGAATAACTCGGAGATATCACCATGCGATCCACCCTCGGCATTCTGTTGTTTTTGCTGTTCGCCCTGGCTCTGCCCGCGTGCTCCGGGGGGGGCGGCGCTGATGCGGGCTATCAGCATGTGTACACCGTCCGCGCTCGGGTGACGCAGCTCCCCGATGGGTCCCCGGGCGGGGCGTTCATGGCCCACCACGAGACGATCCCGGACTACCAGGCGGCCAACGGCAACGTGGGCATGAACGCGATGCGGATGCCCTTCACCATCGTCGACGACCGTGTGCTCGAGGGCATCGCGGTGGGCGATGTGGTGGAGATCACCTATGGCGAGTCGTTTGAGCCGGAGGTTAAGCAGGGGGTGATCGCGATCAAGAAGCTGCCCCGAGACACCGTGCTTGAGTTTGATGTAGAGACTCCCTGAGTGGGGGCCTGTGCCGGCGGCGTTTAGAGGGCGAGTGACAGGTGTCTTTCGTCGTAGGATCGGCCGTCGATGCGTAGCGCGTCGGGCTCGGTTCCCCAGACGGTGAAGCCGAGCGATTCGTAGAGTTGCTGGGCGCCGGGGGCGGATGTGCTGACGCTGAGTTGAAGGGTTGCGACGCCCGGTGCCGATTGGGCAAAGGCGATCGCATCCTGCATGAGTCGCCGGGCGACGCCGCGTCGTCTGAACTCGGGTGCGACATACATGCCCCAGATCGAGGCCTTGTGCTTGGCCTTGCGCTTGGTGTGTACGCCGACGCCGACGGTGCCGATCAGCCCGGCCGAGGCGTCGAATGCGCCGAGGGTGGCGTGTTGGGTGCTGGGCTGCAGGCGTTCGCGTACCTGCGCGAGGTCGGAGCCGCGGTCGTCTTCGGGTGAAGAGCCGAACGATGCGGGCGCGTTCGTCAGCATGGCCTTACGCAGCGCGACGCACTGCTCGGCGTCGGCGACGGTGAGTGGGCGGTACTGGATAGCCATGGCGGGATCATAGCCCGCGGGTTGTGCGGCTTCGAATCACCAGAAGCTGTGGGCCCTGTGCCTGCGAGCGCATGTGTGCTCAACGGGATGCGGCGGGTTGGGGGGAGAGGGTCAGCCGTTGTCCTCGGTTGGCGACTGGCCCGGCTGTTTGAAGGTGAGCAGCAGACTGTACGTGCCGTGCGCGTTTTGCTCGATGGGTGTGATGGAGACGAGTTCCCAGCCCAGTTCGCCGTAGGACTTGAGGATCGCGTTGAGCTCGGGCTGATCGATTCGGCCGCGTGAGAAGAACGTCGAGGTATCGATGATGCGTGTGCTGTAGTGCCAGATCATGGAGTGGGTTCGGCGGGGGTGGTCGTGGTCAGCCGAGTGTCGGTTGGGCAGGTGTCACCCGAGGCATTCTAACTAACCGCTGTGCCCCTGCTCCTGTCGCATGGGGGCGGGGCGCTCACGCGGTGACGGCTCTCTCGCGTGCCCGCTTTGCACTTTGTCCGTTGCCCGGCCGATACTATGGTTATGAATCCATCCCCCGCCGACGTGCGTCCTGTCCAGAAAGTCCTCGTGCTGGGGGGCGGTAGTGCCGGCCTGCTCGCGGCGCTGACCCTCAAACGCCGTGTACCCGATCTTGAAGTCACGGTCCTGCGCAGCCCGGGCATCGGCATCATCGGTGTCGGTGAGGGGACGGCGATCGGATTTGTCACGCATCTGTTGGATTACCTGAAGATCGACCCCAACGACTTCTACCGCGAGGCCGAGCCGACCTGGAAGTTGGGGTTGAAGTTCACCTGGGGCCGACGCAAGCAGCCGTTCTACTACTCGTTTGGCCAGGAGTATTCTCGCCAGTGGAAGGGGATGTCGCGGACGATCGGTTTCTATTGCGATGACGATGCGACGCTGGCGAACATCGGGCCCTTCTCGGCGCTGATGGAGGCCGACCGGGTTTTCGCGCAGCGCCCCGACAGCAAGCCCGACATCCATCGCTACTACTCGTATCACCTTGAGAACAAGAAGCTCGCCGCGTGGCTTGAGTCGGCCTGCCGGAAGGAGCGTATCGGCTTCATGGAGGCCACGGTGACCGAGGTCACGACAGGCGAGCAGGGGGTCAAGTCGCTGCACACGGAGGACGGTCGAAAGATCAAGGCGGACCTGTATGTCGACGCGTCGGGCTTCCGCTCGGAGCTGCTGGGCAAGGCGATGGACGTGCCGTTTTTGCCGTATGACGATGTGCTCTACTGCGACCGCGCGATTGTGGGTGGCTGGGCGCGCACCGACGAGCCGGTCCATCCGTACACGACCTGCGACACGATGGACGCGGGCTGGTGCTGGCAGATCGAGCACGAGCACTTGATCAACCGCGGTTATGTGTTCAGCTCCGGTTTCCTGAGCGACGACGAGGCCGAGGCCGAGTTCCGCCAGGCGAACCCGAAGATCACGGGCGATACGCGTGTCGTGCGTTTCCGCGCGGGGCGGTACGAGCGGATCTGGGAAAAGAACGTCGTCGCGATCGGCAACGCCTCGGGCTTTGTCGAGCCGCTGGAAGCGACGGCGTTGCAGGTGATCGCGTTGGAGTCGCGGACGCTTGCGGATGTGCTTTCGGATGGCGCGGGCCGGGTGACGCCGACGCTACGCCGGCAGTTCAATCGTTTTAACACGGTGAATTGGGACGATGTGCGTGACTTCCTTGCGCTGCACTACAAGTACAACGAGCAGCGTGATACCGAGTTCTGGCGACACTGCCGGGCCAATTCACCGCTTGGCCGGGCCGCCGATGTGGTTGAGCTGTACCAGGAAAACGGGCCGGTGGTGTCGGCGCTCGGGGCCGCGGTCCCGCATGATGGTCAGTTCGGGCTGGAGGGCTACCTCGCGTTGCTCGTGGGGATGGGCGTGCCGCACGCGGGCCAGCACCGCGCAACGCCCGAGGAGCGCAAGGCGTTGCAGCACGGGCTTTCGATCTATCAGAAGGGGGCTCAGGCCGGGATGAGCGTGGTCGAGTCGCTCAATGCGATCCGCAAGCACGGCGTCCCGGCGTAGCGGGCCTGTCACCCACGGATGCGCTAGAAGTTTTTGGTGAGCGAGAGCGTCATCGTGCCGTAGGACGTGGTCGGGTCGTCGGCGTTTGAGCCGGCGGGTGCGTCGAAGTCGTCGGTCTGGAAGGTGAGCCCCCAGGTGAAGTTGAGGGTGTAGGGCCCATCGTGGTACGAGATCGCCAGGCCGACCTGTGCCTCGCCGACGAACGGGTTTTTGTCGATGGAGGGGCTGGGGTTGCGGGTGTTCGAGCCGTCGAGGAAGGTGTCGTGTTCGACGTAGCGTCCGCCGACGCGTCCCCAGACGTACCAGGACCAGCCCTGCTGGCCGGCGTACTGGCCCGCGGCGGAGGTGAGGTCGTTGATCCGGCCTGCGCCAAAGTCGTCGGGCAGGCGGAAGCCGACGCGGCCGGTGACGCCAAGCTCAGCCGAGCGGTACACACTGCCCAACGCGAGGCCGGCCTGCGGGATGACCTGCGTCTCCAGGTCGCCCAGCAGCGGCAGGGAAAACTCGCCCGTGTCGAAACGCCACTTGCGGCGGTAGTAGAACTGGTAGGCAAACTCGTCCTTGAGCTGGTTGTCCCAGCCACGCGGGCGTCGGCCCTGGAACACGTCGTGGACATACTTCTGCACATCCTCGGCCAGCGAGGAGTCGCCGACAACACCGAGGTTGAGCTCGAAGTGGTCGAATACCGCGGCGTCGTCGCGGCCATGGAAGTCGGCCTGCCGCTGCCAGAAGACCCCGCCGTAAAGGTAGCCCGCGAAGGGCCGATCGCCGGGGATCGGCGCGGTGGTGTCGATGGAGCGGGGGGTGAAGATCAGCTGGCCCAGCACATAGCCCGCGGCGGTCTGTGTGTCGGTGTGCGCATCGTCGAACATCTCGGCAAACGGCATAGCCGGCGCGATCTGTTTGGCCCACTCGGGCTGGTGGTCGAGCGTGATTGCGAATCCGTTGGTGTAGCCACGGTCGTAGCTGTCGGTGGGGTCGGCGAACGCGCCGTCGTTCTCCCAGTACACCCGCAGCGTCATCGGGGCCGGCGCGAGGTCGGGCAGCGCGGCGAGCAAGGCGCACTCGGGCTCGGCGGCGTCCTGCCGCGCCGAGTGGATCGGGTCGGCGTCCTGCGTCTGCGCTGTGGATGGGCTGGCGAGCAGGGTGCTCAGGGTCGCGAGGGCGGCCATCGTGATGCCGGCGGTGTTGGTGCGCAGCGATGTTGGGCGGGGCGAGGTGTTCATAGATCGTGGTTCGGCGTTGGGCTGCGATGGCGTGGGTGGACGATTGCCGGACGCGATCGACCAGGTGGGGGGTGAGCGGCCATTCTAGGCGAGTCGATTCGAAGGGTGGGGCGGGGCGTGCCGGCGGCGGTGGACGTGTTGCTGCAGGTCGGGCCAAAGCGATGCGAACGCCGCGGTCAGCCAGTGGGGTGGGGCCGTGGCGATCAGGTCGGCGGCTGGCGTGAGGTCGACCTCGATGCGCAGCCGTCGAGCATATCGGGCAGACATACGCTCAAGCGTGAGCCGCATGCCCGCCGGGGTCGCGTAGGTGTTGAGCCAATGGTGGCGGAGCATGCGTGCGATGTGGTCCTGCATGGTGGCGGGCATCAGTGTGCGGTGTACGGTGAGGGTTTGGCCGACGCGTGCGGTGTAGCCGAGTAGCGGCTCGGCCCGGCCGTGGTGTGCCCAGGCGTGTGCGAGGGCGTGGTCAAACATCACGTCGGCGACGATGCCCGCGAACCGGCCTGCCGCCGGGCGCAGGCGGTCGCGGACTTCGATAAACGCGGGGTGGCGGTCGGTCGCGCGGTCGATGGACTGGTGCTCACGCGCCGCGTCGAGCACCTCGGGCGCGAGGTCGGCCGGCAGCGGCCCACGGATGAGGTCCGGGGCGAGCGACCCGGCCATCCCCTCGGGGGTGTCGGGCGCGAGAACCAGGTGGGCCAGGAAGTTCACCCCGCCAGTGTCGTCGGTTGTCTGCGCTGCCGCAAGCGAACGGGTGAGTGGTCGCATCGTCGGACGGCACATCTTTTAGAATGCGTAGGCGCGTTCCATTGGGCCGTGTGCCCAGCTTTCACCGGGGGTTTCCATGTCCGATACACCGGCCGAGTTACTGAAGCAACACTTCGGCTACGACACGTTCCAGCCGGGGCAGGAGGCGGTGATCGATCACCTGCTCGCGGGCCGGTCTGCGGCAGCGGTGTTCCCGACGGGCGGGGGCAAGTCGCTTTGCTATCAACTCCCGGCGGTCGCGCTGCCCGGGGTGACGCTCGTGGTCTCGCCACTGATCGCTTTGATGAAAGACCAGATCGATGCGCTCGCCAAACGCGGGATCCCGGCGATCCGTCTGGACTCGACACTCGATGCCGACGGCTACCGCGACGCGATGGATCGTATCCGCCGGGGCGACCTGCGGCTGCTCTACGTTGCGCCCGAGCGGTTCAGCAACGAGCGCTTCAGGCAGATGCTGACGACGCTGGAGGTCTCGCTGTTCGCGGTGGATGAGGCGCACTGCATCTCGGAGTGGGGGCACAACTTCCGTCCCGACTACCTCAAACTCGCGGGCTTCGCGGGGCACGCCGGGGCCCAGCGGGTCCTGGCGTTGACGGCCACAGCCACGCCGAAGGTGCTCGACGACATCTGCTCAGTCTTCGAGATCACGCCCGAGTGTGCCGTGCGGACCGGGTCGTATCGCCCCAACCTGACACTGCTGCTGACGCCGACCGAGGCTTCCCGGCGTGATGCATTGCTGCTGGAACGATTGGCGGATCGCGATCGCGGCCCGACGATTGTTTATGTCACGCTGCAACGCACCGCCGAGGAAGTCGCCAAACGCCTGCGGGCGGCGGGCTACCCCGCGGCGGCGTACCACGCGGGTATGGACGCGCAGCGACGCACCGCGATCCAGGACCGCTTCATCCAGTCGGAGGACGGCATCGTGGTCGCGACGATTGCGTTCGGCATGGGCATCGATAAGGCCGACATCCGCTACGTGTATCACTACAACCTGCCCAAGAGTCTGGAGAACTACTCGCAGGAGGTCGGCCGAGCGGGGCGCGACGGCAAGCCGGGCGTGTGCGAGATGCTCGCGTGCGGCGACGACCTGTGTACGCTCGAGAACTTTGTTTTTGGTGACACGCCGACGCCCGACGCGGTCGAGTCGTTTGTCCGCTCGATGTTTGCGCACGGGGATGAGTTTGATGTCAGTCTGTACGAGCTTTCGGCGGAGCATGACATTCGACCGCTGGTCGCGCGGACCCTGCTGACGTATCTGGAGTTGATGCACTACCTCGAGGGCGGTACGCCGTTCTACGCGAACTATAAGTTCAAGCCGCTGATGGCTTCGGGGCAGATTCTCGCCCGGTTTGAAGGCGAACGGCGTCAGTTTGTCGCAGACATCCTCGCAAGATCGCGCAGAGCCAAAACGCTCTTCGATGTGGATGTTGACCGCGTCGCGGGGGAATTGGGCGCAACGCGGATGCGCGTGATCGCGGCGCTGGACTACCTGGGCGAGAAGCAGATGCTCGAGGTCCGAGCGGCGGGGGTGCGTCACCGCTACCGCGTGTTGATGCGCCCCGATGACCTGGATGTGCTGGTCGACGAAATGGTCGAACGCACCCAGCGACGCGAACGCGACGAGGTCGGCCGGCTCGGGCAGATCGTGGACCTCATCGAGCACGACGGCTGCCAGACCGCCCGGCTTGCCGAGCACTTCGGCGAGCCACGCGACGCGTGCGGGCACTGCTCGTGGTGTCTGCACGGCAGGGCCCGAGTCACACTGCCCGGTGTCCGAGGACGGGGCGGCCAGGCGGTGGAAGATGCGTTGATCGAGCCGGCTGTCATCGATGAGGCCGTGTCGCTGCGTGCCGCACACCCGGGGGTGCTCGCGAGCCCACGCCAGCTCGCACGGCTGCTGTGCGGGGTGGCGTGCCCCTCGCTGAGCAAGGCCAAGCTCACGAAGCACCCGCTGTTCGGTCGGCTGGACGGTGTGCCGTTCGACACGGTGATGCGGGCGTTCGCGTCGTGAATCGCGTGATGTAACGCAAAGCCCCGGCCAAGGATTTGGCCGGGGCTCAAGCTGCGCGCCCGGAAAAGGCGCAGCGGTATGGGATCGGTCGGTGCGTCGCCCGGGATGGCGGAGCGCGTACCGGGTCACGCCGCGAGGGCGGGGAGTTTGGGCTGGGGGGCCTCGCGCTGGGGGCTGGCGGGGCCGGACATCCGGGCCATCTCGATCAGGTCGGCGGTCTGGGGCTCGGCATGGTCGCGCTGCTCTTCGAGGGCGGTGAGCAGGGCATGTCGGCGGCAGCGGGCGGCGAAGGCGTGGTCGTCGATCAGAAGGTAGGCGATAAAGGCGGACACGAGCAGCCGATCGCCGCTGCTGCGGTCGACGGGGCCCGCGAAGAGGCCGTCGTGGCCCTGCATCTGAGCGAGGGCGTCGATGCCGTGTTGGTGGGCCTGGGTGATGGCGGGGAGGTCTTCGCCGAGCAGTTGGCCGTGGTCCCGGATCAGTCGTCCGAGCCCGGCACAGACGGCGGCGGTGAGGACGGGGCAGGGGGCGCTATCGTCGTCGAGCACGCCCAGGCCGGGGTGGATGGCGTGGGCAAGCTGGTCGGTGAGCTCTCGGCTGAGGGCGGTTGGGCCGTAGGTCAGCTCGACCAGCCGGCGGAGCCCGAGCCCGGCCGCGCCGTGGGCGGAGCGGCCCAGGCGGACGCGGAGGGGCAGGGGCATGATCAGGCCGTTGCGGCACAGCTCGCGGAGGAGGCGGTCGTGGTCGCGTTGCTGGAGGGTTTTGTCGATGAGTTGGATGCTGAGCATGGCCGGTCCTCGATTTGATAGGTCTGTGTACGCACCTAACTTTACCCAATCTTTTCTGCCTGTCAATAGGGATGATCGATTTTTGTTTGGGTTTTTGTTCGGCCGTCGATGCGGGTGCTGGGGCGGGCAGAGTCCCCAGCCCGACGCAGGGCAACGTGGGCTTGGCCCACGCGACCGCGGCCGCGCGGGCGTCGCGTGGAAAAGCTGTCATTTGTTGTTGGGGGGTGGCGCGGCGTGTCGGATCGGCGCAGAAAAAAACCCCCGCCACAGGGCTCCGAACCTGTGAGCGGAGGCGCGCCACGGCCAAAATTTGAGCGGTCCCGAAGGCCCGTGCCCCTATCCTATCGGCATCTTTCCACCCGTGTCAATGCGGCAGTTTGCAGATTCTTGTATATCTATAAGTCAATTGGATTCAATGTATTGCGAGATATGAAATTCTGTATGGATCGTTGAAAGCGTCCCGGGCCGGGTCGTCCCGGGGCCGGGTCGTGGGTGGGGCGGTGTGAGTTTGGCTGGTCTCGACTCGGGGCCCGGGCGACGGTGGCGTGTGGGCAGGGGCCAGGGCGGTGGTTGCTCGGCTCGGCCGGTTGTCACGGGCCCGGTTGGGGTGATTTCCAGCCGCCGGTGTGGTCGTATTCCCATCCCAGCGCATCGCCTTCGGGGACGTTGGGGATGCCGAGTTGGCGCATCATGTAGAGGGCCTGGGCGCGGTGGTGCATGCCGTGAGTCGCGAGGTGGAGGATCGCGCCGCCGAAGGGCTTGAGCGTGGGCGGGTCGTCGAGGTGGTCGAGGAAAGTATCGTTGAGCCGGCCTTCGTCGTGGATGCGTCGCGCGAGCGTGTAGAGCGTGGCCGCCGCGCGGTCGTAGTGCTCGATCATCAATGCGATGGGTGCGTCGGCGGTGAGGCGCGGTTGTTCGGGCTCAACACCCTGCATCAACGCCGTCCAGCCCACCGCGTTGCCGACGACGTGGTGCCACACCGACCGCAGTGTCCCGCCCGGCCCGAGCGAGAAGTCGCGGTCGAGTTGTTCATCCGACAGCGGCAGGCACAGCCCCATCAACTCACGTGTCGTATCGGCGTCGTGTTGGAGCAGGCGGTCGAGGAGGTCCATGGGATAGTCTCGTTTTTCAAAGATTCGAATTGGGGAACTGGCGATAGCTCATTGTTTGTCAGGGATTTCGTCGCCGCTGTCCGGTGGCTCGACCTTGTGTGAATCCGCATTTTGTTGACGTTCTTCAAGCCAAGCGATGGGGTCATGAACAAACCAGATCGCGATGGCAGTCCACGTTACGTTGACTGCGATAAGCGGCAATGCGATTAAGAGCCCCAATGGTCCGAGCCATATCCAGCCTAGTGCGGCAATTGCCATGCTCCCAAAGATCATCACGAATCCCAGTAGGAGCACAAGGACTTCGTCGAGCATTATGATGATGCCGATCGCTGCAGCGCCCATGATGGCTAAGGGTCCGATGGGTTTCTTTGGCAAACTCTTACTCCGGCTTCCGAGGATCGAACAACAGCTCTTCAACCACCCGCGCCGGCCTCGCGGTGCATGCCGACGCGTTTGGGGTAGCAGCCGGTGAGGAGGGCGGCGCGGGAGGGTGAGCAGACGGGGGAAGCGACGTAGCACTGGGTGAGCTTCATGCCGCGCGCGGCGAGGTCGTCGAGGTGGGGGGTGTGGATGGTGGGGTGGCCGAAGCAGGACAGGTCGCCGTAGCCCTGGTCGTCGGTGAAGATGATGACGATGTTGGGGGCGGGGTGTGCAGTTGGGCGTTGGGCTGGGCGTCGACTGAAACCGAGGCGACGCATAGCAACGCAAGGAGCAGGAAGTGCAGGGGGCGGGCCGGGTTGGGCATGGCGTTTTTAGTGTATTCGATGGGAGGCCGACTCGGGTTTTCGCCGACTCAGCCGCTGGCTTGGGGCACCTGGAGGCCGGAGAAGGCGAGGGGGCTGGCGTGCTTTATGGGGCACACCAAGTGGGGGCACATAAAAAAACCGGGACGCACTCTCTAGAATTGAGTGAGCGTCCCGGCCGTGCGTGGTTGTGTTGTGGGCGGTTTCCCGCCAAGGTGTGTCGTCGTGGGTGTGACGACGGGGCTGTGCTTGCCATTACGGCGGGTTACAGATTCTTATCGTCGTTCTGGGCGTCGGGTTGCACTTGGGCGTCGGTTTCTTCGATCGGCTCTTCTTCGAGCCCCGCGGCGAGGAGGTCGCTGCCTGTCTCGGCGTCCTGGGCCTGCTGCTGGGCAAGGGCCTGCTCGAAGCTGTAGGGGCCTTGGTCGGCCCCGCCGTCGAGCACGAGGTCGCTCTCGTCGAACGCCTGTGCCGGGTCGAGTATTGCCATCAGCCGATTTTCCAACCGATTTTGTGCCCCGTAGGGTGGCTGAAGCGAGGCGAAGAGGCGGTCGAGGTCGCGTTCCAAGGCCTCGGCCTCGGTCAGCTCCTTGCGTAACCCCTTGGCCAGCTTGGTTTTTTGTTCGTCAGTCATCGTTCAATTCCCTGATGTTGTCGGCGTTCTGCCGTCCTCGGGAGAGACGAGGGGAGGGTAGGCGTGTTACACAGGGTAAGAAAAAAGTGGAGAAAACAGGGTGGGTGGACGGGGAGTCTTTGGTCTGGCGACTTTGGCTACCCGCTCGGCTCGGTGGGTATCGCTCGCGGACTCGCTCCACCTACCCTACACGGGTTGCGCAATCAATCATCCATGCCCAGGGCCTGTCGCACGGCGGGGCTGGCGCGGAGTTTTTCATACGCGCGGAACAGCCGGACGCGGGCGTTGTTGGGCGTGATATCGAGCCGTTCGGACAGTTCGGCGATATCGAGCCCTTCGACGTGGCGGAGGGTGATGACCGCGGCCTGGGACTCGGGGAGCTCGGCGACGGCGGCGAAGACGATGGAGCGCTGGTCGTCGTCCATCTGGAAGGTTTCGTCGGCCTCGTCGGCGGCGACCTGGATCTCCTCGGCGTCGGCCGAGCCGGGCCCGCCCGCGGTGCGTTTGCGCTTGCGGACGACGTCGAGCGAGGCGTTTCGGACGATCATGGCGAGCCAGGAGACGATCGCGCGGGGGTCGTTGAGGTGGTCCAGGCGTTTGAGGCCGTTCATGACGGCGGTCTGCACGGCGTCCTCGGCGTCGGCGGCGTTGCGGACGATGGGGTAGGCCGTGGCGTAGAGGAACCGGTAGTAGTCGCCGACGATGCGGGCGTACCAGGTCTCCGGGGTCTCGTCTGGCTTCGGGAGGTTATCCATGTGCGAGCGGGGCCGGGGCGGCACGGGCTTCTTGCGGGGCCCATCGTTGTCGCCCGATTCGTTGTACTCGGCTTCGATGCCGAAGAACGTGTCGGCCTCATTGTAAGGCACGTGGGACCACCGCTTGCGGGCCGAAGTGCCCTCGGTGATCGACTCGTTGCCGTCGTTTTCGTCCTCGGGGAAGTTCCGGTAGTGTTCGATGCGGTAGGTCTGGGTGGCCACGACGCACGGGTCCTTTCCCGGCGGTCGCGTGCCCTTTCGCGGGCATTTGGCTACCTGCCGGAGGTAAAGGACGCGGGGCGGAGGGGGGTGTTACAGGGTTGGGAAGAAAAAAAGAATGGTGGGCAGCCTGAGCGCATGGCTAGGTCGTCTGGACTCAGGTTCGGGCCTGCCACAGCTCGGGGTCTTGTCGCTGGTGCATGACGGCGATGACCGCGATTTGCTCGCGATTGACGAGATAAAACAGCGCGTATGGGAATCGCCGAAGCAGCGTTCGATGCGTGTTGCGGTAGACGATAGGGTGCTGCTGCTGGAGGTCTCGAATACTGGCGACCGCGGCGTCCATCGAAAGGAGGAATTCTTCGCCCAGACCGAGACGCTGGGATTCGTACCAGCGATAGGCCGACTGGACATCGGCCTCGGCTTCGGGGCGGAAGAGCAGCACGTCAGTCCTGGCTTGCTCGGGGGATGCGCTCGCGGATTTCTTCCCACGTAGAACCCGCGTCGGGGTCGGCCTCATACGCGGCGAGGCGTTCATCAAGTACTGCCCGCTGCGCATCACTCAGCGCAACCGCTCCAGATTGGTCGGCGATGCTATCCCACAAATCCTGCACCACCTGAATGCGCTGGGCGGGGGAGAGTCGCAGTAGTTCGTCTCTTGTGGCTTTACTGACCATCGTTAAAGCATACCGCACGACATCCGGACAACCAAACGGATTCGGGTCCGGTGAGCATCTCGCCGTGCTACCTCGGCGTGCGCTCCGCGTCGTCCATCCAGGGCCGCCACCAGCCGTCTTGCTGGCGAGTTGCGTAGGCGTTTAGCAGGGTCTTGAGCTGGTAGGGCGTGAGCGTTTCATCAAGCTGGAGCCAGCGGGCGAGCAGGCCGGTGACCAGAGGGGTCGCGTAGCTGGAGCCGGTGACGCGGCGGGTGCTGCCGTGCTGCCAGGCGACGGTGTTGCCGACGCCCGAGGCCTCAAACTCTACGAGGTCTTTGCGCCGGGTACGGAGCTCGGCGGTGCGGAGCTGGGCGTACGTCACCCCGACG
>JBITAC010000096.1:0-13442 GCA_044439905.1 Phycisphaerales bacterium JB063 | reverse complement strand
CCCTGGCGAAAAAGTACCGCGTCGAGATGCCGATCTGTGAGCAGGTCGACCAGGTCCTGTTCGGCGGGCTCGACCCGCTTGAGGCGATCAGCCGATTGATGTCCCGTGACCCCAAGCCCGAGCGGGTCGGGTAGGCGTAGGGGCCGGGTGGAAACGGGGCTTTGCGCAAGAAGCCCACGCGGCCGATCGGCATGCCGGGATGTCGTGGCCGGGGTAACGCTTTGGCTTGGGTGGCGTCTCTTCGTAAGCGCTTCGCTGGGTAGAGCGGGCCTTGGCCAGTGGCTGGGCTGAGGTTGCCCGTCCCGCAGGGTCGGAACATTTCCCGCAGTGCGGCGCGTTGTACCCAGGAATTGTCTGTCAATCGAGGTCCGACGCGCCGCGGAGGAGTAGAATGAAAACGATGCGATACTTGCTGTTTATTGCGATCGGGTTGTGCTGCACGGCGTGTTCATCGTCCCCGCAGGTCAACGTGGGCCAGACCGTCAACACCTCTGCGCAGGGCCTCACCCGCGCGCAGGCCCAGGCCGAGGCAGATGCCGCCTGGGACCGCTACCGCCAGAGCGACACCGCCCGGCAACTGCTGGCCGAGTACGGGCAAAACGCCATCGTCCATGGCGAAGACACCATGCCGATCCACGCGGAGCTGTGGTGGGACGAGGGCACCCCGAAGCCCGAGGCCGGCTACCCGGTGTACATCTCGATGCACGGCGGCGGGGCGTTTACACCCGGCGAAAACGAAGAACAGTGGGAGATCCAGCAAGAACGCTACCCCGCGGTGCAGGGGCTCTACATCTGCCCACGCTCGGCACGCGATACCTGGGACCACTGGCACGAGCAGCACATGTTCCGGCTCATCGACCGCCTGGTCCGTGCCGTCCTGCTCCGAGACGACATCGACCCCGACCGCATCTATCTGAGCGGATACTGCTCGGGCGGCAACGGCGTGTACCAACTGGGCCCGGTTCTCGCCGACCGATGGGCGGCGGTGTCCGCGAGCAAGGGGATCCACGAGGGCTCGCCGCTCGCGAACCTGCGCAACTGCCCGATCGATATCCAGTGGGGCGAGGACGACCCCGACACGATCGACCGGCCCGGGCTCAACCGCATCAGCGTCAACGAGCTCTACGCGCTGCACGACGACGACCGCGGGGGCTACACCTTCCGCGAGATCGAGCACTGGCGCCAGGGCCGGTTCGTTAACGACAAATCCACCGTCGGCTGGCTCGCACGCTTCACCCGAGACACCTACCCCCAGCGCATCGTCTGGGAGCAGAACGGCGACGTCCGCGAATCCAGCAACCCCATCCAGCACCAGTTCTACTACCTCGCCGTCGACCCCGGCAAGACGTTCGACGGCACGGGGCCCGACATCATCATCGCCGAGCTCGATACGCCAGCCAACACTGTTTCGCTCGAAGTCACGGGCTACAAGACGGTTTGGCTTCGGTTGAATGATGCGATGCTCGACCTCGACCAGCCGGTTACGGTGGTGTGCAACGGCGAAGTTGTGTTCCACGGCAGTGTGAGCCGAAACGCCCAGACCCTGGCCAAGACGCTCGCGGAGCGTGGGGACCGCCGGTACATGTTCCCCGTCGAGCTTGAGATCGAGGTGGTCGAAGCCGACGCGTCGGGGCGTTAGGATACGGGGGACCCGAGGAGCCCTTCTGTATGCCTAGCCCGCGCCTATCACTGATCCCGTTCGCTGTCGCCGGCCTGTTGTGTGCTGCACCGCTCACGGCGCAGCCAGACGCGGGCGACGACCCGGCCAACACGCCGGACGCCGCGGCGATCGAGGACCAGGGTGTGGTTGACCTCTTCTTCCGCGACAAGATCATCGCCGTGCGACGCACCCGGGACACTGACGACGACGCGATGCTCATCGCGGAGATGATCGAGAAGGCGGCGGAAGTCCCCGACTCGCCGGGCGTGCAGCGTCTGATCTACGAAACCGCGATCGAGCTGGGCGTCTCGACTGGCGCGTACCTGTCTGCGATCGACGCGGCCTTGCAGCTTCGCGTCGACTTCCCGCAGGCGGGGATGGCGAGCGACGATGCGCTGCTCAACTACTACGCCGAGGCCTACCGCGAGACCCGGCGGGCCGACCGTGGCGAGATCGCCGAGCCCTACCTTGCGCTGATGGTGCAGGTGGCGGAGCGTGCGGAGTCGGCGGGGGAGGTCGAGAAGGCCGAGCGTTTGTATGCGGATGCGCTATCGATCGCGCGTTCGGTGCGTTCGCCCCTCGAGGAAACGCTCGAGGCGAACCTCGTGCGGATCAACGCGGCGGCGCAGATCGAGAACCGCATCCGCGTGCTGCGCACGGCACTGGAGGTCAACAGCCGAAACGCCAGCGCCGCCCGCGAGCTGACGCTGCTGATGGTGCTGCACCGCAAAGACCTGTCCGCCGCGTCGGAGTTTGTCGCGCTGACGCAGGACCCCGACCTGATCGAGGTGGTGCAGATGGGGGCGCACGGCGTTGAGCAGGCGTCGCCGCCCGAGGCGCTACGCGTCGCGGACTGGTACGTCGGGCTGGCGGACCAGCACCGCGAGATGGACGGCTACCTGCTCGGTCAGGCGGCCCAGTTCTACGACCGGTTCCTCGAGCAGTACGCCCGGCAGGATGCGCTCGCCACCTGGGTCAGCCGGCAGCGTGAAGAGACCCAGCAGCGCCTCGACGAAATCCGAGCCGAGGTCGAACGCCTGACCCGTGGCGAATGGCGCAGCGTGATCGAACAGATCGACGCCCGGACCCACGCGATCCAGGGGCCACCCTCCATCCGTGACGGCCAGATCGCGGTCGCGAACACCGGCTTTGTCGTGCCCTTCCAGCCCGAGGGTGACTACGACCTGCGCGTCCGCGTGCAGTTTGAACGCGGGACCGACGGCATCATCTTCTACCTCCCGCTGGGCGAATCACGCGGCGCGGTCTACCAGTACTCGCGCTACGAGCACCGGCGTATCCAGATCGACGGCGTTGACTACATCGAGGACAAGCGGTTCCTGCTCTCGCCCGGACAGAGCGTGGAGATCGGGATCGAGGTCCGCCTCCTGCCCAACGGCCGAGCAAGCATCGCGGGATATGTCGATGGCGAGGCCTGCATCCGATGGACCGGCGCGATCGACGACCTCGAGGTCCTTCGGCACTACCGGCCCGCGCCACGCCACGGCAACGCGATCGCCGTGCGCACCGACGGCCGATACGTCTTCAGCGCGATCGACGTCCGCGAGCCGGTGGAATAGCGCAAGCTGCGCCGCCACTGCCCCCGCGCAAGCGGCTTATCGCGGCATCGCCAATCGCCCGAATCGCCCCGCGAAGCCGCGAGCGACAAAGACCCGCCGCCGCCCTAACCCTTACAACCCACACGCCCGCGACCGGTGTCCGAAAACTCCTCCGCATGGGGTTCACCGGCACGCGGTTCGTACCGATCAACCCGCCAGACCCCGCTTTTATAGGGCGAAGGATACGGCCTTGATTTACCGGTACGACGAAGACATGGCGCCCCCGCGGACCCAGACCGAGAGCACCCGGCTTTGGGTCTCGGACCAGCAGTGGCTCGCGATCCTCGAACGCGTCCAGCGTGGCCAGCCCGCGCTGCAAAGCGAAGCCGACTGCCGACGCCTGCACGAGCGCCGGCCGTACACCTGCCGGTGCCTGCTCCGCCTGGGCGACGCGGCGGGGACGTTCGTCGTCCGTACCCAGGACATCTCCGCCGGCGGTCTGAGGTTTATCCATGGCCAGCCGCTCCGCTCGGGTACACGCTGCACGATCGTCCTCCAGCCCGAGGGCGCGATGGGGCGGATCCTCTCGGCTGTGGTCGCCTGGTGCCGGGAGATCGAGTACTTCGACGAAGACATCGAGGGCTATGAGATCGGCGTCCAGTTCGATGAGCCCGTCGATGTGAGTCTGTATGTCGGCGCGGCCTGAAGTAGCGGCGTCGCTCGCCGATAAAACAAACGCGGGCAGCGCTGGTGCCCGCCCGTCCGACAACGCGTTATAGCGATGAAGCCCGCAGGCCCTGCCCGCGGGTTTCACATTGCGCAGCGCGGTGGGTTTGTGCGGGTGGTGCGGGTGATGCCGCCGGAGGCGCACTTGCGGGCTGCGTAACGCGGGCAGGGCAGGCGCTTCGCAGGCGGTACTTATCTCGGTGTCACGGCGCGACGATAACACGAGGGCCGGCAGAGCGCCGGCGTCCGATCTCACCACCCCCGAGCGAGCCCGCCGATGGAACTCCAGCAGATTCTTCAGACCGCGCAGCAGATGGACTCTTCCGACATCCACCTGGTGTCCGGCCACCCGCCGATGGCTCGGATCCACACGCACATGACCCCGCTCGACTTCCCGGTGATCTCCCCCGAAGGTGCGATGCGTTTCCTCAAGGAGATGGCGGGCGAGGACCACATCAAGGTCTTCGACAAGATCAAAGACGCCGACTTCTCCTACGAGATCCCCGGCCTTGGCCGATACCGTGTCAACGCGCACATGCAGCGCAACAGCGTCGGCATCGCGCTGCGTACCATCAAGACCGAGATCCCCCCGCTGGGCGCGCTCAACCTCCCCGAGGTGATCTCGCGGCTGACCTACCTGCCCCGCGGGCTCGTCCTCGTCACGGGCGATACCGGCTCGGGTAAGACGACCACCCTCGCGGCGATGATCGACGCGATGAACAAACGCTACCGCAAGCACATCATTACGCTCGAGGACCCCGTCGAGTACACGCTCGAATCCCAGAAGTGCGTCATCGAACAACGCGAGCTGGGCACGGACACGCCGTCGTTCGCGTCCGGCCTCCGCCACGTGCTGCGTCAGGACCCCGACATCATCCTCGTCGGCGAGATGCGCGACCTCGAAACCACCGCCGCCGCCATCACCGCAGCCGAGACCGGCCACCTCGTGTTCAGCACGCTGCACACCGTCAACGCGTCGCACACCGTCGAACGTATCATCGATATGTACCCCGCCGACCAGCAGAACCAGATCCGATCGATGCTGGCCAACACGCTGCAGGCGGTGATCTCGCAGACCCTGTTCAAACGCATCGACCAGAAGGGCATGGTGCCCGCGGTCGAGGTCATGCTGTGTACGCCCGCGGTGCGCAACCTGATCCGTGAAGACCGGGCATTCGAGATCCCCAACGTGATCGAAACGAGCCGGCAGTTGGGGATGAACTCGCTGGATAACGCGATCGCAGAGCTGTACTTCAACGGCATGATCAGCAAGGAAGACGCGATCGCCCAGGCGGCCTACCCCGAGAAGCTCGAACGCGCCTTGGCGGCGTAGCGGCCTCGCCGCTTGCGGCTTAGTGCGGTATCGCTGGACACGAAGACAAAGACAGACCCAGGGAAGACCGGCGGGGACAGCCCCGGCCAACGGAGAGTGGAATGCCAACCTATCGCTACCAAATGCGTACCGGCGGAGGCGAGGTCTCGGTCGGGACCATCGCTGCCGAGAACGCGCTTAACGCCGCGCAGCAGCTACGCAACCAGGGCAACACCGTGCTGCAGCTCACGCCCATGCGCGGCGCGGGCGGGTCGCGTTCGTTTGTCGAAACACTCAAGGCACTCAACGTGTCGTCGGGCCCGTCGCAGAAAGACGTGCTCGGCTTCACCACCCAGCTCGCGGTCATGGTCCGTGCAGGCATCTCGCTCCGCCAGGCACTCGATGGGATCGCCGAGCAGGTCGAGAACCCCAAGTTCCGTGTCATCCTTTACCAGATCAAGCAGGACGTCGAATCCGGTAAGCCCTTCTCCGAAGCCCTCGCCAAACACCCC
Organism: Phycisphaerales bacterium JB063; assembly: GCA_044439905.1. Lineage (GTDB taxonomy): Bacteria > Planctomycetota > Phycisphaerae > Phycisphaerales > Phycisphaeraceae > JAHQVV01. The sequence goes on along the minus strand of JBITAC010000096.1, from coordinate 7,676 downwards.
AAGCTGTTCGGGGCGCTGTACATCAACATGGTCCGCGCGTCGGAGATGTCGGGCTCGTTCAGCCAGATGCTCGATCGGATCGCGGCCTACCTCGCCCAGGAAATCGAGACGCGCTCGATGGTCATCGGCGCGATGATCTACCCGTCGGTGATCGCCTCGCTCGCCATCGGTGCGACGGTCTTCCTGCTGACGTTTGTGCTCCCGCGCTTTGCGTCCGTGTTTGAGGGCAAAGAGGCCGCGCTGCCCTGGCCCACCGTGTTCCTCATGGGGCTCTCGGCGTTCATGGTGAAGTGGTGGTGGGCCGTGCTCATCGCGTTCCTCATCAAGCTCGGCTTCCTGTTCCTGCTGACGAAAACCGAGACGGGCGGGTGGTGGTTTGACCAGATGAAGCTGCGCGTCCCGGTGTTCAGCCGGATGTTCCGCGCGCTGTACATCAGCCGATCGCTGCAGACAATGGGCGAGCTGGTGAACGCCGGCGTGCCGATGCTCGATACCCTCGCGATCACCGGCGAGATCACCGGCAACCGGATGTTCAAGCAGATGTGGCGGGGCGTCTACAGCTCGGTCAAGCAGGGTAAGAAGATTGTCCAGCCGTTGACGAAGACGACGCTGCTGCCCAAGCCCGTGATCCAGATGATCGGCGCGGGCGAAGAGTCGGGTAAGCTCGGCGAGGTGCTCGACCAGGTGTCGAACTTCTACGCCAAGCAGCTGCGCGAAGCGATCAAGGTTGTGACGAGCATGATCGAACCCATCATGATTGTTTGCATGGGTACGATCGTCGGCTTCATCGCGATGGCGATCATCCTGCCGATCTTCAAGCTCTCGACGCTGGTGAAGTAAACGCCAAGCCAGGCCCGCGATGGCCTGTAGCGGTTGTATGGACTTGTTTTGAAGGGCAAAACGCGTTCCGAGTTTCTCTTGAAGGCAGATTGAATCGTAGGGTTGAGTTGGCTTCGGCTGGAAAACAAACATGCGTACCCGGAACCTGAAACCCGAGCCCCGCCGACCCCGGCGCCGAGCCCGCCGCGCGGCCGGCTTCACGCTGATCGAGGCGGCGCTGACCACGGTCATCGTCGGCACCGGCGTGCTTGCGATTATCGCCGCGCAGCAGGCCTACCACATGAAGAACAACTGGGCGACGCGGACCACCACCGCGATGCTCCTGGCCAACGAGATGCGCGAACTGACCCTGGGGCTACCCCTGCACGACCCGATTACCGGCGCGAAGAACTACGGCCCCGAACTCGACGAGACCTCGGTGGTCGCCTTCGATGACCTTGATGACTTCGCGGGCACGATCACCGCCGGAGAAGGTACGGGCACCGAGTTCAGCCCGCCGATCAACGCGCTCCGCCACGAGATCGACGACCTCTCGGGCTGGACCCAGCGGGTTACTGTTGAGAACGTTTTACCCGACTACATCGACGCGGCGTTTGCCCAGCCCATGGGATCGACGGACGTGATGCGCGTCACGGTGGATGTGTTCTACCTGCCGCCTAACAAGACCACACGCGAGCCGATCACCCGGCTGACGTGGGTGGTGACTGATCGATAGTGAATGTGGAGTTTGAAGCCCGATCGGCGCGGTGGAGTCAGACGCAGGTCGAGGGCCGGACGCTCGCGGGGAGTTTGAGTATCGCAGTGGAGGGCTGGAGTAGACGCAATGAAACCGACTCGCACATCGCACATCGCACATCGGACATCGCACCTGCGTGAGCGTGGCGCGGCGGCGCTGCTCGCGATGATGTTCCTGGTGATCTTCGGCTCGCTCGCCGCGGCGATGGCGATCGTGTCGCAAGGCAACCTCCACACCGCCGACACGCACATCAAAGTGAACCGCTCGCAGGCCGCGTCCGAGACGGGCATGCGGCTGATGATCTTCCGCCTGGCCGACGCCGCTTCGGTGGTGTATACCCGGTCCGGCGCGATCTATGACTCGAGCGATGCGAGCTATATCTCAACGTTGACGACCTCCGACCTGTCGGGCGATACGACCGGCATGCCGACCAACGTCCTGCTGGGCCACGCGGACGCGATCTGGGCACAGGTCTCGGACGTGTTGGTCGCGTCGCTCAGCAACGAGTTTCATAACCAGCAAGAGCCCTACGTTGATAGCGACGGTGTGGTGCATGTCGGCCCGATCGCGGTCGGCCCCAACGAGCCCTCCTTCACCGCGACCTTCACACCCCACCCGATCGCCGGCGAAGACTACGACGGCGACTACTACCAGCGCCCGCCCTACAACGAGATGGGCGTAAGCGCGCTGACGCCTTTGGATGCGCGTTTTGTGCGCGTGACGGTCACGGCCTACGACGGGGCGGTGGGCAACCGGGTCTACCGCTCGATCTCGATGGACTTCCAGATCACCCGCCGAATCAACTACGCCGTGCTCTCGCGCAGCCGGGTGATGATCGGCCAGAACGTCATGATCGAAGGCCGGGTCGGCTCGGTGTTTGACGATACCGACCTGCCCAACGGCCACCCGATCCAGATCATGTCCGACTTCCGTGGCATCGATAGCGCGCTCGATGCGCAGCTTGATGCGCTGATGGGTTCGATCATCGCGGACGACCAGAACGGCGACAACCGCCTGAGCATTTATGACTCGACCGAGGTCGCCGACTACACCAACCCGTCGGACTACGATACTAACGGCGACGGCTACATCGACGAGTACGATTTCTTCCTCGCGCACTTCGACAGCGGGTCGAGTCCCGGGCAGATCTCGCTCAGCGAGCTTGAGGCGGAGATGGACCCGCTCGCCGCGGGGCAGCTGATGCAGCTCATCGACCGGTTTGGCGACCCCAGCCGGGCGGGCTATGGCGACGGGCTGATCGATGAGTTTGACCGCTACGCGAAGATCCGTGGCGAGATCCAGATCTCGACCGATGCGCAGAGTTGGAACGATGGCGCAGGCGACGGCGCTTACCAGGACTACCTTCAGGGCCCGATCGTGCCCGGGCACAACGAAGCGCCTGTGACGTTTGAGTCGACCGAGAACGACCTGTACGACCTGGACCCGAGCCAGTTCAGTGTGGACTCGTTCCGGGCGATGGCGGATGGCGACTTCCTGTCCCAGGCGGCGTCTGAGGCGTTGAATTTCGACCCGGGCAACCCCGACTCGCCCCAGCCCATCGGCGCGGCGGTGCGGGAAGAGGTGCCCTTCGGCTCGGCCTACCCGTACGACTACTACGATCGGCCGGTCTACGAAAACATGACGTTTCGCAATGTCACGATCCCCCGTGGAACCAACGCACTTTTCATCAATTGCCGGTTTATTGGCGTGACATTTATCGAAACCGAGACCCAGAACACGGGCCAAGACTACAACTACGCGGGCATGCAGGACGCCTCGGGCGAGCCCAAACACCCCGACCGTTTTGTCGAGGTCGACGGTGTGGAGGTCTACGACACGAAGACGATCTCGAACAACGTGCGCTTCGACGACTGTACCTTTGAGGGCGCACTCGTCAGTGATGTGGCAGAGGAGTACACCCACACCCGCAATAAGGTGACGTTCACCGGCCAGACCCGGTTCGATATCGAGAACTCGACGGAGCTGAGCAGCGGTGAGAAGCTGTTGTTCCAGCGTTCGTCGATGCTGCTGCCGCAGTACTCGGTCGAGATGGGCACGTTCCTTGCGCCGCACGACTCGAGCGAGAAGATCGAGCTGACCGGCACGATCGTCGCGGGGCTGATCGACATGCGTGGTCAGGTTGAGATCAACGGCTCGCTGCTGACGACGTTCAACCCGCAGCGCGACAGTGGCCCGGTGCTGGGCGATACGTCGCCTCAGTTCAACACGACGCTGGGCTACTTCTCTGCGGCCCAGGGCGACATGGAGGCGGAGCTCCCGGTCAACGGGCTGGGTGTGATCCACATCCGCTACGACCCGGACCTGCCGCTGCCCGACGGCATCCTGGGCCCGGTCGAAGTCGTTCCGTTGTGGGAGACGTATTTTGAAGGCGGGCAGCGCTAAACGCCTCAGGCAAGACGCACGATGAAGCAGTAGAGCGAACCCCGCGCTACGGCGTGGCGGAGGGAGCTGTGGGAAAGCCGGGGCTGGGGAGCATTGAAACCCCCATGCCCCTGCCCACATCCCGCCCAACGCGTGCGAGGTCAAGACAGTCGGCCGTGGCCGACGGAAGTGGACGCACGATGCAGCAGCACACCCCGATGAAACCGAAACCGACCCCCCGCGCGACGCGTCGCCGTCGGCGGCGCAGCGTCGGGCTGTCGCTGGTCGAGCTGCTGATCTCGTTGACGATCACGGCCATGCTGCTGACGGCGGTGATGGTCGCGCTCGACGCCAGCTTCCAGGCCTACGCCGCCGCGGCAGAGAGTGCAAGCACGCAGACGACCACCCGCCTGATCGTGCACCGGACATTGACCCTGGTGCGCACCTCGACGGCGCACGGCCCGCTCGCGCCCGACTCGGGTACGACTCCGCCGGTGACCCTCGACGGGATCAAGACCATCCGCTCGCACTACCTGGACCTGATCGACCCGAAGGGTGACCTTATCCGTCTCGAGTACCGCGCGGACGAGGAGATGTTGTATGTCAGTGTGACGCCGTTTGGCGGGAGCGTGACGACGACCGAGCCGCTGCTGGGTGGTGTGACGCAGTGCGAGTTTGTGTTGACGCGCCGGCTCGACGACGACGGTGTCTGGGTGATGGAGCGCGGGAGCATGGATTTCACCGTGATGCCCGACCAGGACACCTCGCTCGCGATTGAGGGCGACAACACCCCGCCGGTGCGTGTGGTGGCTTCGACGATGCCGCGCAAGCTGGACTGATTGCTGGTAAAGCAATCCTAAAAGTATCAAATGAATAGGACGCCGTGGCAGGAGGAGGCCACGGCGTTTTTATATGTCCGGATGTCGGGTCATCGGATGTGTGTTGCGAGATTGGTGTTTATGCATGCTATGACGGTTGTTCGGCGTGGTGTTGGGCGTGTGTGCCGATAAGTATGTGCCGGGGTTTGCCTGAGTTGCGTGGAATCGTAGATTTGAGGGTGAGATGGGGAGACCCGGCCGGAGTCCCGTGTGTTGCGGGGCCGGAGCCGGCCGAACGAAGGAGTATCCATCATGAAACGCAAGACACTGCTCACAGCGATTGCCGGCGGTATGCTGGCGGTCCCGATGCTCGCGGCCGCGGACGACGAGCCGGTCGAGTCGATCATCCTGACGGGTGTGATCCGCGACTTCCGGACTTCGCACCCGGACTTCGAGGCCTACCCCGGCACCTACAATAAGGTCGAGGCCCACCTCGGCGAGGATGGTAAGCCCGTCCTCGACATGGACTACTACAACGACAAGCGCGGCACCAGCGGGCAGTCCGTGTACTCGCCCGAGAGCTTCGCGCAGTGGTTTGTCGATGTGCCGCAGGTCAACATCGCGATCCCGTACTCGATCGAACTCACGCCGCACCCGGACAAGCCCGGCGTGTTCTACTTCGCCCGCGAGAAGCAGATGAGCGGCGCGATGCGGTACTTCTTCCCCATTGATGAGACGGGTTTTGGCCTGTCGCGCGGCCCGCTGAAGTGGGCGAGTGTCGGCACGCACAACTACCACTTCACCTATGAGCTTGAGACCGAGTTCACTTACACCGACCCCGACGAACGCGACGGGGAGATGACCTTCGCGTTCACCGGCGACGACGATGTCTGGGTCTACATCAACGGTCAACTCGTCGTGGACCTCGGTGGCGTCCACAGCCAGCAATCCGCATCGATCAACGTCGATGACGCGGCCGAGGACCTGGGCCTGGAGCCCGGCGAGACGTATCAGCTCAAGCTGTTCTTCGCCGAGCGGCACACGTCGGAGTCGAACTTCCGTATCGAGACCACGCTACGGCTGGTCGAGGTGCCCCCGACAACGACGAACCCGCTGTACGACTAAATCACTGCGTAACCCCACTCATGACAAGCGCCGCTGCACACGCAGCGGCGCTTGTCTGTTTGTGTGGTGGTTGGGCTTGCTTACACTCGGCGGATGACGACGGTGTCGTTTTGCCCGCCGAAGCCGAAGCTGTTGGAGAGGCAGACATCGACGGCCCTGCCGTTGGCGCCGAGGTCGCGTGCGGCGTTGGGGATGTAGTCGAGGTCGCAGACGGGGTCGGGTGTGCCGTAGTTGCTGGTGGGGGGGAGTTTGTTGTCGCGGATCGCGAGGGCGCAGACGATGGCTTCGCACACGCCGGCCGCGGCGATGAGGTGGCCCATCATGGACTTGATCGAGCTGACGGGCGGCGCGGCGTCGGTGTCGCCTTCGGGGCAGAAGACGGCCTTGATGGCTTTGGTTTCGATGGAGTCGTTTTCTTTGGTGCCCGTGCCGTGCGCGGAGATGTAATCGACATCGGTGGGTGCGAGTCCGGCGGCGTCGAGGGCTTGGCGCATCGCGCCGGCGCCGCCTCGGCCTTCGGGGTGGATGTCGGTGATGCGGTAGGCGTCGGCGGTGGAGCCGAAGCCGGCGATCTCGGCGATGGGGGTTGCGCCGCGTTTCTGTGCGTGTTCGAGTGTTTCGAGGATGATGATCCCTGCGCCTTCGCCCATGACAAACCCGTCGCGGTCGGCGCTGAAGGGGCGTGACGCGGTGAGGGGTTCGTCGTTGCGGTTGGACAGAGCGGTGAGTCGGTTGAAGCCGGTGACGCCCAGCGGGTGGATCATGGTGTGGGCCCCGCCGGTGATCATGACGTCGGCGTCGCCGCGTTTGAGTATCTCGGCCGCCTCGCCGATGGCCTGCGTCGACGCGGCGCAGGCGGTGAGGCAGTTGTAGGCCGGGCCCTCCGCGCCGAACTCGATCGCGAGGTGGGTCAGCGGCATGTTGGGTTCCTGTTCGATCTCGACCAGGGCCTTGAGGCACTGCCGGGCCTGGTCGGCCCACTTCCCGCCATCGACGGTGCGCGAGTCGGGGTCCCATCCCGCGAGGTTGGCGGCGACGTAGTTGTCGAAGTCGAGTGAGCCCTCGCCCGAGCCGAGGTAGATGCCCAGGCGGGCGCGGTCGAGTGCATCGTAGCCGTCGAGCTCTGCCTGCTTCCAGGCCTGGGCCGCGGCGCCGAGTGCGAAGCTTGTGTTAAGCCCGACACCGGTGTGCAGTTCGGGGTGCTTGACGAAGTCGTTGTGGTCGTAGTCTTTGACGGGCGCGGAGAACTGGGTGGGGAAGGTGGAGGCGTCGAAGTGGCGTGTGGTTTCGACGCCGGACGCGCCCGAGAGCAGCGCGGCCCAGACGGTTTCGAGGTCGTGGCCCAGCGGGGTGATCCAGCCCATGCCCGTAATCACAATGCGTTGGTTCATAGCGTGTTTCGTCCTAGCTTCGGTGGGGCAGCAGTGCGTCCCAGATCAGCGTGTCTAACTCGGCGGTTTCGGTTTCGTTGGTTGGCCGCGCTTCTGCGACGCGCTCTGCCTCATCGAGCCACTGAGGGATGAAGCGTGAGAACACCGGGTCGGCCGGCATCTGGCCGAGTTCTTCGGCGGCGCGTTTGGATTCGACCAGACGCGTCACCGCATCCATCGCCTCGCCCGGCCAGTCGATCGCTTCGAGCACCGCGTCAAACAGCGTTGGTGGCTGGGCATTGTGCAATTCGATGTAGCGGATGCACGCGAGGGGCCGAAGGATGTAGAGATACTTTTTGCGCTTGGGCGTCGGGTCGTCGGCGAGGTACTTCTTCCAGATTCCCG
>JBITAC010000095.1:0-48020 GCA_044439905.1 Phycisphaerales bacterium JB063 | reverse complement strand
AAAGCACCGCCGGCTGGTCGACATCGCTGTGGTACTTGAGCACCTGGTCGATGCCGTTGTGCTCGTCGCAGAGGACGACGTTGGCGGCGTGGGTTTCGCACTCCTGCTCGGTGAGCATGCCGTAGGTCAGGATGATGACCTTGTGTCCGACCTCGGTGAGCTTGGCGGCGGCGCCGTTGATTTCGATGCAGCCGCTGCCGGGCTCGCCGCGGATGATGTAGGTCTCAAACCGCTGGGCGTTGTCGATGTCGAGGATCCACACCGCCTCGTTGGGGCGCATGCCCGCGGCGACGAGGAGGTCCGCGTCGATCGTGACCGAGCCGACGTAGTCGGGGTCGCAGCGCGTGACGGTCGCGCGGTGCAGTTTGCTGAGCATCATCTTGCGAAGCATGGTGTGGCTCCCGGGGCAGGGGGCGTCGGTCTGGCGTCGTGAGGCGGTGAATCTGTAGCCGGGCCCGCGACGAACAACACATTGTAGGCCCATCCCGCCGACGCGTCGATGCTCGCCCACGATCTTTGGCGACCCTGAAAACCGGACACCGCACCCCCATGGCAACGCAAGGCCCCGCCCGTCTGCTCCTGATCCTCGGCAACCAGCTCTTCGCCCCGGCACACCTGCGGTCGGCGGGGGCCGGCCGGGTCTTCATGGCCGAGGACCACGGGCTTTGCACCTACGCCTGTCACCACAAGCTCAAGCTGGTCCTGTTCCTCGCCGCGATGCGCAGCCACGCCGACACCCTCCGCGACGCCGGCTTGAGGGTCCACTACGCCCGCCTCGACGACCAGCCCGCCGGCGGCGATGCACCGAGCTACGAGCAGAAGCTGGCCGACTACCTCGACGACCACCCCGAGGTCCAGACGCTGGTGCATTACGAGGTCGAAGACAAGTTCTTCGAGCACCGCCTGGCGAGTTTCGCGGGACGGCACGGGCTCGATCGCGACATCCTGCCCAGCCCGATGTTCCTGACCCCGCGACAGGTCTTCGCCGACTACCTCGACGACGCGGGCGGCAAGCCGTTCATGGCCCGGTTCTACGAGCAGCAGCGACGCCGGCTTGGCATCCTCCTCGACGACACGGGCGGCCCCGTCGGCGGGCAGTGGAGCTTCGACGCCGACAACCGCAAGAAACTGCCCCGCGGCGTCGCACTGCCCGGCATGCCCGAGCCGACCACGACCGACCACGTCCGCGCGGTGGTCCCGCTGGTCAACGAACGATTCCCCGACCACCCCGGCCGTATCGAGCACCTCCGCGACGTCTGGTTCCCCACCACGCGACGCCAGGCCCTCGCCTGGCTTGGCCGATTCCTTGAGCAGCGGTTCAAGTTGTTTGGAGACTACGAGGATGCGCTCAGCGCCAGGGGTGATTTCCTGTTCCACAGCGCCCTGACCCCATCATTGAACCTCGGGCTCATCACTCCCGACGAGGTCATTGATCGGGCGCTTGAACACGCCCGGCAGCACGACACCCCGATCAACAGCGTCGAGGGTTTTGTCCGGCAGGTCATCGGCTGGCGCGAGTTTGTCCGCGGCATTTACCAGCACTACTCCGAGAAACAAGAGCGGAGCAACAGCTTTGGCCATCACCGCCAGCTCACCGCGAAGTGGTGGACGGGCGAGACCGGGCTGCCGCCCCTGGACGACGCGATCCGTAAGGCCCTCCGCCTCGGCTACACGCACCACATCGAACGCCTGATGGTCCTGTGCAACTTCATGAACCTCTGCGAGGTCGAGCCCCGCGCGGCCCACGACTGGTTCATGGCCATGTTCATCGACGCCTCCGACTGGGTGATGGGGCCCAATGTCTACGGCATGGGGCTGCGGTCCGACGGCGGCATCTTCTCGACCAAGCCCTACCTCTGCGGCAGCAACTACCTCCGCAAGATGGGCGACTACGGCAAGGGCGACTGGTGTGACCTGGCCGACGGGCTCTACTGGCGTTTCATCGACAAGCACCGAGACTTCTTCGAGGCCAACGCGCGGATGGCGGTGATGCCGCGCTCGCTCGACAAACTCAAGCCCGATCGGAAAATGAAGATCTTCGGCCTGGCCCAGTCGTTTATCGAAGACGTGACGGAGGCCCCATGAGACAGGCGGTACTGGTGACGGGGGCGACGGGATACATCGGCGGTCGGCTGGTGCCGCGCCTGCTGGAGCGCGGCGAGCGGGTGCGTGTGCTGGTGCGCGACCGGGCCCGGGTGTCGGGGCAGGCGTGGGCCAAGGCGGTCGAGGTGGTGGAGGGCGACCTGCTCGACCCGGCGACCCTGCCCCACGCGGTCGAGGGGGTGTGCACGGCGTACTACTTGGTGCACGCGATGGGTGCGGCGGGCGACTTTGCCCAGCGCGACCGGCGGGCGGCGGGCCACTTTGCCAAGGCGGCGCAGGCGGCGGGGGTGTCCCACACGATCTACCTTGGCGGGTTGATGCCGGCGGGCGGCTCGGCCTCGCCGCACCTGGCCAGCCGGGCGGAGGTGGGGCGTGTACTCGCGGAGCGCCTGGGGGTGACGGAGTTTCGGGCGGGGCCGGTGATCGGGTCGGGCTCGGCGTCGTTTGAGATGGTGCGGTACCTGACCGAGCGGCTGCCGGCGATGGTCGCGCCGCGTTGGATCCGCAACACCGTGCAGCCGATCGCGGTGCGTGACATCCTGGCGTATCTGCTCGCGGCGCTGGGGCATGAGCCGCTGGGTGTGGTGGATGTGGGGGGCGATCGCCTGACGTTCAAACAGATGATGCTGCGCTACGCCGAGCAGCGCGGGCTGCGCCGCTGGATCGTGCCGGTGCCGGTGCTCGCGCCCCGGCTCGCGGCGCGGTGGGTCGGTCTGGTGACGCCGATCAGCAATCGTCTGGCGGTCCCGCTAGTGGAGGGGGTGGTTCAGCCGCTGGTCGCCGACACAGCACGGGCCCGCGCGGCCTTCCCGGCGATCGAGCCGATGGACTATGCCCAGGCCGTCGCGCTGGCGTTCAGCAAGACCGGCCGGGGCGAGATCGAGACGCGCTGGTCGGGCGCGCTGGGGCGGGGCGAGATGTTCCGGCTTGAGGACCGCGGGGGGACGGTGCGCGAGTTTCGTCGGGTGCGGGCGGCGTGTTCGGCCGAGGCACTCTTTGCAGCGTTTACGTCGCTGGGCGGGACGCGGGGCTACCTGACGTTCGACTGGGCGTGGAAGCTACGCGGCTTGCTGGACCAGTTGATCGGCGGGCCCGGGCTGCGACGCGGGCGACGCGACCCCGACACGCTGCTGGCCGGGGAAGCCATGGACTTCTGGCGGGTGGAGGAGGTCCGCCCGGGCGAGGCACTCCGCTTGCGGGCCGAGATGAAGCTGCCCGGGCAGGCCTGGCTTCAGTGGGAGGCGGTGCGCGATGGGAGCGAGACCTACCTCGAACAGACGGCCGCGTTTCGGCCCCACGGGCTCGCGGGGCTGTTGTACTGGTGGGCGCTGTACCCGATGCATCTGCTCATGTTCACCCGCATGGCCAAGAAGATCGCGCAGCGCGGCGAGGCGGTAGAGCAGTCCGATGCCGAATAAAGATCAGCAGCGCTTGCCGACCAACCGCTGCCCGGTCTGCGGCCGCGACTTCACCTGGCGTAAGAAGTGGCGGCGCGACTGGGAGCAGGTACGGTACTGCTCGAAGGCGTGCGCGAAGCGGGGGGCGAGACAGCAGGCTTAGAGGAGCATTGTTTATGACTTGTCCTGGCTGCTGTTTTTGCCCAACGCGACTTCGTAGTTCAATCATCGACCCCGCGATTCAGGTTGGTTTGCCAGCGGATCTGGCAGTTGGCACAGGGGTAGAAATAGAATGTCTTTTCGCCATCGTCTTTGAGTTGCATCGGTTTGCCGCAGGTGGGGCACGACCGTTGATCGGGTAGAAAAAACCGCTTGCCAAGCAGGATCAGTCCGATGCCGCTCGCCAGCCAGAAGATACCGATTGTGATGCCGATGAATGCAGATGCGTTTGGCGCGAAGTGGTTGTCAAGAGTCAAGATCAGCCAGAAGCAGAGCGCGGACCAAGCAATGAGCGGGATCGCGATCCAAGAAAAAAAACGCCTGCTTGTATTTTCGGGAAAAGGTTTTGTTTCCATCATGGTGCTAGCCGTTTGATTGTCCAGCCGCCGTCGTCACGCTTCGCGTACACCAGCCGGTCGTGCAGGCGCGAGGGCTGGCCTTGCCAGAACTCGATGGAGTCGTGCGCGACGCGGTAGCCGCCCCAGCCGTCGGGCAGGGGGATGTCGTCGGTGCCGGCGTAACGCTCGGCGGTGTCGGCGTAGGCAGTCTCGAGCGCGGCGCGGTCGGCCAATGCGCTGGACTGCTGCGACGCGATCGCGCCAAGCCGGCTGCCGCGCGGGCGGGTGGCCCAGTACGCCAGGGACTCGTCACGGCCGACCTTGCTGACCGTGCCCCGGATGCGGACCTGTCGGAAAAGGACATCCCAGTAGAACACGAGCGATACGTCGGCGCGGCTCGCCATCTGCCGGGCCTTCGCGCTGTCGTAGTTGGTGTAGAAGGTGAAGCCGCGAGCGTCGGCGTCTTTGAGCAGCACGATCCGCGCGTCGGGTCGGCCGGCGTGGTCGACCGTCGCGAGCGTCATGGCGTTGGGCTCTTTGATGTCGGCGTCGCGGGCGTCGGCGAACCAGGCGTGGAACTGCGCGACCGGGTCGTCGGCGAGGTCGGCGACATCAAAACGCGGGGCGTCGTCATAGGACTGGCGGAGGTCGGAGATGGACATGGGGCTCGGGCCTGAGGGTGGGGTTGGGGGGACGGCTAGGATTTTGGATGGTACCGGCTCGCAGCGGCCCCGGGGCAGCGTGGCGTAATGCTCGGGGCGCGACGGGGCTCTGGTAGGATGGTATGACGCATCACCCAGGAGCAAGCCCATCCCACGCTTCGCGATCTGCAACGAGACCTATGGCGACCTGCCGCTGGACCAGACGCTGCGCGATATCGCCGACGCGGGGTACGACGGCGTCGAGATCGCGCCCTTCACCCTCGCCGACGATGCGCGAGCCGTGTCGCTGGACGACGCGAAGGAGATCGGCGAGCGGGTGCAGTCGCACGGGCTGGCGGTCGCGGGGCTGCACTGGCTGCTGGCGCAGACGCAGGGGCTGCACCTGACCTCGCCGGACGTGCAGGCCCGGCGGGACACGGCCGACTATGTCGGCCACCTCGCGGAGCTGTGCGGCGCGATGGGCGGGGGGGTGCTGGTGTGGGGCAGCCCGCAGCAGCGCAGCTACGACCCGGGCGAGAAGCACGAGCACGTGATGCGCCGCGCGGTCGAGGTGCTGCGCGAGGTGTGCGACTTCGCGGGGCGGTGCGGGGTCACGGTCGCGCTCGAGCCGCTTGGGCCCAGCGAGACGAACTTCCTGAACACGGCCGAGCAAGCCATCGAGCTGATCGAACGCGTGCGCCAGCCCAACTGCCGGCTGCACCTGGATGTCAAGGCGATGGCCAGTGAAGCCAGGCCGATGACCGACATTATCGCAGACAGCCGGGCGTATACCGCGCACTTCCACGCCAACGACCCCAACCTCCGCGGCCCGGGCCAGGGCGAGGTGGATTTTGCATCGGTCGCCAAGGCCTTGGACGCGACGGGGTACGACGGCTGGGTGAGTGTCGAGGTGTTCGACTATACACCCGACGCGCCCACGATCGCGCGGCAGAGCATGCAGGTGTTGCGAGAGAGTTTTTTGGGAGCCAAACAGGAGCAGATGTGATGATGACCAAGCGAATGCCAAGTCCGAACCGTAGGGTGGGTGGAGCGAGTCCGCGAGCGATACCCACCGCGACTGAAACTGCAACACCAATCAGCCGGCGGCCTACGGACGCCGGAATGCAAGGCCAGTTTTTATGTGTTGCGGCCGGCGCCCGTCGGCCGCTGCGGGTTCTGCTTGTCCTGCTCTTGGCGTTGGGCGTCACCCTGCCCGCGGCCGCGCAGGAGATCACGACCGCCAGTCGCGACAGCCGAGAACGCATCCTGATCGACGGCGAACTGTTCTGCGACCTGGTGTATGGGGACGAATCGCCCTACGGCGAAATCCCCCGCCCGATCATCTACCCGATCATCGGCCCGACCGGCGCGGAGATGACACGCCACTACCCGATGCGTCACGATGTGGAAGGCGAAGAGCACGACCACCCGCACCACCGCTCGCTGTGGTTCGCGCATTTCGTAAACGGCATCGACTTCTGGACGCAGGGCGAGGGCAGAGGCCGGATCGTCGTGGACGGCGGTGACGGATGGTCGGTGGACGATGATGGCTACTGCAGCGTGCATTTCCGAACGTCGTGGATCGGGCCCGATGGCGACAGAGTTCTGGATGCGGGTCAGGTGTATGGCTTTACGGTGCTGGATGACGGCAGCCGGGCGATCGATATTGAGGTTGAATTGACGCCCGGGGTTGACGCGGAGCGTGTGGTTCTGGCCGACACCAAAGAAGGCACGATGGCCATCCGCACCCACCCGGCGCTGCGGCTGGTCGGCGAGCACGCGACGGGGCACGCGCTCAACTCCGAAGGCGAGGCCGACCGCGACCTGTGGGGGAAACGCGCGGCGTGGGTCGCGTACTGGGGGACGATCGATGGCGAAGTCTGCGGCGTCGCGATCTTCGACCACCCCGACAACCTTCGCCACCCGACGTGGTGGCACGCGCGCGACTACGGCCTGATCGCCGCCAACCCGTTCGGGGCCCACGACTTCGAGGGCGCCGAGCCGGGCACCGGTGACTACACCCTCGAGTGGGGCGAGACGCTGACGCTGCAGTACCGCTTTGTCTTCTTCGCGGGGGACGCGGAGGAGGCCGACATCGCGGGCAAGTACGCGCAGTGGGTCGAAGAAACGACGGAGGGCGAAGCCGAAGGCGACGCGTCGGGCGAGTAATCGGTCATCATCATTTCAGTTATCAAATCTAAAATCTGAATTCAATCATCAGAAAACCACAGGAGCCCAATATGCAGCCCATCACCCGCCGTCGATTTATCCAGTCCACCGCCGCGACCGCCGGAGCTTTATCGCTGATGCCGACGTATTCGAAAGTGCTGGGCGCGAATGAGGATATTCGGGTCGCGTTGATCGGTTTTAACAGCCGTGGCCGGGCGCTGCTGGGGCAGTTTGAGGGGGTCGAGGGCGTGCGGGTGACGGCGCTTTGCGATGTGGATGAGCGTGTCCTCGCGAGCCAGGCGAGCAGCCGGCCCGGGGTGTTTACAACGACGGACCTGCGCGAGATTCTGGACCGCGACGATGTCGACGCGGTCGTGAGCGCGACGCCTAACCACTGGCACGCGCTGCTCACGATCTGGGCCTGCCAGGCGGGCAAGGACGTGTACATCGAGAAGCCGGTGTCACACAACCTCTGGGAGGGCGTGCAGATGACCGCGGCGGCGCGGAAGTACGGCCGGGTGGTGCAGTCGGGGATGCAGAACCGCTCGGACACGGCGTGCATCGAGTTCTTCAACGACCTGCACAGCGGGATGTACGGGCGGGTGCGGCGGATGCGGGCGATGTGCTGCAAGACACGCAGCTCGATCGGCAAGCGCGACACGCCGATGCAGGTGCCCGGGCACATCAACTACGACATGTGGCTGGGCCCCGCGGCCGACGAGCCGATCTACCGCAACAACCTGCACTACGACTGGCACTGGATGTGGAACACGGGCAACTCCGACATCGGCAACCAGGGGCCGCACGAGCTGGACCTGTTGCGCTGGGCGGTTAACGACCCGATGGATTACCCGACCAACGTGCAGTGCTTTGGCGGGCGCTTCAAGTGGAATGATGCGGGCGAGACGCCCAACGTGCAGGTCGCGATGTTTGATTATGCCGGGGTGCCCTGCGTCCACGAGACCTGCGACATCCCGTACCCCCACCCGGACAACGCGGACCGCAACGTCGCGTATGACAAGGACGGCGTGACCGTCGGTGTCATGATCACCTGCGAGGAGGGCGAGTTCCGCGGCGGGCGCGGCGGGGGTGTGGTCGTCGACCGCGGGGGCGATGTCATCAAACGCTACCGCGGGGGCAGCGGCGACCGGCACGTCCGTAACTTTATCGACGCGATGCGGGCGAACGTCCCGTCGATGCTCACCAGCGAAGTCGGCACGGCCGCGGTGTCGGCGGGGATGGCGCATGTCAGCAATATCGCCTGGCGCGTCGGCGCGGAGATGACCCTGCCCGAGGTCGAGCAGTCGCTGGGCACGATCGATCTTCACCGCGAGGCGCTGGATCGCTTCAGCACGTACCTCGGCGAACGCGGGGTCGACCTGGCCCAGCAGCCGTGGGTCTGTGGGCCCAAGCTCGTGTTCGACTCGGAGGCGATGCAGTTCACCGGCCCGATGGACGACGCGGCCAACGCGCTGGTCCGTCGTGAGTACCGCGAAGGTTTTGCGGTGCCCGAAGAGGTGTGAGCTCTAAGACGGGTGCCACACCGCGCAGCTGTGTGCTGCGCGTTGTAGGTCGCCCGGGGGCTGGCACACAGCTGCGCGGTGTGGCCGCCGGCACCCGGTCGCGCGCTGATGGCAGACAGGAATACCTGCCCTGCGTTACGCTATGCGCTGGAACCTTATGGCGCTATCGCGGACCAAATCGGGGAAGGACACGCAGCGGGCGCTCAGCGAGCGCGCGGCCGGCAAACGCCCGGGCGGGTGCGGGACGACGGTGTTCGGCCTGGTGTTCTTCCTCATTGGGCTTGGCCTGCTGGTCTGGATGGCGATCATCCCGCTGTCCCGGGTCGTCGCGGCGCGTGGTTGGCAACCAGTGCCCTGCACAGTCGTGTCGTCACAGGTGACGACGCATACCGACTCGGACGGCACGACCTACGGCGTCGAGGTCGTCTACGCCTATGAAGTCAGCGGCCAGCGGTACACGTCCGATCGGCGGTCGTTTGGGATCGATGGCTCGTCGTCGGGCTACAAGGGCAAGAAGCGGTTTGTGGATGCGCACCCGCCGGGCCTGGCGATGACGTGCTACGTCGATCCGGCGGACCCTCGGGAGGCGGTGTTGGAGCGTGGGGTGGCGCGGTCGTTTTTGTGGTCGCTGTTCCCGCTGCCGTTCCTCGCGGCGGGTTTTTTCATTATGCGTGCCGGGGTGAAGCAGACGCGTGGGGGCGGGAAGGGCGCGGAGTGGCGTCCCACCGAGTTGCGTGAGGGGGATCCGGGCGTGCTGCCGGCGGCGGGTGAACACGACGCCGAGCCGGTGGTGCTTCGGCCTCGGGGCCAGCGGCTGGGCGGGGCGATCGGGCTGCTGTTGTTTGGCCTGATCTGGAACGCGGTCGTGGCGATCCCCGTGACCCAGGTGTTTGGCAGCTGGCGTTCGGGGGACCCGGATATCTGCCTGTCGCTGTTTATGCTCCCGTTCCTCGCGGTGGGGCTGGGGGTGCTGGCGATGTGGGTGCGTCAGGTGATGCTGATCTTTGCGCCGGTGGTGGAGCTGGAGCTGAGTCGGTCGGCCGTGCCGTTGGGCGAGTCGTTTCACCTGAAGTGGCAGGTCAAGGGTCGGCTGTGGCGTCTGTCGTCGCTGACGATCGCGCTCGTGGCCGAGGAGAAGGCGACGTATCGGCGGGGGACGAACACGGTGACGGATACGCACACGTTTTTCGAGGCGGTGGTCTCGGAGACCGACGGCGCGGGCCAGTACCTGCAGACGCTCCCGTCGGTGCCCGAGCGTGGCGGGGTGACGGTGACGGTCCCCGCGGACTCGATGCACACGTTCGAAGCGCCCAATAACAAGGTCCAGTGGACGATCCGCGTGAAGGGTGAGGTCCACCGCTGGCCTGACCCGAAAGAGAAGTATGAGCTGGTCGTGCTGCCGCGGCCGACGGGCCCGGGCAGTTAGGAGGGACGCATGGCCGACACAACCGACGAGCTGACACTGACGCTGGACCGCACCGACGGGGGCTATCGGCCGGGCGAGGTGATCACGGGGCTGATGCGCTGGTCGCTTGACGAGCCGCCGGAGCTGATTGATGTCCGGCTGTTCTGGTGGACGTCGGGCAAGGGCACGTCAGACTCGGGGCTGATGGGCGAGCTGAAGTTTGAGGGGCTCGCGGCGTCGGGGGAGCAGGCGATCGTGTTTGATGTGCCGTCGGGGCCTTATAGTTTTTCGGGCAAGCTGGTGACGATCCAATGGGCGGTGGAGGCGATCGCTCGGCCGGGCAAGCGGGTCGCCCGCGCGGCGTTGGTGTTGTCGGCGACGGGTACGGAGGTGGCGGTTTGACGCAGCGTGTGGGGCCGAGCGTGAGATCGACGAAGCCGCGAGCCGGGACGCGCCGCGCCGGCGCTGGCGCAAGCGCGACGGGGCGGGCGACTCGGCCTTGCGACAACCCGTTTCGGGCGCAGCGGCTTGATGCGCTGCGGTACGTCGAGGACGGTGTGGTCGTGTCGGAGGTGGTCGCGCTGCTCGAACGCCGGGGCTACCGCGGGGCGCTGGTCGGGCCGCACGGCACGGGCAAGACGACGCTGCTGCGTGAGGTCGGCGACCGGCTGATCGAGGCGGGGCTCGCGCCCATGCCGCTGTTCATGAACAGCGACGACCGGGGCACGCTGCCGCGCCACTGGAAGAGCGCTATCCGGATGGCGGGGCACGGCGACGCGCTGCTGCTGGATGGCTATGACCTGCTGCCGCGCTGGGCCCGGCTGTGGGTGATGCACGCGTCGCGTGGCGCGAGCGCCGTGGTGGTCACGAGCCATCGACGCTGTGTGTGGAAGACCGTCGCCAAGACGTCGAGCAGCCCGGCGGTGCTGGAGCGGCTTGTGGCACAACTCACGGGTGAAGATGCCGCCGACTCGGTCGGTCTCGACGCGTTGTGGCACAAACACCACGGCAACCTGCGCGACGCGCTGCGGGAGCTGTACGACGCGCAGTAGCCGGGGTGTGGTGGCGGTGCGAGTGTGTCTGCCCGGCGGGGGTGTCGCTACTCGACGCTGCGGATCGAGCTCTCGTAGCGCTGGCCCAGTGCGGGCACCTCCTGGACTCCGGCGACGAGCAGGCCGACACTCGCGTCGTAGGTGCAGACGCTGGTGTAGCAGTTGTTTTTGCCGATCTCGGAGATCTCGACAAGCGTGACGCCCTCGACCTGGTAGACATCGGTGACCACGATGCGGTAGCCGATGGCGGGGTCTTCGTCGAGGACCTGGCCCGACTCAAGCTGGCTGAGGATGTCGGGCGCGATGTAGAGGCCCAGGCGCTCGTTGGGGCTGAGGAGTTTGCGGGTTTCGGTGGTCTGGTTGGGCCCGGTGGGCATGTCGATGTCGAGCTCGATGATCGCGCCGATGACCTCCGGGTCGGTGACCTGGAAGGTGATCTCCATGTCGACATCCATACGGACGTCGGGGATGCGTCCGACGTCGGCCTGGAGGTCGGGGGGGAGCTGCTCGGCGACGTGAACGATCGCGCTGTCGTAGGTGAGCTTGGTGAGGTTGACGATCTGCTGGGTGTATCGCGAGCCGTGCCAGGGGAGCTGGGCGACGCGGTAGAGGGAGAGCTCGGAGTAGGCGTGGCTGCGGATGTCGGCGGTGTCGGTGAGTTCGCTCTGGTAGAGCTGGATGCCGGTGGCACAGTCGTAGACCTGACGGCGGGTGTACTCGCCGCCCTTGTTGACCAGGAAGATGGCGTCGAAGGAGTGCTCGCCGATGGCGTAGTTGGCTTTGAAGACGGTGGGCCCGCCGTTTTCGCCGCGGTCGGGCTGGGCGGCTTCGATGTCGGCGGGCCGCATCCAGAGCCCGCCGCCGGTGGCGTGGTCGACGAGACTGGTGGTGATGTTGCCCGAGAGCTGGGGGTCGCCGCCCAGGGGTGGGATGAGGTAGAGGCGTGACTGGATGAGCACGCCGACGGGGGTGACGGCGATGATGTCGTACTGGGTAAAGCTGTAGCCGCCCGTGCCGGAGTTGTAGAGTCGGCGGTCGCTGGCGCGTTGTTCCTCGCGTTCGCGGGCGCGTCGCTCGACCTCGTCCATGGGCATGCCCGAGTCGATGTCGCGCTGGCGGGCTTCCTCGTCCTCTTCGCGCCAGCGGCTGTCACGGGTGCGGTTGCGTTTGGTGTGCTGGGCGACCGCGCCGAACTGCGTGATCCGTGCGCCGGGCACGACCCAGTCGGGGACGTCGGGTGTCTGCTGCGCCGCGGGCTCGGGGTTGGGCCGGTTCGGCCGGGGCTGGGCGTCGGCCTTGGGGGCGAGCAGCAGGGCGATCATGAGCAGGGCGATCGCGATCAGCGTGCCGTGCATCGAGCCGGAGTCGTCGTGGGTGGGTCGGGGTCGCTGATTCATCGGGCACCTGCGTCGGTTAGGAGGCGTATCGAACGATCATCCCAAAGACGACCGTCCCCACCAAGGGGTTTCTCACCTTCCTATGCGTGCTGTCGGCTCGATGGGGGCCAGCGATGGCGTAAAAAAACACGAAACGCCGATTTTGGCGATTGAAGCGGGTTTTTAGGGGTGGGTATGTGTATTCGAGAGCGCCACACATGGACGCTACCCGGCCTGGTCGCTTAAGCGACTAGGCCCAGCGGTCAAAAATACCGGCCTAAGCAAACGCCCGCCGACCTACCCCAGCGCCGCGGCCTTGCGGAGTTTGCTCACCTCGGGGCCCGTCAGCAGGCGCCAGTTGCCGCTCTTGAGCGTTTTGAGCTTCACCGGCCCGATCGCGACGCGCTTCAGCTTGGTCACCGAGAACCCCAGCCGGGCCAGGATCCGGCGGATCTCGCGGTTCTGGCCCTCGCGCAGCGTGATCGCCAGCATCGTCTTGTCCCCGCCCGTGCGGTCGGTCTGGTAACGCAGGATGCGCACCCGCTCGACGGCGGCCTTCTTCGCGCCCGGCTTATCCTTCCGGGCCTGGCCCGGGGCGTCCGGGGAGGCGCGGCGGTCTTCGCCCGGCTTCGTCACCGTCGACTCGGCGGCCTTGGTCTTCGCGACGGACTTCGGCGTCGCGAGGTAGATGCCCTTCTTCAGGCGTTCGAGGTCCTCGTGCTCGACCTTGCCCTTGACCGTGACGCGGTACTCCTTGGGCACCTCAAAGCTCGGGTGCGTCAGCCGATGCGTCAGCTCGCCGTCGTTGGACAGCAGCAGCAGCCCGGTCGAGTCGGCGTCGAGCCGGCCTACGGGGTAGAGGCGCATCTTCGCGGCGAGGCCCGGGTCGATCAGGTCGATGACGCGCTTTCGGCCGTGCGGGTCGTCGTTGGTGCTGATGACCCCCCGGGGCTTGTTGACCATGATGTACGCCAGCGTTCCGGGCAGCAGCGTCTGCGTCGTGGATGCACGCTGCCGTTTGCCCGGCACCGGGGCCTTGGTCTTACGCGGCCGGGGCAGGGGCTGGCCGTCGACCTTGATCGTGTCTTGCGTCGGGTCCACCCAGGCGGGCAGCTCGGCGACGCGCTCGCCGTTGACCGTCACCCGGCCCTGCTCGATGAGCTCTTCACAGGCGCGACGCGACGCGTGGCCCGCCTCGGCCATCGCCTTTTGCAGGCGGATGCCGCGAGAATTGTCGGTGTAGTGGTGCATAGTGGCTAGGGGTTAGGGCCTAGGGATTAGGCGGGCTCGGTCGTAGCGTTTGTTGCGGCCACAAAAGGACTTGCCAACCGCCGCTAAGACTTGAGGTGTGTTGGGCAGGCCGAGCACCGCATTGTACCCGACCTAGGCCCTAAGCCCTAACGCCTAGCCACTAGGCCGCGGCTCAATCAAACTCATCGCCCTTGAACATCGACCCGAGGTACGCCTGGCGGACGCGCTCGTTGTTGATGATCTCCTTGGGCGTGCCCTCGGCGAAGATGCGGCCGTCGGACACGACATACACCCGGTCGCACACCGCGAGGATGTGGTGCACGTTGTGGTCGGTCACCAGCATCGAGATCTCGTACTCATCACGCAGCCGGCGGATCTCGTCCTGCAGCTCCTCGACCGCCACCGGGTCGACGCCGGCGAAGGGTTCGTCGAGCAGGATCAGCGTCGGCTCGGTCACCAACGCCCGCGCGATCTCGAGCTTGCGACGCTCGCCCCCCGACAGCGTCCGGGCGTGCTGCTTCTTGTTCTTGGTCAGGTCGAACTGGTCCATGAGTTGTGCCGCGCGCTGGCGTCGCTCGCGACGACGCATCGGCCGGGTCTCCAGGATCGCCATCAGGTTCTGGTAGACCGTCAGGCGTTGGAACACGCTCGGCTCCTGCGCGAGGTAGCCCATCCCACGCTGGGCCCGCTGGTACATCGCCAGCTTCGACACGTCCTGCCCGTTGAACACCACCTGCCCCTCGTCGGGCACGACCATCCCCATCGTCATCCGGAAGCTCGTCGTCTTGCCCGCGCCGTTTCGGCCAAGCAGCCCGACGATCTCGCCTTCCTCCACCGCGAACGACACCCGGTCCACGACCGTCCGCCCGGAGTAGCTCTTCACCAGATTGTTTGACTTGAGGATGTACACGCGGCACAGGATACCGGGCGGAAGCAACCCGGGCATCCCGGGAGCGTTCGCCGTGATCGATGGCGCTTGATGGGAGCGGATGCGTTGGCGATATCGCTCGCGAAATCAACTTTCCGTCGGTGATTTGGCGTGCGGTAGAATATTGCGGGTAACACACATCGCAGCCGGGCGTCTTTAGTCCCCGGGGCCGAGCGAATCGGCACCCACACCAGAGGCCCGTGCAATCGCCCGCGGGGGCGTCGAACCAAAAGGAGCCGGCCATGCTCAAACGATGGAAACGGATGCGGGGGTTGGGTCTGCTGCTGGCCGCGGTGGTGCTGCTCGCGGGCTGCTCGACGCGGAACTACCTGCGCAAGGCCGACGAGGCCGCGGAGCACGGCGACATGCGTTCGGCGCTGCACTACTACGAGCGTGCGCTGTCGTCGCGAGGGTCGCTGGCGGACGATGATGACTTTGTGCAGAAGCTGCGGATCGCGCAGTCGCGTGTCGCGTTTGAGGACGCGGTCGCCCTGCGCGGCCGGGGGCACTTCGAGGCGTCGGCCAGGAAGCTGCACGAGTCGCTCGACTACGACCCGGGCTTTGGCCAGGCGGTGGAGCTGCTGGGGGTGGTCAATGCGCAGGCCGCGTCGCAGCGCTACGACCAGGCGCTCGCGTCGGCAGACCGCGGGGACCTCAACGCCGCGAACGAGCACCTCCGGATCGCGCAGGCGCACGACACGAGCAATGAAGACGTTGTGGCGGCGATGGCGTCGCTCCGGCTTGAGGTGCTGCCCGCGAACACGCCGGGCCTTGCGCCGTTCGAGGCCGGGCTGACCCGCTCGGGCGAGCGGCGGTGGGACGCGGCGGCGGGGTTGTACCGCGAGTCGATCGGGCTCAACCGCAACATGCTTCCGGCCCGTGCGGCGTTGGCGGAGGCGAACGCCCAGCTCGCCGAGTCGCGTCGGCTGTCCGACAGCGGCGCGGCGCGGATCCGGGAGTCGCGTATCAGCGCGGCGATCCCGATCCTTGAAAACGCGCTGGCGGTCTGGCCTTTCAATGAGCCGGCCCAGGCGTCGCTGACCCAGGCGCGCGGCGTGCTGGCCGAGGCGGACGCGAAGTTCAGCCAGGCCGTCGCGGCGGGCGAGGCGTCGGACTGGGACGGCGCGATCGCCGCCGCTGAGGCCGGGCTCGTGCTGGACCAGTCGCACGCCCGATTGCGCGACCTGCGCCCGCAGCTTGGGCTGCGTGCCGCGACGGACTACACGCAGCGCGGCGCGGGCCACGCCGACGCCGGCGAGCTTGAGGCCGCGCGGGACGCCTTCTTGCGGGCGCTGTCTTACAAGCACCCGCACAGCCCGGCGCAGCGTGGGCTCGCGGACGTCTACCTCGCCTGGGGCCGGTCCCATGAGCAGGCCGGCCGGGTCGGCGCGGCGCTGCTGCACTACAACCGTGGACAGACGTACATGGCAACCAGCGGGATCGCCGAGGGCCGGTCACGCACGCTCGCCGCGATCTACGGCGGGCTGGAGATGACGCTCGATGTCGAGGCGGGCGAGACCCCGCTGGGGCTGGCCGTGTCGGGCGATCGGCTGGGCGAGGCGCTCCGCCAGCGCGCCCAGCGCAGCGCCCCCGCCGGGCTCTCGGTCCGCAGCGATCAGCCACGCTTTGTCCTCGAGGCCGAGGTCGCCGAGGCACGCATCAGCCAGCAGTTGGTCAACACCACCACACGCTCGCATCAGTACTACGTCGATGAGCCACGCCCCAACCCCGAGTACGCCCGGCTGGTCGACCGGCTCAATGACTACCAGCGCCAGCTCGACCGGCTCGAACGTGATTACCACAGCCATGTCGGCCCCAACCACGGCCACCACCACCACGACCCGCATACCCCCGAGAACAACCACCTCAACCGGCTTGTCCAGCAGATGGAAACCAAGCAGCGGCAGATCAGCCAGACCAGCCGACAACTCCGCAACACCCCCGCGACGGTCTTGGTCCCGATCTCCCACACCTACCGCTACACCGTCGAGACCTACGCAAAGATCGGTTCGCTCACCGTGGCCTCGCGCCTCATCGACACCGCGACGGGCGAAGTCATCGAGACCTTCACCGACGAGGCGAGCTTTGAGGACTCCGATACCACGATCCGCGACGCCCGCCCCGAGATCGGGCTCCGACCCGATGCGCTGCATCTGGCCGACGACAGCACGATCGCCGGCTCGCTCGCGCACGACGCGGCGCAGCGCACCACCCAGCGAGCGATTGAGTCTGCGGTGATGTACGAGCTCGACCGGGTCCGCGCCTTTGGCGCCCAGCAGCTCGAGGCGGGCCGGGCCGATGCCGCGCTGGAGATCGAAGTCGCTGCGGCCCTGCTCATCGGCATGGTCGATGCGGACGCGTCAGGCCGTGTGCTCGATCGATTGGGCGAGGCGAACGTCGAGTAGCGGCTCGCCCCCGGGGTGAAGCGATGTGCTGCATATCAACGTCGCGTGGCGGCGCGGGGCGTTCGTGTTGTACGGCGTGGGCAGGTCGGTTCTGACGGCTGTATCGGCGGGGTGTCATGCGCAAGGGATAGACCTGACGCCTGACGGGCCGGATTCTTCTTGGTTGCCGGGGGGTGGCCCGATATCTTGAAAAGACGGGCCTAGAGTGAAGTGGTCAGAACAAGGAGCATGCAGATGTTGAGGACTTCGCGTTTGAAGATCGTTTCGCATCGGGGCAAGGCGATCGGCGGGGCGGTGGTGTGTGGGGTGCTCTGGTCGGTGGTGCCCGCCGGGCTTGGCGTGGGCAGCGTCTACGCGCAGCCGGGCGAGGCGGCGTCGGCGCAGGACCGCCACGCGGCGCAGCGGGCGTACGAGGCCGGGCTTCAGCTGCACCGCGAAGGGGCGTTTGAGTCGGCGATCGAGAAGTACCACGAAGCGATCATGCTCGACCCGTCGCAGCAACGCACGTACGCGGCGCTGACCGATGCGCAGGTGAGCGGGGCGTACAACCGGCTGCTGCTCGCGCTGCGTGCCGCGGACGAGGGCAACCTTTCGGCCGCCCGTGGGCACATCGAGCGGGCCTACGAGTTGGACGGCGGGGAGGCGCGGATCGCGGCGGCGGCCAAGTCGTTTGGCCCGATCGACGAGGCGCTGAGCACCGACCAGCAGCAGGCGTTTGCCCAGGCCCAGACGCTCGCGGACGAACGAAGCTGGCGGCTGGCCCGGCAGGGGTTTGAGTCGCTCATCGAGTCGGCACCGTTCTACCTCCCGGCCCGGGCGGCGAAGCAACGCGCTACCCACTTCGAACAACGCGCCAACGAGCTCAACGACCAGGGCGTCGCGCTGATGCAGCAGCACCGGCTTCGCCCGGCGTTGGAGTCGCTCGCCGCGGCGACGGCGATCTGGCCTTACCACCCCGACGCCGCCGCGACCGCCGAGCAGGTGCAGGCGCAGATCGACCAGGCCCAGCAGCTGGCGCAGCGCGCCGCGAATGCGGCCGCGGCGGGCGAGCTCGAGTTGGCGCTCGAGACCGCGCGGTCCGCGACCGCCATCGACAGCACCCATGCGCAGGCCCGCGGGATCATCCGCGACGCGGAGCGTGGCCTGGCCGATCGCTACACCGCACACGGCAAGGCGAAGCTCGAGGCCGAGGACTACACCGCCGCACGCGCCGACTTCGCCCGTGCGTTTACCTACGTCGGCTACTACCCCGAGGCCCGGCGGGGCATGGCCCAGGCCTACCTCGCGCAGGGTGCCTCGCTCCGCGCGGAAGGCCGGCCCGGCGCCGCGCTGCTCGCCTACCTCGCCGGTCAGCCGCACCACCGCGCGGCGGTCCAGCCGTCGCTCGAACAGACCGAACGCGAGCTGCTCGCCGGGATGGATGTCTCGCTCACGATCGCCGTGCCCGGCCACACGCCCGCGATCGGTGTCGACTCACAGTCCCTCTCGGCCGAGCTCGCGACGCTGCCGCTGCCGACCTATATGCACCGCACCGCACAGGACCAGGCACGCTTCGCGGTCGAGGTCCGGATCAACGACACCGATGTCACCCTCCGCCAAACACGCAACACGCAGTCCGTCTTCAACAGCACCTCGGGCTACGCGACGGGCTACACGCAGTGGGAAAAACGCGGCACGCTCGTGTGTACCGTGACCGTTACCGATACCGCCTCGGGCGACGTTGTCGAGCAGTGGAACGCCAGCCGCTGGGTGGTCTACACCGACCGCCAGCAGTACGTGGTCGGCGCGACCTGGCGACGCAGCTACTGGACCCTGCCCAGCGACGACGAAGTCGAGGCCCGGCTGGCGCGTGACATGGTCGATGAGGTCTGGCCCGGCATCCGCTCGGCGGTGACGCTCGAGCGTGCGCGGGCGCTGCGGGATCAGGCCCAGTCGCCCGACGCCGGGCTGACCCCCGAGCAGTCGCTCGAGCGTCGCGTCGCGGCGGTCCTGCTCGCGGGGCAGATCAACGAACGCGAGGGGCGCGCCGCGATCCGCGAGCTGGCCGACGAGTTCGCCGGCCAGTAAGCCGTGGCGACCCGATGCGTGCGTCGCACCCCCCGGGTGTTGGCCCCGCCAGGCGCCCGGGTTGCGGTATGATGTCGGCACATGCAGGCACTGTATCTCTGGCTTTGGCGCCTGATTCCGGGCAACCCGCAGGTGGTGCGGATCGTCAACGGCGGCAGCCGACGGACGCAGCACGCCTTTGTCCGGATGGGCTACCTCGGCGCGCTCATCGCGCTGGTGACGATCGGGATGCTCTCGGCCGGGGGCATGGGCGGGGCGGTCGACCTTAACGACCTCGCCAAGGCCGGCTCGCAGGTCTTCCGTGTCATCGCCTACGGCCAAGTGATCCTCGTGTGCCTGCTTGCGCCGATCTTTATGGCCGGCGCGATCGCCTCGGAGCAGTCGGGCAAGACCTACAACATCCTGCTGACCACGCCGCTGTCGAACCTGCAGATCGTGCTGGGCTCGCTGTTTGGTCGGCTGTTTTTTGTGCTGACGATTCTGCTCAGCGGGCTGCCGCTGTTCGCGGTGATGCTGGTGTTTGGCGGCGTGCCGGTGAGCAGCGTGTTCGCGGCGTTCGCGGTCGCGGGGATGACGGCCCTGTTCGTGGGCGCGGTCGCGGTGGTGCTCTCGGTCATGCGGGCCGGCGGGCGTAAGGCGGTGTTCGTGTTTGTGATCTCGATCGCGGCGTACCTCGTCGTGCTTGGGGCGCTGGATATGGTGCTGCTGCGAAACCTCGGCCCGACGCGCGGCCACACGACGGTGCTCACCCCGCTGCACCCGCTGCTGGTGCTCGAGGCCACGATCAACCGCGCCAACTATACGACCCCCGGGGCCGAGCAGGTCGCCGGCTATTCCGCGCTCGTGCGGTTCTACCTGACCCAGCCGCTGGCGACATTCAGCATCCTCTCGGCGGTGCTGAGCTTCCTGATGCTACTGTTTTGCTCGTTGTTTGTCCGCCGACTCGGCGCGGGCGACAGCAAGGCGATGGTCTGGATGAAGGCGAAGCTCCGCCTGGCCGAGCAGGGCGCCGCCCGCACGCGGAGCGCCAGGCAGCTTGGCAACGGCAACCCCATCGCCTGGCGCGAGGCCAACACACGCGGCAAGCTTGCCGCCGGCATCATCGCCCGCTACGGCTTTGTTGCCCTGGGCCTGATCGGGCTCGGGCTCCTGCTCTACTACTACCACACCGACGCGTTCTGGAAGGTCGGCCAGGCCAACGCCACCCCCGCCAGCCAGGTCGCCAAGGGCCCGGCCCAGTGGTTCCAGCCCGCGCTGATGACCCTCATCATCGCCGAGATCGCCGTCATCACCCTCGTCGCGATCTACATGTCCGCCGGCAGCGTTTCGAAGGAACGCGAGGACGGCACGCTCGACATCATGCTCACCACCCCCATCACCCCGCGCTACTACGTCTGGGGCAAGCTCCGCGGGCTGGTCCGATTCCTCAGCGTCATGATCTCCCTGCCCATCCTCACCCTCGCGCTGGTCGCACTCTACACCTTCGTGGGCGGGCTGCTCGACTGGTCCCAGGCCTCGATCGCCTACAGCAAAACCACCTACGACTACATGGGCAACCCCAGCGTCACCGCCCACCGTGTCCCGCTGCTGATCCCCGAGGCCCCCGTGCTGATGCTGCTGATGCTCGTGCCCTTTGTCGCGCTCTGCGTCGGTATCGGCATGTTCTGGTCGCTCAAGGCCAAGGGCGTGCTGGGCGCAGTCGTCCCGTCGGTCGCCATCATCGGCGCGGGCGCGCTCGTGCTCGGGCTCTGCGGGCTCTCCGCCTCGGGCAGTATCCCGCTCATCGGCCCGGTGCTCAACGCTTTCAGCCCGATGACCAGCGTCGTCATGATCGTCGACCCCGCGACCTGGGTCGACCAGTACACCGAGACCCCCGCGGTGGGCCGGGTGAGTCTGGTGATCGGCGCGGTCGCGGTCTGTGCGGGCTACGCCACGATCGTCTGGGCGATGATCGCCGCGATGGTCCGCGGCTTCGACCACACCGTCCGCAGACTGTCGGGCGGGAAGTAGGCGGGGAGTCCACCGATTTCACAGATGGCGCAGATTTTGAAATTGAATTGCCGATGGCGTGATTGAGGTCCGCGTCGCACGCTTGCTGGGCGATGTAGGAAATCAGACGCAACGAGCGGAGTTTTTCCTTCCTGACTTCCTAACTCCCTGCCTTCCTTAGACCTGCCTTCAATCCGTGCCATCTGTGAAATCTGTGGATTAGATCCCCCTTGGACATGCCTATAATGCTCCGCCCGTCTCAGGAGACCCCCCATGCTTTGGCAGCCCGCGATCCCCGATGAATACACGCAGCTTTCCGATGAGCAGCTCAATGCGCGCATCGCTGCGCGCAAGCAGGAACTGGGCAGCGACCTTGTGATCCTGGGCCACCACTACCAGCAGGACGACGTGATCGCGTTTGCCGACTTCACGGGCGATTCGTTCAAGCTCAGCCAGCTCGCCGCCGAGCAGGTGAAGAAGGACAACGCGAAGTACGTGATTTTCGCGGGCGTGCACTTCATGGCCGAGACGGCCGACATCCTGACCGACGACGGTGTCGCGGTGCTGCTGCCCGACCTGGGCGCGGGCTGCTCGATGGCGGACATGGCGGACTACGACCAGACCGTCGAGTGCTGGGAGCAGCTTGAAGAAGTGCTGGCAGGAAGTGGTCAAGTGGCCAAGCGGTCAAGTGGCCAAGTAGAAGCAGGCGGCACCCTCGACTCGGCCCCTGGACCCCTGGACCACTCGGCCACTTCCTACCGTGTCATCCCCATCTGTTACATGAACTCCAGCGCCGCGATCAAGGCGTTCTGCGGGATGCACGGCGGCGCGGTCTGCACCTCGTCCAACTGCGACGCGATCTTCGACTGGGCCTTGGCCGGGGGCGACACCCCACTAGCCGAGGGCGAGCAGGTGAAGATCTTGTTCTTGCCTGACCAGCACCTGGGCCGAAACACCGGCGCGGCCGCGGGTTTCGACCCGGCGACGCAGATGTGCCTGTGGGACCCCAAGAAGGACCTGGGCGGCAACGACGAACAACAAATCCTCGACAGCACGTTCATCCTGTGGAAGGGCCACTGCTCGGTGCACAAGCTGTTTCGGCCGGAGCATGTCGACGAGGTCCGCGCCGAGTGGCCCGGCGTGACGGTGATCGCGCACCCCGAGTGTTGCTACGAGCTGTGCCAGAAGGCCGACATGACCGGCAGCACCGAGGGGATCATCCAGGCGATCGAGTCGGCCCCGCCCGGCAGCCGATGGGCGATCGCGACGGAGGTCCACCTGGTGAACCGCCTGGTGAACGAGGCGAAAACGCGCGGCGTCGAAGCCCGCATCCTGTCGCAGTGCCAATGCCTGTGCACCACGATGTACCGCATCGACCGCCCGCACCTGCTGTGGATCATGGACAACCTGGCCGTCCCCGGAGGTGCCAAAGTCCTCAACCAGATCAGCGTCCACCCCGAGGCCCGCAAGCACGCGCTGGTCGCCCTCAACCGCATGCTCGACATCACCGCGAAGGCGAAGGTCAACGCGGTAAAAACCGTCGGCCGTGAAGCCACGGCGTAGGACGCGATATCGTTTGATGCCCTCTCCTAACACAGGTGCCACAGAGCGCAGCGATGTGACTCTCGCGCAACACATGAATAGCGGCACACAGCTGCGCTGTGTGGCACCCCAAGTACGATTTGCATTACAGCAATCGTCGCGGCGATTGCGTGGGGCAACGGGACAAAAGTGAGTCGCTATGACTAGTCGTTGTTTTTGGTATCCGCATCCACGTCCGCATCCACCAGATGCTCATCGAAGAACGCGATGAGTTGGGCGATCATCTCGGGGGTTTGGAAGTGTGCGCCGCCGTGGCCGCCGCCCTGGACGACGATGAGTTCGTGTTCGATGCCGGCGTCTTCGAGGGCGTTTGCGAAGTACTCGCTCTGGGCGAGGGGCACCAGCGGGTCGCGCGTGCCGTGGGCGATCATCACCGGCGGGTCGTCCGCGTCGAGGTAGGTGACGGGGTCGGCGGCCTGGGCGAGGTCGGGGTGGAGCCGGGGGTCGCCGCCCAGCAGGAGGGCGATCGGGGAGTGGGCCGCGAGCCCGCTTTCTTCGGGGATCTCGGCGCTGAGCGCCTCAAGGTCGGTCGGACCAAACAGGTCGTAGACGGCCTGGACTTCGCTGGAGACATCGAGGTGTTCGCCCAACTCACCTTCGGTGTCGGGGTCGTTGCCGGTGGTGCCCAGGAGCGCGGCGAGGTGTCCGCCCGCGGACGCGCCGATGACGCCGATGTGGTCGGCGTCGTAGCCGTAGTGCTCGGCATTGGCGCGGAGGAAGCGCACGGCGGCCTTGCAGTCGTCGAGCTGGGCGGGGAACTGCGCGACGTTGGAGAAGCGGTAGCTGACGCTGGCGACCGCGTAGCCATGGTCGGTGAGGAACGTCATCGGGCAGGGCCAGCGGTTGCCCATCATCCATGCCCCGCCGTGGACCCAGACGACGAGCTTGGGCGGGGTCGCGTCGGTCGCTTCGTCATCGCTGGCGATCGGTCGGTAGAGGTCGAGCTTCATCTCCGTGCCGTCCTCGAGCGTGGCGTAGACGATGTGCCGATCGGTCTGGCGTCGCTGTTGTTGTCGGACTTGCGCGACGGTGGGCAGCGTGCAGGCGAGGGCGAGGAGCGCGGCGAAAAACGTGCGTTTCATGGGTCATCTCGGAGTGGGGCGGTCCTTCATGCTACCGGGAGGATGAGTTGGAGTGGCGGTGGATTACGGTTTTTCGGTGTTTTTTGCGTTGCGGCAGGGGGGTTAGGCAAAAGAAAAGCCGCCGCGCGGGGGCGCGGCGGCGGGGTTGGATTGAGTGAGTTTGGCGGGGCGATCCCACGGCGATACTGCTCGCGGGGCTCGCATCAAAGCCGTGGGCTTTGGGGGCGAAGCGTTGGGCTTCGCGGTGGGGTTACTTGGTCGCGTCGGCGTAGTACTCGCTGACCTTGGCCCAGTTGATGATGCTGAAGAAGGCATCGATGTAGTCGGGTCGGCGGTTCTGGTAGTTGAGGTAGTAGGCGTGTTCCCAGACGTCGAGGCCGAGGATGGGGGAGCAGCCCGAGCAGCCGTCGAAGGGCATGAGGGGGTTGTCCTGGTTGGGGGTGGAGCAGACGCAGAGCTTGCCGTCCTTGACGCCCAGCCAGGCCCATCCCGAGCCGAAGCGGGTGGCGGCGGCGTTGGCGAAGGCCTCCTTGAACTTGTCCATCCCGCCCAGGTCGGCTTCGATGGCCGCGGCCAGCTCGGCCGAGGGCTCGCCGCCCTGGCCCTTGGGGGCGAGGATGGTCCAGAACAGCCAGTGGTTGGCGTGGCCCCCGCCGTTGTTGCGGACGGCGGTCTGCTTGTCGGCCGGGAGCTTGTCGATCATCTTGATCAGCTCGAAGGGGCACTCGGGCACCTCAAGCCCTTCGACCGCGGCGTTGAGCTTGCTGACGTAGCCCGCGTGGTGCTTGCCGTGGTGGATTTCCATGGTCTTCGCGTCGATCGCGGGCTCGAGGGCGTCCTTGGCATAAGGCAGGTCGGGGAGGGTGTAAGCCATGGTCGGCTCCTTGTAAGGTGTTGCGAAAAATAGGTTTAGCCAGTGCTCGGCATCTCGCATCGGGTGCCGCTGGCCTGCGCTCTCCGAGTGTAGACCTGCCCGGGGTGTGGGTCAATCGGGCATGCCGGGGTGAAAAACACGGGATTTCGGGTGAATACCTGAGTTTTCGGGGCGGATGGGGCGTGGCGGCGTCGGGCGTCAGGTTTCATCCTTATTTTGAGTAATTCTAAACAAAGTTGAAACTAAGTCGCGGTCCCTGGCGTTATTAAGGGTAGAAAGGGGGTGGGTCCCGGCCTGATCTGTTGGGCCGGCCCACTCGAAAACGCCCCTGGGGGGTGTTCTGGGAACCGCAGGGGAACCTAGGAAAGGAACCGCATCATGAAGAATCTCACCCCAAAAAACTCACCGCTCGCCCGCGTGGCCGAACGCAAGGGTCTGTCGGTCTCCGACGCCCGCCGACAGCTCTCGCCCCAAGACGCCGCCGACCTCAAGCGTGTGCTTGAGGAGAAGTACGAATACACCGCCGCCGAGGTCTTCGCGCTGCCCGAGAAGCAGGCGATGAAAGAGGTGTTTGACGACGCGCCGGAGGTGCCTGTGCCCGATGTGTCGTGGTACCACCCGGTGATGGACGCGGGCAAGAAGCTCGCCGCGACGCCACGGAAGATGGGCAGTGTCGTGCTGACCGCGGCCCAGGAGCGTGCGTTGTTCCTGCAGTACAACTACTGCCGGTTCCGCGTGTGCGAGTTGCGGGACGAGCTCAAGGACATGCCCGCACTCGACCTCGACATGGCCGAGCAGCTGCTGCACTGGTACCACCGGGCCGAGGCCTACCGCGACCAGATCGCGCAGACTAACCTCGCGCTGGTGCTGGCGATGGCCAAGCGCACCCGCATGAGCGACCTCGACTTCGGCGACATGGTCAGCGAAGGCAACATGGCCCTGCTCCGCGCGATCGACAAGTTCGACGCCGGCCGCGGCTTCAAGTTCTCGACCTACGGCTGCCGGGCCATCCTCAAGGCCTTCAGCCGTGCGGGCATGAAGCTCACCAAGTACCGCTCGGTCTTCCCCACGGGTTACGACCCCGAGTTCGAGAAGTCCGACTACCAGGAAACCAAGAACGCCGAGCACGAAGAGGACTGCGCCGACGAGGTCAAACGCATCGTCGAGACCAACCAGGCCGACCTCTCCGAGATCGAGCAGCGGGTCATCCGCCACCGTTTCAACCTGATCGCGCCCGACATCAAAGACGACCCGCCCGCGCCCGTGCTGCGGACCGATGGCAAGCCGCTCACGCTCCAGCAGGTCGGCACGATCATCGGCGTCACCAAGGAACGGGTCCGCCAGATCCAGAAACGCGCGATGGAAAAGATCCGTGGCCAGCTCGAAACCCAATACCTGACGTAATGTCCAAGTCAGGGGTAATGGTCGCAACCCCCACGCGTCTGGCATGTAGCGATCAGTAACAAAACAAACCACGTCCTCCTAAGACAGGCCGTACCTGGTACCCGGGTGCGGTCTGTTTTTTTGGAAGGGCGCACATTGGACAAAGTGTTACGCAAGAAAAACGGCACACGGTGCTGGCCGTGTGCCGTTGGGATAACCGATGTTGTCTGGTTTTTTTACTGAGCCGGCACCACGCGGATGCGGACCGAGAACTTGCCGGGGAACTGCTGTCGGCCCCAGTTGGGCTGCAACGCAAACGACAGGTAGAACATGCCCGCCCGGTCCGCGGTGAAGGTGTGGCTGGAGCCGACGAGGATGTCGCTGCCGTTGTCGCCCACCCGGCCGATCAACGCACCCATCAGGATGTTGCCCGCGTAGTTGCCGCACTGGGCGCAGCCGTCGGGCGTCGCCACCGCGCCGTTGCCCCAGGGCGTCATTGTGATATTGCCCTCGGCCCGGATGATGACCCGGTCGCCACGCTGCAGGCGGATCCCCGTGCTCTTCTCCGCGACACGCGTCA
This sequence comes from Phycisphaerales bacterium JB063, assembly GCA_044439905.1. Taxonomy (GTDB): domain Bacteria; phylum Planctomycetota; class Phycisphaerae; order Phycisphaerales; family Phycisphaeraceae; genus JAHQVV01. The sequence continues at coordinate 21,636 of JBITAC010000095.1, read as the reverse complement.
TGTTCGTCGCGTCCACATCCACCGTCCGGCGGACCTCGGGGATCGCGTTGGTCACGATGCCCGCCGACTCGATATCGCCCAGGTTCACCGTGAGCATCCCGAACTTCGATTCGATCTCGAAGGTCGGCACCGCGATCGCGCCCGCGATCGTGAACCCGTCGGTCACGACCTGGTCAAGCCGGGCCAGCGATGGGCCCTCGTTGCCGTCGTCAAACGCCATCGGGTCCCCCTCCATGCTGTAGAGCTCTTCGAGCACCGCCGCGACGCGGAGCTTGCGTTCGTCGTCGGCGTCGTCGGTGTACTTCTGCATCTCGGGGATCAGGCCCGGGCCATAGGAGATCAGGTCGGCCTGGGCGCGGTCGCGCTGTGCGGCGTTGGGTGAGGCGAGCTGTTCGATCAGCGTGTCGATCCGCTGCGCAAGCGCGGGGTGGGCATTGAGCCCGGGCGCGAAGCTCTTGATCGAATCGATCGGCACGACCAGCCGACCAAACTCGGTGTCCACCGGCAACGCGTCGATCGCCAGCGTGCCCGTCAGGATCGAGCCGTCCATCAGGTGGAACCGCATCGTCCCCTCGGGCAGTTCCTGGGCCGGGGGTGCGGCGGGGGGCTCGTCCTCGACCGCCGACGCTTCTTCGACCGTGTCAGCCGCCGGTGCCGGGGCTTCTTCGGCCGCGTCTTGAATGGCCTGGCCCGCGGCCTGCAGCGCCCTCGCGGCCTCCCGCTGAGCGATGGCGTTGCGCGTTGCGTTCTCACGGGCCGCGCCGTCCTGCGCGAACACAGGCACCGCCGCGGCGATCGTCAGGATCAGAATCAAACTCAAGAATCGTTGCATGGTGTCTCTCATTTCAAGTCGTGGATACTTCGTGTGGCTCTATCGAGTCAATCCTGCCGCACAGGTTTCGCCGTCGCCCAGCGGGCTGCGTGTTGCGCTGCCCATCGGTGGTCTGCCGCGCAGTACGTTGGGCGACGGCGAAACGGTCGGGTTTGGCGTGGATGCCGCGTTGGGTGCTTACTCTTCTTCTTGCTCCGTGTTGTAGATCAGGATGCCTTCGGGCCCGACGACCGCGACACCGCCTTGCAGCAGCAGCGTCGGGCTGCCGTCGGGGCCGGCCGGGACGTCTTCGCGGTAGCCGTCGACCTTGCCGGTAGTCAGGTCGACCCGGCACAGGCGATGGGGCCCGGCGATCAGCGCGTGGGTCTGGGTGAACGACGGGCGGATGCCTGCGTTGCCGTGGTGCCCGGTCCACCAGACGCGTTCGCCGGTCTTGAGGTCGATCGCGACCAGCTCTTCGCCAAGCAGGTAGGCGTGTCGATGGTCGGTGTGTACAAGCGTCGCGTCGGGATCGACCTCCACGGACCAAAGCCGGGCGGCGTCACTTTCACGGATCGCGTTGAGCCGGTCGTCGCGTGTGTCTTTGCTGTACACCACACCGTCCTGGACCGCGACGTTCCCGGGCTGCCCGGTCATGTTCGGCATGCCACGCACCCACATGCTCGGCAGGATGCGGTAGCTCATCGCCCACACAATGTCCCGGCGGATCGGGTCCACCGCGATCAGCGCGCCGTCATTGGTCAGCACCATGACGTTGCGCTCGCCGACCGCGATCCGCGGGCTCAGGCCCATGGGCTGGCCCCAGTTCGGGTCGATCGGCGGCTGGCCCAGGTCCACCGTCCACGCGACCCCGCCGTAACGAAGCTGCGACGCGACCAGGTGCATCCGGTTGTTGTGCCCCCGGTCCTGCGCGCCGGCGTAGCGCACACCGTCGCGCACCACGGGCTCGCTGATGATGCTGGCGTTGGGGTGTTCGCCCGCCGTCTGCATCGAGTTCCACAGCAGCTCCCCCGTCGCCTTGTCGTGGACGTGTAGCCGGACGATATCCAGCCGGGCCGGGTCGTGCGACGTCACCACCAGCGCGTCGCCCGCGAGTGTCAGTGACTGGTAGTAGCCCTGCGTGAGGTTGTAGGCCTGCTGCGTGATGCGCTGCGCAAGGTCCTCGGTACTGCCATGCGTCCAGAGCGTCTTGCCCGTGTCGGGGGCGATCGCGGTGAGCTGGCCCAGCGCGAGGGTGTAGAGCCGGCCGTCGGCGGCGACGGCGGTCGCGCGCGTGACCTCCCGGCCCGCGAGCCCGACGTTGCGCTGGGCGACCGCCTGCGCGATCTGCCGGGCGGTGTGGTCCTCGACAAAGCTGAACTGCGCCGACGGGTACATGCCACGCGGGAAGGGCAACGCCGCGCCGGCCGCGTCGGGCACGGCGGCGTCATCGGGCCGGCCCAGTGCGAGACGGTCGACGATGGCGCTAAGCGGCTCGGCCTGCCCGCCGATCGTGACGGACGCGTTGCCCCGGCGGAACTTCGCGTAGCCCGCGAGCTCGTCGAACTCGGCCCAGGCCCCGCTCCGCGCCAGCGCGTGCAGGCGCTTGGCGAGCAGCATCGCGTCGTCCGGGTCGCCCGCCGGGTGCTCCGCGGCGAGGGTGTACGAACGCACTGCTTGGGCGAATTGGCCCCGCTCAAACTGAAGGTCGCCCAGCCGATCGGCCGCGAGCGCCGCCGACTCGCACAGCGCGAAGCTGTCGGTCAGCTCGGTCAACGCAATCAGCTGCGCCCCAGGGTCGGCCAGCGCCAACGCGTCGGCCAGGTCTTGCTCCGCGATCGGGTCGTACATCATCCGGAACGTCCGACGCCCCTCCTCCGGCAGTTCCGCGATCACGTGCGACTGCAAGGTCGATAGCGGACGCAGCATCCCCGACGGGTCGCGGATCAACGCGTCGCTCTCGTTCTCGCCAAGCGACTCGAGCAGCCGGATCGCCCGGAGCCAGTCGCCCTCGTCCATCGCCGCGAACAGCGCGGGGATCTCCGTGTCGCCCAGCTCCATCGTCCCCGCAGCGACCGAAAAACCCTCGGCCCGTGAATTGTCGAAGGGCTCAGCGATCGGCCCGCCCCAGTCGTCGATCATGATCTGCCCACGCACCGCTCGCTGGGCCAATGCAGCCGAAGACGACCACATCGACGCCCCAAGCAACAACCCGATTGCGAAACGTGTCGACATGCGATCCCTTCCGATGGACTTGGCCCCGAGTGGCTCCATCATAAGACGTACGAGCCCGCGCAGAGTTCAGAATCAATCCGCTCGTCAGGAGAAAACCGAAAAAACAAGGCTGACATCTTCCCTTTGGACGATCGATCGGGTACTTTATTAGTATTACTTATGTCATTTCCTCGCCTACGGGCGTCTTGCGTTCTGGAGCCCCGGTATGCCATCGACTTTCCGCCCATCGGTCTGTGCCCGGTTGTCCGCCGCAGTCTTTGTCGTGGGCTTGTTATCCGGCCCCGCGTGGGCGGGCGACTATCTGCTGGGTGAGGCCGACTCCCTGGCCATCGACCAGCCGCGCATCACCTTTGGGCTCAGCGACGAGAGCGACCCCAACAACCCGCTCCTCATCGGGCCCACCCTCCAGAACCTCGCGCTGCTCGACACCGGTGCCAACGGCATCCTCCTGGGCCAGCTCTCCTTCGTCGACGGCGAAGACTACAACCAGCCCCTCTACAACGGCGTGCCCGCGATGTACAACGAGCAGGGCGTCGCCGGCTTCGAACAGCTCGACGTCTACTCGCCCTACGCGCTCCGGCTGATCGACTCCGCGGGCACCGAGTTCATTGCCGACGACAACGTCATCGCCTTCGGCGGCGACGACATCAACCTCGGCAGCTTCGCCGCCATCGTCGGCATGCCCGCCATGGTCGGCCGGGTCGTCGATATCGACCTCCGCCCGATGCTTGGCCTCGAGTTCCAGGGTGTCAACTTCCACGACACCATCAGCCAGGTCGGCTTCGAGAGTGCCGCGTCGCTCAACGTCGAGCTCCGCATGCTCGCGCCCGAACATACCGACACCACCCTCCCACCCGAGATGCGTCCGACCTTCGCGCCGCTTCCGCTGATCGACAACATCCAGCTCGACCACGCTACCGGCGCACTGGGGGGCGGCCAAAACCTGAGCACCTCCAACACCTACCTCATGGACACCGGTGCGCAGACCACCATCATCTCCGAAGCCATGGCCGCCTCGCTCGGGCTCGACCTCACCCAGTTCGTCACCAGCGGCGGCGACGTCGTCGATGTCCTCGAAGTCGGCGGCATCGGCGGCACCACCATCATGCCGCTGGTCGTCGTCGAAGAGCTCCGACTACCCACCACCGACGGCGTCGACCTCGTCTACACCAACGTCCTCACCGGCGTGCTCGATATCGAAGGCACGCCCTTCGACGCCGTCCTCGGCATGAACATCCTCACCTCCGGCTACACCAACGCCATCTTCGGCGGCGGCACCGGCGGCGGACTGACCAACCCCGCCTACACGAAGGACGATGTCGAGGACTTTATCGACTTCGGGATCGTCACCTCTACCGAAGAACTCTTCGACCTCCAGATCGTCACCATCGAGCAGGAAGACTACGACCTGCTCGTCGAGCTCGGCCTCATCACCAACCCCGACGACCCGCTGCAGGTCTACTGCGACCTCATGGTCATTGAAGACCAGACCGGCACCGGTGCCAATGGCGCGTTCTACGACCGGATCGTCTTTGACTTCACCGCGACCGACGGCACAGGCATCATGCGCCTCGACCTCAATGCCCTGCACGAGGAAGGCGACGCCAACCTCGACGACTTTGTCGGTGCCGAGGACCTCGACATCATCCTCGCCCACTGGGGCCAGTCCGTCCGCGCGGGCAGTGTCCTCGAGGGCGACCTCACCGGCGACGGGCTGGTCAACCAGGCCGACCTCGATGTCGTCCTCGCCAACTTCGGCAACGGCACCCCGCCCGGCAGCGTCCCCGAGCCCGCCGCCGCCGTCCTCCTCCTCGCGGGCCTCGCGGCCGTCACCCGCCGCCGCCGTTCGCCGCTTGCGGCTTAGCGCGGCACCTCCGACCGCGAAAACAACGCAACCCACCTCGACCAGCCGATAGTCAGACCATGTCCGACCTCGGCCTCGACATCATGCAAGCCGCCCCCGCCGGCCCGGTCGAGCTCGTCGCCGACGCCCAGCACCTCCGCCGCGTCGTTTTCGACGGCATGCTCAAGGCCGGCGTCTGTCTCGACATCATGACCGCCGACTTCAAGGCCATGCTCGTCCCCGACCCCGGCGTCGACCTCTCCCCAACCCGCGGACGCGATGCGCCTTCGATCATCGACCGACTCGCACGCATGGCCCAGCGCGGCGTCGAGGTCCGTATCCTCCACGCCGGCGTCCCCTCCGCCCCCGCGCTCCAGCAGCTCAAACGCATCCGCAAGCAGCTCGCCAAGGCCACCGCCGACGCCGGCAACATCACCATCCGACGCTGCCCACGCCTCCACGCCAAGGCCGTCATCATCGACGCCCACAAGCTCTACCTCGGCAGCGCCAACCTCACCGGCGCAGGCCTCGGCGCCAAGGCCGACCAAAACCGCAACCATGAGCTCGGCATCTGGACCACCGCCCCCGACCTCGTCGACGCCGTCTCCCAATACTTCAACGCACTCTGGGAAGGCGAGCCCTGCGACACCTGTGGCCGAAAGGACGTCTGCCCCGTCCCCCTCGAAGAGCCCAAGCTCTGACCCCTCCTCTGCATCCGCCGCCGTCACACCCTAGCCCGGGAAACCCCCAGCCCGCCGTGCGTAATCGCTCACTGTCCACCCCGCATCCGCACTTCTTTTCTCCCCTGACCCACGAAGTCACCGCGCACAGACCCGCCCCCGCCACGCACAAGGCGGCCGCAACTCCACATCGGGCCAGCGAGAATCCGCGACGACCTGTCTCCCCAGAACACATCGGCATTCTCTTGGCATTTATATCGGCGCGAGGGGCTGTGTCTTTGTCGGCAACCCTCTGGCCCGGCCAAAGCCGCTCCGATACCTCCTAGTGTTGAACAGGCGATTATACTGCTCTGATCGACATGCAATCAAAAAGCTATTTTTTTCTTGCGCGGCTCTGGTTTTGACATGGACAATGATTATACTGGTCGCATAGTGTTGTCCCATATGTCTCTGTACCTAAGAAAGGGGTTGTTTTGAAACGGGCTTTTAATTCGGCGTTAGTTTTGCTTCTCGGTTTTGGCACGGGTGGATTGGTGTCAGTGCTATGGCAACCTAGCTTCGCTGATGCCGCATGTGAAAAATATAAAACATGCGATTCGTGGGCACTTCTATATGATCGCAATTTTCCAGACACAGTGATTGGATATACCAAAACTGATGAGGATGATTTGGTAGAGCCTGCTTGTGGTGATGGATGGGATCCCGTTAGTACAGGTGTGGCGGACCAACTTAAGCGTTATTATCACCACGTTACCACGCATTATCCTACGGCAGAAGTTACGGATATCGATGACTTGGACTGTGACGGTGATACAGAAGATACAATTTATACTGGGGGTCTGAACTCTTTGACGGATGATACTGACGAAGATGTTACGTGGTACGGTGCGGGAACAAATCCATGCTAATGCAGTCGAGTCCAGTCGTGATTCCGAATTACCAAAGCAATGGCACGGTTTGTCACTCTGGCGTGTCGGGTTGTTATGGCGAACGATTTGGTCATGCAAATCAAGGGGCTGTGCGTTTCTTACGCCACACGTCTCGTGAGCTGTTTAGGTTTTTCAGTTTGACACTGATGGCCCTGTCAGTAGCGGTGCCGTGCTACGCGGTTAGCGTGCCCAATGATCCTGCGGCTGAAGAGGCTGTGAGCCATATGACTCAGTCTTTTGTAGAGATCACTTCCCTTGAGATTATCTCGGAGCGTGTGGTACTAGGCGCGGATCCAGATCCCGACAGCGATCCTCGCTTTCGTGATCGTGTCATTTATAAAGATACTGGCATGGTACGCACCCAAGTATGGCTGTTAGGAGACGATGGATCCGATTCGGCTGAACTGAATCAGGACAGATCTTTTGTTCATGGCCTCGATACGATTTTTGAGCCGTATAACCGCTTGGCATCGGTCCTCAAGCCCGAGCCGAGCTCACCCGTCGGCCGAATTGGATCAACCTATCTTCAGTTACCACTGATCGTTTCGCGGGGGCAGTTGGTCTCTGCTCAGATGGGTGATGATGGATTTGTGGAGGCCACTTGGGTTGTTCGGAAAGGAGAATTGGCGGAATGGTATTCGGTCGTCTTCGCCGATTCGCCACCCTATGATGTGTCTTGGATCGGTGTCGGTTCAGCAGAAGGCATGCATTCGGTCGAGTACCACTATGCCGATCACAAGGAGATTGAAACGCGTGTTCGGTATCCGATGCGGACAATGCAGGTACTGGATCCCCGTGGAGCTGCTATTCGTATGGAGCTCACGGTTCAAAAGGCGATGGTAAATATTCCAATTCCGGATTCAGATTTTGTCATTGATCTGGTGCCTGGGACACGAGTCATTGACTACACAATAGGCGCGGTTCATCATGTCGATGACCCCGATCAGATACTGGGCCAGGTTCTCAATGCCGGAGTGTCAGAAGCTTTGCTTCGTGATCTACCCCCCGCCGGGCATGGTAAGGGGCCGATCTCGGTTTCTTCGGAAGCGACTGTTTCCCAGGTTGAAGCCAGGTCGTCACCGGCTCCCATTTCTCTTGCGGCGTCTGAGGCCTGGAGTTCCTTTCGATGGGGCTGGTTGCTGGGAGGCATGGCTTTTCTCAGTTTGTCTGGATTCATTTTCTTTAGAGTGTATAGCAAGAGCAAGTCACATTGCCTCTCTGCGGACAAGGCTTGTGAATAATGGCTAGAAGCGTATCGTTTCTTTTGGCGATCCTGGGTGTGGCCTTTGGATTTATGTTCTTCCGTGGTATAGGCGGGGTTTTTCAATCTGGCCCTGAGCGAAATGGCAAAACTTCATCCCCGATCATTGTCAATCCGGCATCTGTTGATCTTGGGATTCGATACCATACTGAGCCGATATATGCTGATTTTACTGTCTTCAATCCAACCTCCGAATCTATAGAGCTCCGAGATACTGCCTGTTGCGGGATCAAGGCTGTATGGCTAAATAGTGCAACGATTCAGCCGGGTGAAGCGGCTACACTTCGTCTGATTTACCAAGGCCGCCCTGGTAATGTTGACCGCCGAGTCGCGATCGAAGGCAACGGGGTAGTCTTTCCCGTCCGTCTCTCTGTTCAGGCGCGTATGGGTGTTCGGTTTTTCCCGGAAGTTCCAGCCTTTCTTGTTGATAATGACAGCCATACGGGTGAGATTGTTTCGGTCGTTTTAAGATCTGATGACGGCGTCCCTTTTCGGATCGAGTCGGCTTCAACCGATAGTGAGTATGTCCAGGTCATTCGCTACGATAGTGGGAGTGTATCGCTCAATCATGAGCTAGTCATCCGAACTCTTGCCAGTCCAAACCCGATTGAAACATTTTCTTTTCAGATCCAGACGACACACCCTCAGTCGAGTCTGGTCGAGGTCGGTGGGGTACTTCGGACGATTGGGGATTTGGCTATCTCGCCGAACCGGATCCAATGGTCTCCTGAGGGCCATGCCACTCATGTTTTGATACATTCCAGGACTGGGAACGCGATCAATCTTGAAATCGTGTCATGTCCGGACGGTGCCCAGATTGAATGTGTTACGAATGACTCAACGGCTTGGATGCTGAGTTTGGTGATCAGCGATCCAGCCGCACTGGAGCAATGCAATAGCCCGGTTGTTGTTTCCATCGATGGATATGAAGCTAAGATTCCAGTCGTTGCACTCTTGCCAAATGACTGACGGAATCACCCGCTTGTTCGCCTGAGCTTTGAACGTGTGTTCCGAAAGGGGCAGGTAGATTCTGTCGAATATCTCTTGACTGCTGGGCTTGTACGTGCTGTGATGCAGGATGGTTTAGTTGAATAGTACCCGCCTCTCGCTATGAAAGATGGTGTATGTAGCGTAGGGTGGAATCAAGGCGGAGGTATTGAAATGGGGCGCGGGTATCGAAACGGGGACGGACCCCGTTTTATGGAGCGGGTGGCAATGTTGTGGTCTCGGCTTGTGTGTTGTTGGTGCATCGTATTCAGGGGCGTCGGTGTTGGGCTGGGGTTGGCGGGCGATGCTCGGGGGTTAGCGTGGGTGTAGTGAGGACTTCGAGTGGTCGGGAATGGCTTTGATCATACGCCCCTGCATTCCCGGCCGCAACGGCTATTACGTCAAAGGGGGCCGTCCCTGTTTCTCTACCCATCGGGCGGTGCGGCGCGGCGATGGGTTCGGGTCGGCTGAAATGATGGAGGCGGCACGCCGATATCGCGAGGAGTGAAGCGGGCGTCTGGCGGGGGCGATGAAGAGGCGTGCTCATGCCGTCTCTGTGATGCACCATCTTTCGGGCTTTTATTGATAGTGGGTCTGCCGTTGGCCGTGGTCGAGGGTGTAGCGTTTGAGCGCGATGGCGGTGGCGCACAGGCGGGTGGTGGCGAGGTGGCGGAAGTGGGTGCGGGCGGAGTTGCGCGGAGTCCAGACCGCTTCGTTGGAGAAGGGGTACTCGATGGGCCACTCGTTGGGCGCGTCGTCGAGCGCGTTGTCCATGGCGTCGATGCCTGCCTGGTCGAGCCGGTCGTGGAAGTCCTGATGGTTGATGCAGCCGAGGGTGGCGTCGATAAACGCGGTGTAGTAGCGGAGGATGAAGGCCAGGTCGGACTGGTAGTAGGGGCGGAGGAGGCGTCGGGTGGGCGCGAACTCGAGGGGCGTGAGGTGGCGGGGGGTGTAGCCGAAGTACTGGGTGTAGCTGTAGCGTCCCTCGATGATGCCCTGGATGTAGTCGAAGATGTTCCAAAGCTCGGTCTGGTAGGCCTGCGCCAGGCCTTGCTCGGCCCACGCCTCGTCGAGCCAGAGCGCGTTGAGTTGTTCGAGATGCGGCGCGAGCGTGGGGTCGTCGGGCAGGCCTGGCAGCACGCCCTGGACGGTGTGTGCGGCGGCGGTGCGGATGGAGATATTGACGAGGTGGTCGATGAGGGAGTAGGGGTCGTCGCGGAGGGTGTCGGCGACGGTCATCAGGTCGCCGAGCATGGCGAGGGCGAGGGGGTAGTCCTCTTCGTCCATCGCGCGTTGGATGGCGTCCTGGATGACGCGGGTGAGGCGTCGGCACTCGCTCAGGTGGGGGATGAGCATGGCGAGGGCTGGCCGGGTGATCGGCTGGCCGTGGGTCCAGTCGGTGCGGCTGAGCGCTTGGGCCTGGCGGACGGCGTCGAGTACGGGCTGGAACTGCGCGAGGTACGCGGCGTTGTCGGCCACGGGGTCGGGGAGCTTGTGCTCTTCGAAGTAGTCGGCGCCGCCCTCGTTGTACCAGTCGGTGTCGTCGATGTACTGGCCCTGGGTATTGATGTAGGGGATCGACTGGAGGGCGGTATCGATGTAGGTCGCGCGGTTGTCGCGCGCGGCGAGCTGGGCCGGCTGGAGGTCTTCGAAGTAGACGGGGTAGCCCTTGTCGCGTGCGGCGGCGGCGAGCTCGTCGAGGTCGGACTGCTCGCGGTGGCCCCAGTAGAGCCGCAGCAGCGCGAGCCCGACGAGGGCGACGGTGCAGAAGAGCGCGAGGCGCTTGAGCCAGCGGTAGCGCGGCGGGTTGGGGGCGGGGGAAGTCATGGGTTGCAAAAATTGTAGGGTGGGTGGAGGCCGTCTGCGGCCGATACCCGCCGTGTGTCACCCACGATGTTGGCAGCGCGTGGTGGGTATCGCTCGAAGACTCGCTGCACCCACCCTACCGTTAGTCGCCCAGCACCCAGGCGAAGATGAGGGGGGCGACGATGGTGGCGTCGCTTTGGATCATGTATTTGGGGGTTTCGACTTCGAGTTTGCCCCAGGTGATTTTTTCGTTGGGGACGGCACCGGAGTAGCCGCCGTAGCTGGTGGTGGCGTCGGAGATCTGGCAGAAGTAGCCCCAGTAGGGTGTGTCTTCCCACTTGAGGTCCTGGATCATCATGGGGACGGCGCAGATGGGGAAGTCGCCGGCGATGCCGCCGCCGATCTGGAAGAAGCCGACGCCGGGCTTGCTTGCTTCGCCGGGTTTGCCGTCGCGGGGGAGGCCGTTGGCCTCGCGGTACCAGCGTGCGAGGTGGGCGAGTTGTTCGGTGCCGGTGCGGAGGCACCAGTGGTTGTAGACGTCGGCCTTCATGGCCCAGGCGGTGAAGATGTTGCCGATGGTGGAGTCTTCCCAGCCGGGCGTGTAGACGGGGATGCCTTTTTCTTTCGCCGCGAGCAGCCAGGAGTCCTGCGGGTCGGCCTGGTAGTGCTGTGCGAGGTCGGGCTGGTCGAGGACTTCGTAGAAGAACTCGAAGGGGAAGAAGCGTTCGTCGCTCTTGAGCGTGCGTTCCCAGATGCCGCGGAGGCGGTGCTCGACGTGGCGCATGACGTCCTCGGGGATGCAGGTGTCGGTGACGCGGTTCATGCCGCGGTCGTAGAGGGCCTGCTCGTCCTCGGCCGAGAGGGCACGCCAGTTGGGGCAGGGCTCGTACTCGTTGACCGAGAGGAGGGTGAAGACGTCTTCTTCGAGGTTCGCGCCGGTGCAGGTGATGGCGTGGACCTTGTCCTCGCGGATCATGCGTGCGAGGGACTTGCCCAGCTGGGCGGTGGACATCGCGCCGGCGAGGGTGACCATCATCTTCCCGCCGGCGGCGAGGTGGGCCTCGTAGCCCTTGGCGGCGGCGACGAGTTCACGGGCGTTGTAGTGGAGGAAGTGGTGCTGGAGGAAGTCGCGGATGGGGCTGGGCATGGTGGGGCTCGGGCGGTTCGCTATTGACGGGATGTTTGCGGCTTGGTCCCGCGGCATTGCTGGGGCAACGCCGCGGGCATGGGGGCGGTCCCGCGGGTTTGCGGTGGCAGTGCGGCGGGCATGGGTGGGTTGGTTGAACGGTGCAATATACAAAACCTGTCAATCGCACGGCAGGCGTGTTGGCGGGTGGTGTAGGCCGGGGTAAGCTGCCGATGGGGGGCGAACGCGGGCGTGTGGCCGGCGTAGAGATGTTTGCGATGAAGTCTGATGAGCCCGAATCGAGCGACGGCGGGGAGCGATCCTCGCCGATGGATACGGCGCCTCTGCCTGCGGGCTGGGGCGTGCCGTGGGCGCTTGCGCTGCTGGCGGGGCCGATCATCGCGACGATGATCTCGCGGACGGTGATGAGCTTTGCCGACTTCGTGATGGTGTCGAAGCTGGGGGACGAGGCGATGGCGGCGGTGATGCCTGCGGGGATCAGCGTCTGGTGCCTGGTGTGCTTCGGCTTTGGCGTGGTGACGGTGACGAACACGTTTGTGTCGCAGTCGCTTGGCAAGGGGGAGCTGTCGGAGTGCTCGCGGTACACGTGGCAGGGGCTGTATGTCGCGGCGCTGCTGGGCGTGATCGTGCTGCCGGTGTGGTGGCTTGCGCCGTCGTACTTCGCGTTCGCGGGGCACCCGGAGGAGGTCCAACGGCTGGAGGTGATCTACTTCCGCGTGTCGCTGTTTGGCATCATGCCTGCGGTCGCGGCGAACGTCGTGGCCAACTTTTTCAACGGCATCCACAAGCCCTCGGTCGGCCTGTTCGCCGCGGTGACCGCGAACAGCTTCAACATCCTGGGCAACTACGTGCTGATCTTCGGCAAGTTCGGGTTCCCCGAGCTGGGCATTGCGGGCGCGGCGTGGGCGACGGCGGCGTCATCGACGCTGCAGGTGGCGATCCTCGCTGCGGTCTGGCTGGGCCCGAGGTATGCGAAGCAGTTTGCGAGCCGAGCGACGTGGCGGCCCAACGTGAAACAGATCCGGCGGATATTCCGCGTCGGCCTGCCGGTGGGTTTGCACTGGGAGTCGGACATCCTGGGCTTCACGGTCTTCACGGTGTTTATGGTCGGGTCGTACGGCACGGCACAGCTCGCGGCGAACAACCTCGCGTTCAAGTTTCTGGAGGTGGCGTTCATGCCGGTCGTCGGGCTGAGCATCGCGCTGACCGCGGCGGTGGGCAAGGCGATCGGTCGTGGCCGACCCGACTACGCCCGGCTGGCCGCGCGGTGGGCGATCGGTGCGGCGTTCTGCTACATGGCGGTGATCGCCTCGGCGTACCTGGTCTTCCGCTACCGCCTGCCCGGGCTGCTGACCGACGACACCGAGGTCATCCAATGGGCGGCGAAGCTGCTGGTCCTGTGCGCCGCGTTCCAATTGTTCGATGCGTTTGGCATCACGATGACGGGCGCGCTCCGCGGCGCGGGCGATACGTTTTGGCCGGGCATGACGACGTTTCTGCTCACCACGACCGTCTTCATGGGCGGCGGCTTCGCGATGATGAAGTACGCGCCCGGGCTCGAAAGCATCGGTCCCTGGCTCGCGGCGACGGCGTTCATCTGCATCTACGGCATGGTGATGGCGGTGCGCTGGTGGTACGGGCCCTGGGAAAAGATCGACCTGTTCAAGGACGAGAAGACGCCCGACGTGCCCGCGGAGCTGGTGGTCGAGCCGGCTTGATGGGGGGGGGTGAACCACGAAGGCACGAAGGCGCGAAGGAAGGCAATCAAACTGGCCACAAAAAAGCACATAAGTCACAAAAGTGATTCAAGTCAGAGACTCACTCTTGTGCATTTTGTGTTTTTTTGTGGCTAAGCATTTCTTGTGTTACTTCGCGCCTTCGTGCCTTTGTGGTTCAACAACGCCCTCACACTCCCAACACATCGCCCATCGTGTAGCGGCCGGGCTTCTGCGTCGCCAGCCACTTCGCCGCGCGCAGCGCGCCCAGCGCGTAGCTGTCTCGGCTGGTGGAGACGTGCTTGATTTCGAGGCGTTCGCCCGGGCCGGCGAAGAAGGCGGTGTGCTGGCCCGGGTCGTCGCCCAGACGCAGGGTCTGGACGGTGATCTCGTTGGGCTTGCGGAGGACGTCGTCGCCGTGGCGGGTGTAGAGGACGTCGTCGCTGACGGTCTTGCCGGTGGCCTGGCAGAGCCGCTCGACCAGGGTGTGCGCGGTGCCGGAGGGCGCGTCGCGTTTGCCGTGGTGGTGGGATTCGAGGACCTCGATGTCGTAGCCCTCGAGCAGGGTGGCGGCGTCGGCGGCGAGCTTCCACAGGACGTTGACGACGAGCGAGAAGTTGGTGGCTTGGAGCACGGGCACACGCTTGGCTAGCTGGTCGAGCTGGGCGTGGTCCTGTTCGTTGAGCCCGGTGGTGCCGACGACGAGGGGGAGCTTGTGCTCCGCGGCGCTGGCGCAGGCGTGCTGGAAACCCGCGGGCAGGGAGAAGTCGATGAGCACGGCGTTGGGTGCCTGTTCGATCGCCGCAAGGCACGCGGGGTCGCCGAGTGTGGCGAGGGGGACGCCGAGGCCGCCGGTGCCCGCGAGCTGGCCGGCGTCCTGGCCCAGCGCGGGGTGGTCGGCGTGTTCGAGCGCGGCGGTGACCCGGAGCTGGGGGTCGTCTGCGGCGAGGGCGACGAGCCGACGGCCCATTCGGCCGGCGGCGCCGTGGATCAGGAGCGGGGTCATGGTGGTTCTCATCAGGCGGGGGCGGGGTGTCCGCAAAAAGCGACCGCGAACCATAGCCCGGCCCGCGTCGTGCGGCAAACGGCATATAATGAAGTCGGCACACGCGTGCACGCGATACAAGGGCTATGCCGGCCTGTGAACGCGGTGCGGCGGTCAGTTTTTTTCACAACGAGGTGCGGTTTGGCGCTATTTGGACTCGGTAAGAAAAGCGGCGGTAAGGGCGACAAAGGCGGCGACGGCGGCGACGCGGGCGGCAACGCCGGCGGCGAGGACGATCGCTTCAAGCGGAAGCTCCGCAGCGCCCGTACCTTCTTCGAGCACGCCGAGACCACGGCCGACACGAAGAACTACGACTACTCCATCGAGATGTACATCGGCGGGCTGCGTCACGACCCCGACAACCTCACCCGCCACGAGGAGCTCCACGAGGTCGCCAAGCGGCGCAAGGTCAGCGGCGGCAAGCCCACCAAGCCCAAGAAGATCGGGCCCTACACCGTGGACAAGATGCTGCAGGCGGAGATGGCCTGGGCGTTGGACCCGCTGAACGTGAAGCACATGGTCAAGGCCATGGGCTACGCGGTGGACGCCGACCAGGAGCCGGGCGAGGAGGCCAACCTCGCCGAGATCGCCTACTGGATCGGCTCGCTGACGATCGAGTACAACGCGAACCCCAACACCAAGCCCGACCGCGCGGTGTACCTGAAGCTGATCGACCTGTTCGAGCGGATCCAGCGTTTCGACAAGGCGGTGGAGGCGTGCAAGCGTGCGCTTCATATTAAGGATGACGACTCGCTTCGGACCCGTCTGCGTGACCTCGAGGCCGAGCTGTACAACCAGACCTCGCAGGAGAGCGAGGGCTCCAAGGGGATGATCAAGGACGCCGAGGAGCAGCAGCGGATCCAGGCGCAGCTGGACACGACCGGCTCGCACGCGGACCAGCTCATCGCGGCGATGCGCGAGCAGTACGAGGAAGACCCCGAAGACACCGACCGGATGCAGAAGCTGGTCGATGCGCTGCTGCGTCCGCAGGACAACGAGAAGGACAAGGAGGCCGCGGCGCTGATGCTGAAGGCCTACGAGCAGACCAACCAGTACCGCTACAAGCTCAAGGCCGGGGACATCAAGATCCGCCAGTTCAACCGCATCCTGCGTTCGCTGGCGGACAAGGTGAAGGCCGGCGACGAGGCCGCGAAGCCGAAGTACCAGGAAGGCCTCAAGCGTCGCCTGGTGTTTGAGCTCCAGGAGTTCAACGAGCGGGTCCAGCACTACCCCACGGACCTGAAGCTGAAGTTCGAGCTGGGCAAGCGTCAGTTCATGGCCAGCCAGTTCGACGACGCGATCGGCAGCTTCCAGCAGTCGAAGGCCGAGCCCAAGAGCCGCGGCTACTCGCACCTGTACCTGGGCAAGTGCTACGTGCAAAAGGGCTGGCTCGACGAGGCGGTCGACACGCTGAGCCAGGGCATCGAGCAGCACCCGGCCGACGACGACACGCTGGGCAAAGAACTACGCTACGACAAGATGGTGATCCACCTCGACATCGCCAGCGGCGAAGGCGGCGACAACGCCGCGAAGCTCGAGCACGCCAAGCAGGCCCAGGCCCTCGCGTCGCACCTGCTCCAGACCGACATCAACTACCGCGACATCCGCGACCGGATGAACGCCATCAAAGAAACCACCGCGAAGCTGAACGGGTGATCGGTGAGGCGCGAAGTGCGATGTGCAATGTTCGGCAGCAGTACGTCCGTTAGGCCATGACCTGGCGGGCCTCGCTTCTAACTCATGCCTACACGCGCCGCCCGCTGGGTGACGGCTCAACGTCTGAACGGCCGCGCACAACCGGACCCCGAACATCGAACACCGCACATCGAACATCCCCGCCTTGGCCATCCTCCCCGCGCGGTACGCCTCGACCCGCCTGCCGGGCAAGCCGCTGCTGGACCGCACCGGCCGGCCGCTGATCCAGCACGTCGTCGAGCGCGTCGCGCAGGCCCAGCGTGTCGCCCGGGTCCTCGTCGCCACGGACGATCGGCGGATCTACGACGCCGTCACCGCGTTCGGCGGCGAGGCGGTCATGACCCGCGACGACCACCCCAACGGCACGTCACGCCTCGCCGAGGTCGTCCAGGCCCTGGGCTGCGACGGCCAGGAAATCATCCTCAACGTCCAGGGCGACGAGCCCGAGATCGACCCGGCGGTGATCGATGAACTCGTCGACGCGATGACGCACGACCCCGACGCCCCCATGGGCACCGTCGCCGCGCCACTCACCGACCCCGCAGAAATCGCCAACCCCAATGTCGTCAAGGTCGTCTGCGGCAGGCATGGCCGAGCGCTGTACTTCTCACGCAGCCCGATCCCCTTCGAACGCGACCCACACAGCGACCCCGCCCAGCGCCCGGCCTACCAGCGCCACCTCGGGATCTACGCCTACCGCGCCGCCTTCCTCCCCGTCTACGCCGCGCTGCCCACCACCCCGCTCGAAGACGCCGAGAAACTCGAACAGCTCCGCGCCCTCGAGCACGGCCACGCCATCCGCGTCATCCAGGCCGACACCGCCCACCCCGGCATCGACACCCCCGAGCAGTACGACGCGTTTGTGGCTCGGTGGAATCGGCTTGAAAACCAGCAGAAATGATGGCCTGGCCTACGCGCGGACACTAGAATTAGACAGCCATGATCACGACACAGACCATGACCGCCGACCAGTTGTACGAACGCTCCTCGGAGCTGGGACGCTGTGAATTGATCAAAGGGGAACTACGGATGATGTCACCGGCCGGTGGGGATCATGGTGCGATCACGATGCAGATCGCGTTCGCACTCAAGCCCTTCTTGGACGATGCCGGCGGTAAGCTCTTTGCGGCTGAGACGGGCTTCCTCTTGGGACGCGACCCGGATACCGTCCGCGCCCCGGATGTTGCTTACATTGCAGAGGACCGACTGGAGGCGGCACGGACCCCGAAGTTTATTCCGATCGCGCCGGATTTTGTCGCCGAGGTCCTTTCCCCCAACGATCGTGCCGAGGAGGTCGCCACGAAGGTCCAGTGGTGGCTGGACCACGGTGTTAGACTCGTCTGGGTGGTCGATCCCGCCAACCGATGCGTTACCGCACATCTGCCCGATGGCGACGCACACCGCTATCGCGAGTCCGACACCCTGCCCGGCGGCGACGTCATGCCGGGTCTGCAACTCGCGGTCAGTGACCTCTTTGGCTAAACCCGCCGCTGAAATCCCCCGCTTGTCCCGCCCATCCCGGCGCGTTACAGTGGGTTATGCCCCCATCGCGAAACGACAAAAACGACGCCTCATCCACCCAAGACCTCCTCGAGCAGGCCGGGCACCAGACCCAGGACTCGGAGTTCTTTAACCCTATCCCGCCGGGCTACGTGCAGGGCCGACACAAGTACGTCGTCGTCTTTGGCACGGTCATGTCCGGGCTGGGCAAAGGCATCTTTTCATCGTCGCTGGCGAAGCTGCTCAAAGACAAGGGCATGCGCGTCGCGCCGATCAAGATGGAGGGCTACCTCAATATCGACTCGGGCACGCTCAACCCCTACCGGCACGGCGAGGTCTACGTCCTGGACGACGGGCTCGAGACCGACATGGACCTGGGCACCTACGAGCGCATCCTCGACCAGGACCTGACCCGTGACAACTACCTGACCTCGGGCCAGGTCTACCGCACCGTGCTCGACAAGGAACGCAGCGGGGGCTACCTCGGGCGGGATGTGCAGATGATCCCGCACGTCACGGGCGAGGTGAAGTACAAGCTCCGCGAGGTCGCGGTGAAGCAGAAGGCCGACGTCGTGTTTGTCGAGGTCGGCGGGACGGTGGGCGACCACGAAAACGCGTTCTACATTGAGGCGCTGCGCCAGCTCGCGTTTGAGGAGGGGCCAGGCAGCGTGTGCTACGTCGCGCTGACGTACATCATCAGCCCGCCCGCGCTGGGGGAGCAGAAGTCCAAGGCCGCGCAGCTCGGGCTCAAGAAGCTGCTCGAGGCGGGGATCCAGCCGCACATGATCGCCTGCCGGGGCAAGGACGAGCTCCAGCAGGGGGCCCGCGAGAAGGTCGCGATGTTCAGCAACGTCCCCGTGGATCGGGTGTTCTCGATGCACGACCGCGACTCGATCTACACCATCCCCACCGCGATGCGCGACGCCGGCGTCGATCGGCACATCCTCACCCAGCTCAACCTCCACGACCGTGTGAACCAGCAGGAAGAGGACCGCCGACGCAACGCCTGGCTGGGCTTTGTCAAGAAGATCACCGCGAAGCGCAAGCACACCGCCCGCATCGGCATTACGGGCAAGTACGCCGCGCTCCGCGACGCCTACGCCTCGATCGACAAGGCCATCGAGCACTGCGGGGCGCACCTCAACGCGCGGATCGAGCTCGACTGGATCGACGTCACCAAGTTTGCGCCCGAGAAGATCGCTGATGCCTTGGCCGGGTTCAACGGCATCATCGTGCCCGGCGGGTTCGGGCACCGGGGCACGGAGTCCAAGATCGCGTGCGTGCGGCACTGCCGGGAGAACAAGCTGCCGTACCTGGGGATCTGCCTCGGGTTCCAGATGGCTGTTGTCGAGTTTGCCCGCAACGTCTGCGGGATCGCCGACGCGAGCTCGAGCGAGTTCGCGCCCGACGGCCAGAACCGCGTGATCGATATCCTCCCCGAGCAGAAAAAGATCGAAGGCCTGGGCGGGAACATGCGGCTGGGCGGCAAGGACGTCCTCATCCACCCCAGCACCCTCGCCGCGAACCTCTACTACAACACCCGCGCGGGCAAGCACGACCGCCACCAGCCTTTCACTATCCGCGAGCGTTTCCGCCACCGCTTTGAGGTCGACCCGGGCTTTATTGAGCAGCTCGAGGCCCAGGGCCTGGTCTTCTCGGGCCGACACCCCGAGTACCCGATCATGCAGGTGCTCGAGCTGCCCCAGCCCTGCGCCGGCGAGGCCGCCGCGAAGCTCGCCGAGTCGAACCCGTACTTCAAGGCCCACGGCGGCCACCCGTACTTCATCGGCGCCCAGTTCCACCCCGAGCTGCTCAGCCGACCCGTCGACCCCGCGCCGATGTTCATGGGCCTGGTCGCCGCCGCCGTGCAGCACGCCCACCCCGACACCCCGGCCGACCAGATCGCCCCCCGCTGGCTGCCCGACCCCAAAAACGACCGCCCGGTCGCGGTGTGACGGCCGGCCCCCCGGCCCGGGCTGGGGTTCGACTTGAGCGCGTTCGATGGGGCCGGGTGTTCTTGCAGGATCGCGGCATCGCCTCCCCGCGGCTCGGCTAGCGCCTGTTCCCAGGGCGCCGGGCGGCAACGCTTGCTCATGCGTTGGGAACGACGCTTCGGCGGGCGGGCGGTGGTACAGAATCACGTAAAACACAGTGTTTTTAGCGGGTTTGGGGCCGGTGCGCGTGGGGCGGGTTGCGTTTTGATTGTGTTGGCGTGGGCGTTTTTTGTAACGCGCTGTCGGCCGGTTCGTCGCCTAATCCGGATAGGCCTCACGATTCTTCCGCGAAGGAGCGCGGGTTGTTGCGCTTGGGCATGGTGCGATGCCCGGTTGGCCGATAGGAACGCAAGGAGGCGGCCTGCTATCAGGGCAGGGCCGGGAACCAGTGGGATTCGGGATGGCACGCACGACCTACAACATGGCGGCTTTGGCGACCACGCTCGGCGTGGCGGTGTGGGCGGGCCCCGGCCTGGCGGATACCGTCGAGCTGACCAATGGCGATACGCTGACCGGGCGGGTGGTGTCGCAGGACGAGTCGCGGGTCGTGCTCGAGCACGACGTTCTCGGACGCGTCGAACTGGAAGCGGCCCGGGTCCAGGCGGTGACGCGGGATGTGACCGAGGCCGCCGAGGCCGCCCTCGCGGCGCAGGAACCCGAGCCCGAGCCCGAAGAGCAGCAGGCCCAGCCCGAGCCCCCGGCCGCGCCGGCGCAGCCCGCCGCAGACCCGGCGCAGGTCCAGCAGGACGCCGACGCCGCGGCCGAGCAGCAGGCCATCGACGACCGCTCGCTGATGCAGATCTTCATCGACGACTGGGGCGGCAAGCTCACCCTCGGCTTCAACGGGGCCGCGGGCAACACCGACAACCTCAACTTCTACGCCAGCATCAATGGTAAACGCCAGGTCGAAGATAACCGCTGGACCTTCAACGCCCAGTGGTTCTACGGCACGAACCGGGGCAACACCAACCGCTCGCAGTTCAACAGCACCTTCACCCGCGACTGGCTCAAGAGCGACGACGGCCGACTGTTTTACTTCATCCGGGGCGAGTACCAGTACGACCGCTTCCGCGCTTACGAAAGCCGGGCCTCGGGCTACGGTGGCGCGGGATACACCCTCTACAAGTCCGACGATATCGAGGTCAATACCCGCCTCGGGTTCGGCGGGACCTACGAGTTTGGCGATGTCAACGAGTTCACGCCCGAAGCGCTCTTTGGCGGGTCGGTCTTGAACTGGAAGATCACCGACCGCGCGACGATCTCCGGCGAAGCGATCTGGTACCCCTCGCTCGAAGACTCCTCGCAGTACCGCATCACCTCTAAGCTCGAATGGGTCTACAAGCTCGACGTCGTCTCGGGCCTGTCGCTGAAGTTCGGCGTGCAGAGCGAGTACCTCTCCCAGACCCCGGGCGACCGCGACCACAACGACCTGCGGTACTACGGGGCGCTCGAAATCAAGTTCTGAGGCCGACATGCCGGGCGTGCTGGCGCGGCCTGCATGGCATGCGGTTGCGCCCGCGCCATAACCCGGCGTCGCACGCGGGGGCCCCGTGGTCGCCTTGTCCACAAGCAATCTACCCCCGGGCATGGCTCGGCGGTTATGTCGTCCCACACACAGCAGCCCATGGAGCAGTTGTGTGGCACCTATTGTTTGCGAAGTTTGCGTCCGAAACTGCCGGGCTCGCGTTGATGGCGGGTGTTGGGTGAATGTCGGTTTTTGCGTGACTTGCCTGTTTGTTGGCTGCTTCCGGCTCCCCTCCTTCTCTGGGGGCCTGGGGTGCCTGGGGGCGGGGGTGGTGCTTTTGCTCGACGTCTCTCGAGTGTCCGATGGCCGGCCCCCGCCTGAGCCCTCGCCCTCCGGAGAGGCGGGCCAAGGCAAGGCGGCCGGTCACGGTGCAAGCGGGTCTCGCGGTGGGGGAGTGGGGCGGTGAGTGGGGATAAAAAAACCGCCGGCGGTTAGGCCGGCGGTTTTCGTTATTGAGTTGTCT
>JBITAC010000094.1:0-6869 GCA_044439905.1 Phycisphaerales bacterium JB063 | reverse complement strand
GCGCCGCCGAGGTCGGCGGGGGGGTAGAAGTCGGGTTCGTCGGTGAAGACGCCGGTGACGTGGGTGTGGCCGACGAAGCAGCGTTCGGTGATGCGGTCGAAGATGGAGGACATCTTGTTGGGGGCGCTGACGACGTCGTCGGGGAAGATGTACTCGTTGATGGGTCGGCGGGGTGAGGCGTGGACGTAGAGCGTGCCTTCTTCCCACTTGCGGACCAGGAGGTTGCCGAGGTACTCGTAGCGTTTGCGTCGCATGTCGGCGTCGGGCTCTTCCTCGAACTGTCGCCGGGTCCAGAAGGCGGCGGCCTCGGCGGTGGTGTTGAAGCTGGTGGGCTCGTAGAGGACGGCGAAGTCGTGGTTGCCCATCATCGCGAACTCACACTTTTCGATGACGGTGTCGAGGCATTCGAGGGGGTTGGGCCCGTAGCCGATGATGTCGCCGAGGCAGACGATGCGGTCGACGCCGCGTGCTTCGATGTCTGCGATGACGACGTTGAGCGCGTCGATGTTGCCGTGGATGTCGGAGATGATGGCGGTTTGCATGGTGATGGCTGGGGTTGAGGCCTGGGGCCTGGGGGGCGGCGATCGACGCGCGGTGCTCGCGGCCTGGCTGGGAGTCGCTAATGTTACTGGAATGTCAGATGGCGAGCCCCCACAACCCGAGACCCGAGGCCCGTCGGCGGACGCGGAGCGGGTGCTGATCGTTCGGCCTACGGCGCTGGGCGATGTGGCGAAGACGGTGCCTTGCCTGGCGACACTGCGGGCCGAGCTCCCCGGGGCGCGGATCGATTGGCTGGTGCACTGCGCGTTTGCGGATGTGGTCCGGCACCACCCGATGCTCGACGATGTCGTGCTGTTTGACCGCAAAGGGCTCAGCGGGTTCGGGCTCAAACCCTCGGCCACGCGGGCGGGGCTGGCGCTGGCGAAACGGCTGCGAAAGGCGAAATACACCCGGGTTTATGACCTGCAGGGGCTCGCGCGGTCCGGGCTGTTGACCTGGCTGACACGCTCGGCCCGGCGGGTGGGTTTTGCCGACGCCCGGGAGCACGCGGGGCTGGGCTACAACATCAGGCACCCTGTCGCCGCGGGGCGGCACACCGTGGACCACATGCTCGGGCTGCTTGAGGCGGACGGGCTTTGGCCGGTGGGCGACGCTCGGCTGTATGTCGGGTCGGCGGACTCGGCCTGGGCGGCGGAGTATCTGAAGACGCAGGGGCTGGCTGCGGGGCGGTACGTCTGCCTCGCGCCGACAGCGCAGTGGGGCTGCAAGTGCTGGCCGACGCAGCGGTATGCGGAGCTGGCACAGCGGGTGATTGCGCACGGGGGCGTTGCCGATCGCGTGGTGGTGTTGGCGGCGCCGCATGAGCACGACCGCCTCGGGCCGATCACGCAGGCGCTGGGCGACCGTGCGCTGTTGCCGACGACGACGGTCGGCCAATTGATGGCGTTGATCGCGGGTGCGGGTGCGGTCGTCGCGAACGACTCGGCGGCGTTGCACTTGGCGGTGGGGCTGGATCGGCCGGCGGTGGGGGTGTTTGGCCCGACGGACCCGGCGTTGGTGGGGCCGTATGGCCGGGCGGACGATGTGGTCCAGCCCGAGGGGATTACGGCCGAGGAGATGGCGGGGTACCGCAGCCGGCGTGATGACGATTCGTTGATCGCGCGGGTGCCGGTCGATGCCGTGTGGGCGAAACTTGAGGCGCGTCTGCCCGCGTGAGCGAAACGCATCGGGGGTATGATGCGGCTGCGTCATCCGATTCGTCCATCCAACTTTTTATACACATCAAAGGGGCACTCCATGTCTGATCCAGGCCAACGCTACTCCATCTCCGACTTCATCGAACGCACCGCCGAACGCGACCGCGGGCAGGGGCTCTTCGAGTTTGAGACCGAACGGCTGCTCGAGGTCAACCTCAACGGCACGGTGTGGACGAAGATGGGCTCGATGGTCGCGTACACCGGCGGGATCAAGTTTGTGCGGGAGGGCATCCTTGAGCAGGGCATCGGCAACCTGCTGAAAAAGGCGGTGTCGGGCGAGGGCGCTCGGCTGACCAAGGCCGAGGGCAGCGGCAAGCTGTACCTCGCGGACCAGGGCAAGAAGATCACGATCCTGAACCTGGCCAACGAGTCGATCGTGGTGAACGGGCAGGACCTGCTCGCGTTTGAGCCGGCGATCAAGTACGAGATCAAGATGGCGAAGAAGCTCGCGGCGATGGCGGCGGGCGGGCTGTTCAACATCCACCTCAACGGCTCGGGGATGGTCGCGGTCGCGTCGCACTACGACCCGATGACGCTGCGCGTGACGCCGGGCAACCCGGTGTACACCGACCCGCAGGCGACGGTGATGTGGTCGGGCAACCTGCAGCCGAGCTTTAAGACGGACGTGTCGCTCAAGACGTTCATCGGGCGGAGCAGCGGCGAGTCGTATCAGATGCACTTCGAGGGCGAGGGCTGGGTGGTGATCCAGCCGTTCGAAGAGGGCATCATGGGCGCGGGTTGAGTGGAGTGCGGGGGAAAAGGGGTCGGGAGTCTTTTTCTTGCGCCGTTCAATCAACCCAGGTCAGTTCGGGCGAAAAAGACTCCCGACCCCTTTTCTCACAGGTGAACGCATGCTTGACTTCAAACAACAGCCCGCCCGCCCGCTCGTGGCCGCGTCGATCCTGTCGGCCGACTTTGGCGAGATGGCGGCCGACTGTCGGCGGGTGCTCGGCCTGGGCGCGGACCTGCTGCACGTCGATGTGATGGATGGCCACTTCGCACAAAACCTCACGATGGGTGTGGACATGATCCGCGGGCTGCGCCGGCATCTGCCCGAGGTGTATCTGGATGTGCACCTGATGGTCGAACGGCCTGGCGATTATGTCGAGGCGTACGCCAAGGCGGGTGCCAACAACTTTGCGTTCCATGTCGAGGTGTGTGACACGCAGCGGTCGGCGGAGGCGGGCGGGATCGATGGGCAGGCGCTGATCGACCGTGTCCATGCGCTGGGGATGCACGCGGGGATGGTAGTGAACCCGGCGACACCGATCGAGGCGGTCGAGCCGTACCTGGCGTCGCTGGATCTGGTGCTGGTGATGAGTGTGGTGCCGGGCCGATCGGGCCAGGCGTTCATGCCCGAGGTGCTCGACAAGGCCCGTTGGCTGGCGGATCGGCTGCCGGCGACGACACGGATCGAGATGGACGGCGGGCTGAGCCCGACGACCGCGCCGCTCGCCGCGGCCGCGGGGGTGGACACGATGGTCACAGCGTCGGCGCTGTTCGGCTCGGACGACCCGGCCTCGGTGATCGCCGCGTTCCACGCCTGCGAAATCGCCCGTTCGGCCGTGTAGTTTCGCCGGTTGACGACGCAGAATCGGCCCCCTACGATAGTCCATCCACCGTGCTGGCCCATGGTGTAATTGGTAGCACAGCAGATTCTGATTCTGTCAGTCGGGGTTCAAGTCCCTGTGGGCCAACTTTCACTGAAGCCCCGGCTTCTCAGCCCGCCTTGCCGGCGGGTTTTTTCATGTCTCGGGGTGGGGCGGGCTCCGCCGACTTTTTTTACGTTTTTCCAACAATCGGCGTGAGATCGCGGGCGACTCGGGAAACTTACTGCGGGGGGTTCTGTTTTCACTTCACCGCTGGGAGCGCCCTTGGCCAGCACACAGGACGACATGCCGATCACGCCGCAGGCGGAGCAGATGCGCCGGCTGACGCTGCTGTGGATGAAGGCCCAGCCGGTCGTCGCGGCGTTTATCGCGTCGGTGGTGCGGGATCGGCACGATGTGGAGGACCTGACCCAGGAGGTCGCGGCGACGGTGGCGTCGTCGTTTGAACGCTACGACCCCGCGCAGCCGTTTACCCCCTGGGCGATCGGCGTGGCGCGGAACAAGGTGCTCCACTACCTGCGGTCGGCCAAGCGGGATCGCCACATCTTCGACGAAGACCTCGTGCTCGGCTTGGCGCGGGCGCACGAGACCCTGGCGAGTGATTACGAGGACCGGCGTGATGCGCTGGCGTACTGCCTGGGCCGTGTGCCCGAGCACACCCGCAAGATACTCGGGCTGCGCTACGTCCGCGAGATGGGGGTCGCGCCGATCGCGGACCAGTTGGGCAAGACGCCCGGGGCGGTGTCGAACCTGCTGTACCGGGCGCGGATCGCGTTGGCAGACTGCATCCGATTGCGCCTGCGGGCGAAGGGGGGCAGGCGATGAACGACGCAGCAGCATCCCCCAGCGACCGCGAAACCGACCTGCTGATCGCCGCGTACCTGGATGGCTCCATCAGTGATGCGCAGTACGACACGCTGTGTGACCGGCTACGGGCCCGGCCCGCGTTGCTCGAACGCCTCGCGTCGCTGTCGCAGCTTGACCGGATGCTGGTGGACGAGATGACGCACGCGGACCGGGTGGAACTGATCCGTGTGGAGCCCGGGGACGGTGCGGGTGAACGATCGCAAAGCGACAGCCCGCGCGCGGTACTCGCGCAGCTCGCGGCGATGGAGGCGGAGGCGGGCGAGATCGAGTTGGTGGACCTGACCGACCGCGTGAAGCGTGAACGGCTGGCGCGTCGCCGCGCTGCGGCGCGGGGGCGTGGCATGGGGCCGATGGCGGGCCACGCCGAGCCGGGGACGCTGCGGGTGTGGGCGACGCTGGGCGGTCTGGCGGCGGCGGTGGCGCTGGTGGCGGCGTTTGTTTGGCCGGGCCTGCCTCAGTCGACGACACAGCCGGGGCCGGTTGCGCAGCCGGGCCGTGAGCAGGTTGTTTTTGCGAGTGTGCTTGATGATTTTCAGCCGGCGTGGGAGGCGGGGGCTTCGCCACGCGACGGGTCGCTGGGTGTGGGCCGGTACCGCCTGGCGGAGGGCTCGGTGCGGATGCGGCTGGCGGACGGGACGCGGGTGAAGGTGGTGGGGCCTGCGGACTTCTCGCTCGAGGGGGTCGGCTCGATCACGCTGACCCACGGCCGACTGGTCGCGGACGTGCCCGAGGGTGCGTCGGGGTTCCGTGTACAGACGCCGGCGGGTGACATTATCGATGAGGGCACGGCGTTTGGCGTGGATGTGCTGGACCACAAGACGACCGAGGCCGAGGTGATCTCGGGGCGGATCCGTGTTGCGCCGCGTTCGGTCGGCGGGGTGCTGGGTGAGTTTGTCGAGGTCGGCCGTGACCGGGCGGTGCGGATGGACCGTGTCGCGGGGCGGATTGAGTCGATCCAGTCGGGGGGCGACCGTTTCAGTATGGACTACGTGCGTGTGCTCGACCTGGTCGATGCCGTGGCGGGGGGGGACGGCACGACCGGTCGGCGCAACGCGGGGATCGACCCGCAGAACGGGCGTTGGCAGGACGCACCGATGGGCGGGGAGTGGGGGCGTGTCGGCGACGACCGGTTCCACACGGTGCCTTACTGCCCGCTGATCGCGGGGACGTTTATCCCGCGCATCCAAGGCGAGGCGACACAGCTCGACCCGGCGGGGCATACGTTCAACGGCCTCACGGTCGGCGATCGATATGGGTACGGCCAGACTTGGGCGGGGGGGTACGTGCCGGTGCCCGGCGAGCAGCCGGAGCTGGACACGATTATTGAAGGCGTGAACTACGCCGCGCCCAGCCGGGGGCTCATACGGATGCACGCGAACTCGGGGCTGTGCTTCGACCTTGGTGAGATGCGCCGGCTGCACCCGGGGCTGACGACAACCCGGTTCCGGGCCGGGCTCTCCAACCGTGAGGCGACGCGTCGCGAGGCGGGCACGGAATCGATCTACGCCTCGGTCGATGTCTGGGTGTTTGTTGACGGCGAGCTGCGTTACAGCCGGTCCGATGTCACGACGTCCGATGGGCTGCTCGATATCGACCTGCCGCTGTCGGGGGGCGATCGGTACCTGACGGTCGTGATTACCGATGCGCTGAACACCAACACGTTTGACTGGGTGCTGCTTTGCCAGCCACGGATTGACTTGCGGCCGAGCGATCGGCCGTAGGGCGTTGCTGCCCCGCGTGCGTCGGCCGCGCGGGGCCCAGCTGCTTGCCGACACCCCCCGCGGGCGTTCCGTGGGGGACCCGTAGACCTTCCTGTTTTTGGAGGATAGATATGAAGACTCGTACTCTTTTGGCCGGCCTCGTCGCTGGCGCGTTGTCGGTGTCGGCCGGCGCGGACATCATCGCCCCAACCTATGTGGACGCGGCATCAACGCCTGATGCGCTGATCAGCGCGACCGAAACCGTCAACAACAACGGCATGCTGACGGCCGTCAATGGCGGTGACTCGTTGGCCTCGGCACTGGCTGCGGCACACGATTTCAGCGGCGCGTACAACCAGTCATGGGTCACCAACGCACCCACCGGAGGCGACTACTTCGACGCCGGTGTGCCCAACCCCACCCTCGTCTACGACCTCACCGGCGGCGGGGACACCACGATCGGCTCGATCCTGCTTTGGCAGTACCAAAATGACGGCGGGGGCACTGCGGTCGGCAACCATGCCCGCACCATCGAAGTCCGCATCAACACCGATGCCCAGGGCACCGGCAGTTTCGCCGGCCCCGCGCAGGTCCTCACGCTCGATTCGGTCCTCGCACTGGGCGGGACCAACTCGGCACAGGCGTTTGGTCTGGGCGGTGACTCGGGACGCTACGTCCAACTCACCTTTACCGACAACCACTTCGGCGACCCCGACGGACAAGGTGTCGCAGGCGGCGGCGACCGCGTGGGGATCGGCGAAGTCCGGTTCGCAACCGAAGTCGTCCCCGAGCCCGGCTCGCTCGCGCTGCTGGGCCTGGGCGGGCTCGCGCTGCTGCGGCGTCGCCGCGCCTAGACGCGCATCCTCCTTCACGTTCGGCCTGCCCCGGCGGGCCGGGCGTTTTCCACCCACGGCCGTTCGCACCAACGTAGCGGG
>JBITAC010000093.1:0-100265 GCA_044439905.1 Phycisphaerales bacterium JB063 | reverse complement strand
GGCCAACCCGCAGACGGGCGTCATCGCCGCGGGCAACGAGAACGGCCGGGTCATGTACCCCCACGGCTTTGCGCTGATGTTCCTCGCCTGCGCCTACGACATGGAGAGCGACGAACGCATCCGCGAGCAGATGCGCATCATCATCCGCAAGGGCATCGCGCTCACCAGCCAGGCGCAGTCGCCCCTGGGCGGGTGGATGTACATGCCCAACTCCGGCGACGAGGGGTCGGTCACCGTGACCCAGCTCCAGGCGCTGCGGGCCTGCCACAACGCGGGGTTTGTGCTGCCCGAGGAGACCGTCCGCGACGCCGTGGGGTACCTCGAGATGTGCCAGACCCCCGAGGGCGGCATCTGCTATAGCTACGGTTCGCGCGGGGTCCGCCTGCCGATCTCCGCGGCCGCGCTCCCCTGCCTCTACGCCGCGGGCGAGTACGACTCCGACATGGCCGAGGCGTGCCTCGCCTACGTCTTTAGCCAGTACTGTGAGAACGGCCGGGGCGACCGCTTCAGCAAAAACGGCGGGCACGACTTCTACGGCCACTACTACGCCGCCCAGGCCTTCTACCAAGCCGGCGACGAGTACTGGGACGCCTACTTCCCCAAGGTCCGCGACCAGCTCATCGGGCTCCAGCAGGCCGACGGCTGGTGGAGCGGCGACGGGGTCGGCCCGATCTACGGCACCGCGCTCGCCCTCACCATCCTCCAGCTCCCCTACAAGTACATGCCGATCTACCAACGCTAATGTCAACACCATACATGTAAAACGCCCCCGGACTGGTCGCTTAAGCGACCAGTCCCAACGCCCAGACCTAGAACTTCTAAGCGCTCAATTCCGTATCATCCAAGACCTGAAACCAACGCCCTACTCCCCGGAGCCACACGTGACCCAGCCACAAGCACCCGACCTCCAGGACCTGCAGCAGCTCAAGCAGGCCTACGACAACATCCGTGAACAGGTCGCCAAGGTCATCGTCGGGCAGGACGAGGTCATCGAACAGCTCCTGGTCTCGATCTTCGCCCGCGGGCACTGCATCCTCGAAGGCGTGCCCGGCCTCGCGAAAACGCTGCTGGTCTCGACCCTCGCCAAATCCCTCTCGCTCGACTTCACCCGCATCCAGTTCACCCCCGACCTGATGCCCTCCGACATCACGGGCACCGAAGTCATCGAAGAAAACAAGACCACCGGCCACCGCGAGTTCAAGTTCGTGCACGGCCCGGTGTTCACCAACGTCCTGCTCGCCGACGAGATCAACCGGACCCCACCCAAGACCCAGGCCGCGCTGCTCGAAGGGATGCAGGAGCGCCAGGTCTCGACCGGCGGCAAACGCTACGCCCTGCCCGACCCGTTCTTTGTCCTCGCGACGCAGAACCCGATCGAGCAGGAAGGCACGTACCCCCTGCCTGAGGCGCAGCTCGACCGCTTCTTTATGAAGGTGTTTGTGAACTACCCGACACCCGACGAAGAACGCGCGATCTACAAGATGATGACCGGTGCGCCGGTGGCCGAGCCGACACCGCAGGTCAGCGGGGAAGAGGTGCTCAAGCTGCAGGACACCGTCCGCCGTGTTCCGATCAGTGACCTGCTGCTGGATTACGTGATGCGTTTCATCCGTGCGACGCGTCACAGCGAGCACGACGCGCCGGGCTTTGTCAAGCAGTGGCTGCTTTGGGGCGCAGGGCCGCGCGGCGGGCAGGCGCTCATCATGGCCGCCAAGACCCGCGCCGCGCTGCAGGGCCGACCCGAAGTCAGCATCGAAGACCTCCACGCGATGGCGGTCCCCGTGCTGCGCCACCGCATCGTGGTCAACTACAACGCCGAGGCCGAGGGCCAGAGCCCCGACACCGTGATCCAGAAGCTGATCGAGACCGTCTCCGTCGCCGGCTCGGGCGCGAACGACCCGGCGGTGCAGCGCACGCTGACGGCGTAGCGCCTTGCGAGTTTCTCGTGTTGCGCCTGCCCGCTGAAGCGTGCAGGCCGTGTCCGCCAGATTCTTCCTGCTTGTTCAATCTCCATGGCCCAACGCTCCCCCCTCCTGGACCCCGACATCCTCGCGCGGATCACGCCGCTGGGGCTCAAGGCCGCACGCGTGGTCGAGGGCTCGATCACGGGCCTGCACCGCTCACCGATGCACGGCGTATCGCCCGAGTTCGCCGAGCACCGCGAGTACTCCCCGGGCGATGACGTCAAGAACCTCGACTGGAAAGTCTGGGCCAAGTCCGACCGCTACGTGATCAAGCGGTACGAGGAAGAGTCGAACCTGCGCTGCACGATGATGGTCGACTGCTCGCGGTCGATGCAGTACGCCGGGAAAGACGCGCAGCAAGGCCGCAGCAAGTACGAGGCGGCCGCGACGCTCGCCGCGTGCCTGACCCAGCTCCTGATGAGCCAGCGCGACGCGGTAGGCCTCATCACGATCGACACCAAGCCCCGCCACGTGCTCGATCCCAAAAGCACCAACCGCCAAAAGGCGCAGATCATGGACACCCTCGAGACGACCAAGCCCGGCGGCGAGACCGAGCTCGGGCCCGTCATCCTCCGCGCCGCCGACCAGCTCAAGCGGCGCGGCATGGTCGTCATCCTCTCCGATTTCCTGTGCGACCTCGACCAGCTCTACGACGCGCTGGGCAAGCTCCAGCACAACGGCCACGAGGTCATCGTCCTGCACATCCTCGACGGCGAAGAGATCGACCTCTCCTTCAACGACTCCATCATCTTCAAAGACATCGAGGGCAGTGAAGAAGTCTTCGGCGAGCCCTGGGCCTTCCGCAAGGCCTACAAGGCCGCGATGGAAGAATTCATCGAACAGGTCCGCTCACGCTGCCAATTCGCGGGCATCGACCATGTCCTCGTGCGTACCGACGAAGATATGGCTCAGACGATGGCGCAGTACCTGCACCGCCGGCAACGCGTCGCGTCCAGCACCGCGGGCCGAGGCCAGATCGGGGTGCGGAAGTAATGATGTTCCTTGCCCCCCTGCTGCTGGGCGGACTGGTCTTCGCCGGCGCACCGCTCATCATCCATCTGCTCAACCGCCGACAGTTCAAGCTCGTCGAGTGGGCACCGATGGAGTACCTCAAGCTCACGCTGCGCACCAACCGACGTCGGCTCCAGCTCGAGCAGTGGCTCCTGCTCGCGCTGCGGACGCTGCTCATCCTCCTGCTCATCTTCGCGGTGGCTCGCCCGCTGCTTAACGCGAACGCTGCGGCGTCCTGGCTCGCGATCGGCGGGCGCACCAGCCGGGTCCTTGTCATCGACGACTCGCTCTCGATGGGCCTGCACCAGGGCGGCACGCCCGCGTTCGACCGCGCCAAGGAAGAGGCCGCCGTCGCCATCGAAGCCTTGGGGACACAGGACTCGCTCACGGTCGTCACGACCTCACGCATGAGCGACCCGCTGCAGCGAGACACGCCGCTGACTGCCGACCAGGCCCAGCAGCTTGCCGACGACGTGCGTGAGCTCGAGCCCAGCGATACCGCGAACAACTGGGCCGGGACACTGGCGCAGGTGGTTGAGATCCTCGAGGGGGCCGCACACACCAGCAAAGAGGTTCGGATCATCACCGACCAGCGGGCCGAGGGCTGGTCCGCCGACGCGAGCGAGCAGGCCCGCCGACTCGCGGAGATGGGGGTCAAGGTCACCATCGTCAACGTCGGCACACCGTCGCCCGGCAACGCGGCGCTACTGGACCTGGCGCAGACCACCGGCGTCGCGCTCGCCAACACCCCCGTCACCTTCACCGCCACGATCCGCGCCGACGGCGACCCGCAGTGGGCTTCCCGCCAGGCGACGCTCATCGTCGACGGCAACGAAAACCCCCTCGAACTGCCCGAGCTCGCGCCCAACCAGGAGACCGAACTCCCGATCCAGTGGTCCTTCAAAGAACCGGGCCAGCACACCATCGAACTCCGCCTGCCCGACGACGCGATGGCGGGCGACAACCACCGCGCCCGCGTGGTCAATGTCGCCGAGGCGGTCAATGTGCTGCTGGTCGACGGCGACCCCGCGCTGGAATCACGCGACAGCGAGCTGTACTACTTCGGCTTCACACTCACGGTCGGTGCCGTACCGATCCACACCCACCTCATGACCGACAGCGAGTGGCTCGCGTCGCCCGGGGTCGGGTTCTACGACCTCATCGTGCTGGCCAATGTCACCGAGATCCCCGCCGCCCGGGCCCAGCAGCTCTACGACGCGGTCGAGGCGGGCACCGGGCTCATGATCTTCATGGGCGATCAGGTCGACCCCGACGCGTACAACACCAACCTCTACGCCAACGGCGAAGGCGTCCTGCCCGGGCGAATCGACGTGGGCGAATCCATCGACGCCCAGGGGCTCGTCGTCGAGCCCATCGACGGCTCGGTCCTCACCCCGCTGGGCGCGATCGCCAAGCGGCTGCTGGCAGAGATCGTCCCGCTCAAGACCGCCCCGGTCGAAATCGACGAGGACGACGAGCGTGTCCAGGTGCTCGCGCGTTGGAACAACACGGACCTGCTACCCGCTATCGTCCAGAAGAACATCGGCCGAGGCACGGTGCTGCTGTGGACGATGACCGCCGACCGCGGCTGGGGCGACTGGCCCACGCAGGGCTCGTTCTTCGTCGCGGCGCGTGAGTCCTCGCTCGCGATCGCGGGTGTCGGCGAAGAGGCCGGCAACCTGACCGCCGGCGAACCGATCCGACAGCCCGTCGCCGCCAACCCCGCGCCCAGCGCCGCACAGGTCCAGCACCCCGGCGAAGACAGCACCGCCCCGGCCAGCATCGAGCTCGAAGATCAAACACAGCCCCACATCCACTACGCCAGCACCCAGCACGCCGGCATCTACCAGCTCACGTGGGACAAACTCGGCAGCCCCGACCAGCAGCGCTACTTCGCCGTCAGCCCCGACGCCCGCGAGAGTGAGCTCGACCGGCTGACCGAGTCCGAGCTCGAACAGGTCATGGCCGGGGTCGACCTCCAGATCGTCGACCTCAGCGCCGACAACACCGACGACAACCGCACCGGACGCGAGATCTGGCGCACCCTCGCGGTCCTGCTGCTCGCGATGGTCATCATCGAGGCGTGCTTCGCGACGTGGGTCGGCCGAGAGCACTGAACACACCTGTAGCGCATCCCAAAGACCTCCGAACGACGTGACGAAAACGACTGACAACCCGATGCGATCGACGCGGCCTGGCACGATGTGTCCTCCGACGCCCGAACATCGGACATTGAACACCGGACATCACTAATGGCTCGTTTTTTCCAATGGCTGATCGGCGTCGAGCCCGCGCAACACGTGGAGGGCGGGCAGTGGCGTCTGTCCCTGCTGGGCTGGCCCGGCGGTGATAAAGCGCTGATGATCCTCGTCGGCCTCGCGCTGGTCGCGGCCCTGTTCTGGTGGCTCTACCGACGCGAAGGCGGGCAGATCACACGCAAGGCCCGCGTCCTGCTCTTCACCCTCCGCCTGCTGCTGCTCGCGATCGTTGTCACGATGCTCCTCGAGCCCGCGATCCGGTTCAGCAAAGTCGAGCAGCGGCCGTCCCAGCTC
The DNA here is from genome assembly GCA_044439905.1 of Phycisphaerales bacterium JB063. Classification (GTDB taxonomy): domain Bacteria; phylum Planctomycetota; class Phycisphaerae; order Phycisphaerales; family Phycisphaeraceae; genus JAHQVV01. Next base: position 94,738 of record JBITAC010000093.1, on the reverse strand, counting down.
CTGGTCCTGATCGACACCTCGCCCTCGATGGGCATGTCCGACGCGTGGGTCGACCCGGATCGTGCCCGCGCCGCGGCCCAGGCCGCCGGCCTCGCCGACCCGTCGATGCTGTCCGAAACCGCACGCCTCGAACTCGCCCAGGGTCTGATCCGGCAGGGCCTGCTCGACGAACTCGCCGCCGACGGCGACCGCATCCTCCACGTCCACACCTTCGACGAGCGCCTCAGCCGAAGCGAACTCGCCTTGCCCACACGCACCAGCAACGCCCCCCAAGCCCCCGGCAACGAAGGCGAACCCGCAGGCGACGCCGACACCCCCGGCAGCATCGCAGACCGGCTGGCGATCTCGGGCCGAAGCACCGGGCTGGGCGAGTCGCTGCAGCAGGTGCTCCAGGCCTACCGCGGTGTGTCGCTCGCCGGCGTCGTCATTATCTCCGATGCGCAAAACTCCACGCCCAACTCCCTGCCGGTGATGAAGGCCGCAGAGCTGGCGCAGCAGGACGGCGTCCCCATCTACGCTGTGGGGATGGGCACCGTGCTTGGCCCGCGCAACGCGACCGTCTCCGCACTTGAGGCGCGTGACATCGTGTTCGTGCGCGACACCACCAAGCTCATCGCGACCGTCCAGTCGCGCGGCCTCGAAGGCGAGCCCGCACGCGTCCACCTCGAACAACTCGTCGAGGCCGGCGGCGAAGGCGAAGAAGACGTCTGGGGCCCGGTGCCCCTGCCCGACGCGCCCGACGGCCAGCCGCGGTTTGTCGAGCCCGTCAATATCGAGCTCGTCGGCCGAGGCCAGGACCAGTACATCGACTTCGACTACGCGAGCAACGACGAACAGACCGTCATCTTCCGAGCCCGGCTCGAAGAAGTCGAGGGCGAGATCGACCCGCTCGACAACGCCGCGATCAAGCAGGTCAACGTCGTGCCCGACAAGACCCGCGTCCTCTTTATCGCCGGCTACTCCTTCCCCGAGGTCCAGTTCCTGCGCAACACACTGCTGCGCGACCCCAGCGTCGAAGTCTCGACCTGGCTCCAGGAAGCGGCACACGTCAATGCCCGCGACGAACGCAACCGAACCTGGCAGCACCCCGCAAGCCCGGGGATGGCGCTCAACCGACTGCCCAAGTCGATCGAAGAGCTCGACCACTACGACTGCATCGTGCTCTACGACCCCGACCCCGCCGGCTGGTCGACGAACTTCTCCGACCTGCTGGTCGAGTTCGTCGCGACGCGAGGCGGCGGCCTGGTCTACATCTGCGGCGAACGCAACACCCAGGCGATGTTCGAGCAGCAAGGCAGCCCCGCCGTGTCGTTCCTCGACCTGCTCCCGGTGGTGCGCGAGCCCGGCCTGTTCCCTTCGGCGGTGCAGGTGTCGCTGACGATGCGCGAGCCGTGGAAACTCAAGATCACCGAAACAGGCATGCGCGACGACGTCTTCGCCTTCAACAGCGACCCGGTCACCAACCGCCGGATCCTGCAGAGTCTGCCCGGGCTCATGTGGCACTTCACCGTCACGCGCGAGAAGCCCGGCGCGACCGTCCTCGCACGCCACGGGCACAACGGGATGACCAACCGCTACGGCGAGCAGGAAGTGCTCATGGCCACGCACTTGGTCGGCCCGGGCCGGGTGCTCTACATCGGGTTCGACTCGACCTACCGTTGGCGTTTTGTCAACGAGCAGCTTTTCGATGGTTTCTGGGCGCGTGTCATCGACCGCGCGGGGCTGATGAAACAGCTCGGCGGCCAGCACCCCTACCGCATCACGACGGACAAGGCCGTGTACGAGCCGGGCGAGGAGGTCACGATCACCGCCCGCTTCACCGACCCCAACCAGCGGGACGCGGGGCTCAACACGCTCTACGCCGAGGTGCAGACCGGCGAGGGGCAGGCCATGCAACTCCAACTCGCCCCGACCGGCGACGACGAAAACGCGTTCAGCACAAAGTTCGTCGTCGACCGCACAGGCGACTTCCTGGTCCGCGTCTGGCCCGGCGACGCAACGACGCAGCTCAGCTCCAAGCCCAACACGCTCAGCTTCCGCGTCGAGGTCCCCGACCACGAGGCGAAAAACCCCACGCTCGATACTCGGCTGATCCAGAACGTCGCCAACCTGACCGACGGCCGGGCCTTCACCCTCGACACCGTCGGCGGGCTGCCCGATGCCATCACGATCGGCCTGGTCGACGATGAGCAGATCAACGTCCAGCCCGTCTGGAACGCGCCGATCCTGATCATCCTGTTCCTGCTGTTCATCATCGCCGAGTGGGTCATCCGTAAGCGATGCCGACTGGTGTAACGATGTGCGATGTGCGATTGAAACCAGTACACCGATGACGCGTCCAACAACCTGTACCGCAAGGCCCCGCAGCTTCTATCCCCTGACTCCTACCTCCTGACTGCCTCCGCCATGACTACCCTCCACACCCCACCCCCGGACGCGACGCCGACGAGCAGTCTGTCGTCGATGCAGAAGAAGGTCGCGGATCGGCTGAGCCAGTTGGGGTCGCGCATCCGCCGACAGATCGCGCTCGACGGGTTTGCGCGGAGCTTGTGTGTCCTGCTCGGGCTGCTGGCGCTGAGCATCGTGCTCGACTGGTGGCTCGAACTGAGTCGGCCGATCCGTATCGTGTACTGGCTGGTCACCCTCGCGGCCGCGGCGCACTTCCTCTACCACTACGCGCTCAAACCTCTCTCACGCAAGTTTGGCCCGATCGACCTCGCTCAAGCCATCGACAACGCCAGCGGCGCGCAAGGCGACGCCAAAGTCGCCCCACGCGTCGCGACGGTCCTCCAGCTCCCCGACATGCTCGGCGACGAGACCGCGACGTCGTCCAACATGATCCACTCGGCCGTGTCACGCAGCTACGACTCGCTCGCGCAGGAAAAGTTCGAACGACACCTCAACACCTCGCACATGACCGCCTGCCTGGCCGCCGTCGCGGGCGCGATCCTGATCCCACTCGGGCTCGCGATGCTCATGCAGTTCGCCGCGAACGGCGCGTTTGGCACCTGGGCCAGCCGCTGGCTGATGCTGACCGACACGCCCTATGTCCGCAACACGGAAATCACGGTGCTTGGCCTGGACGACGAGGGCCGATTCGTCATCCCCAAAGGCGAGGCCGCGACGCTCCGCGTCCGCGTCAGCACGCGTAACGGCGACGAGGTCCGCGATGTCGAGGTCACGACTCGGCCCGAGGGCGGCCGCAAACGCAGCGAGGCGATGGACCGCTTCGAACAGAGCGACTACCGCTTTGAGCTGGCGGGGACACAGGTCCCCATCCGTGCGACGGTGCGCAGCGGCGACAACGACGCCGAGTTCGAGATCATCCCCGTCGATCGGCCAAGCGGCACGATCCAGCTCTTCTACACCCACCCGGCCGACGGCGTGCGACGCGAGCTGCGTTTCGATGGCACCGACGGCGGGCTGTCCCTGCTCGACCTCAACGCCGTCGAGCTCGTCATCACCGCCAACGTCCCGATCCAGACCGCACGCTACACCGATGACATCCCCGAGGAGGAACGCCCCGGGGCGATCGAGCCCTATGGCGACGACGGCACGCAGTTTGTCATCCGCTGGAACCACACCAAGCGCGAACGCTTCCGCGTCGAACTCGTCAGCGAGCAGGCCGGCCTGGTCTCCCAACCCTTGGCGATCTCCGTCGGGCTCAAGAGCGACCGCGCCCCGCGCGTCCGCATCCAGTCCACCGGCGTCGGCACACGCATCACGCCCAACGCCCTGATCCCGCTTAGCGCCGACGCTAAAGACGACCTCGGGCTGACCGACCTCAATATCCAAGTCGTCCGTAACCGCCCCGGCGAAGAGGCCGCCCCTGACGCCTTCGGCCCCGTCTCCCTCTTCAGCGCGCGGCGCGGCGAAGACGGTAACTTCATCGGCGACCTACCTAAAACCGCCAACGGCGACCACGGCCTCGAGATCGAAGAGTACGGCGTCCGCCCCACCGACGTCGTCCGCATCACCGGCGTCGGGATCGATGACCGATACACTGGCCCGCAGCAGGGCAGCTCAACCATCCTCACGTACCGTATCGTCACCCACGAAGACCTCGCCCGGGAGATCAAAGCCCGCCAGGAGATGTCGCGTAACACCTTCCGCCAGGCGATGGAGGCCTGCCGGGACAACCAGACCGAGCCCGCCCAGCCCGAGTCGGGCGCGAGCGCCGCGGCGCTCGCGCGGCGGTTCCGTGCGCAGCAGCGTGAGGTCTGGAACGTGCACAACGCGATCGCGGCGTCGGCCGAAGAGATGCGGCTCAACCGCCTGGCGGGGACACGCGAGGAGGGAAGCCGGGCCCACGAGCTGATCCACCAGGACGTGCTGACGCCGATGGCGAACCTGCATCGCGGGCTGATGACCACGCAGCGCGACGCGTTGGAGCGTGCCGGCGGGGCCAGCCCGGAACAGCTCGCCGCCCTCGCCCAGCAGCAGCAGGAGGTCGTCGACGAGATGAACCGCATCCTGTCCGCGATGGACAAGTGGGCGAGCATGATCGACCTGATCAACCAGCTCAACGAGATCATCGGCACGCAGCGCGGCCTGCGCGATACGCTGGAAGAACTCTTCAATAACCAGCTCGACGACGGGCTCGGGGATGACCTGAGCGATGACCTGGGCGACCAGTTCGACTGACCCCCGTTTTGCAAACAATGACCCCGCCGAGGGTCTGGCACGTATAGCCAAGAGACGCACCGTTTTGCCGATCGCAGGCCCACCGACGAGGAGCGCACTATGAAACGCCGACTGACGACCGCCCTGGCCCTGTCCTTCTGTGCGGGGGGTGCTTCGCTGTTGTCCGCGTCGGCGTCGGCCCAGGCGATCCAGGGCCGGGAGACCAGCGAGGCCGACGGCGCAGCGATCCAGAACGAGCGGGCGCTCGAGCACATGCGGGAGATGGAGGACCGTATGGCCACGCTCGCCCGGCTGCTCAAGGAGACACAGCCCGACGACGCGCTCCGGCTTGAGATGACGTTTGAACAGTCACGCGGCGCGCGCGTGACCCAGCGTATGGCCGAGGTCGGCGACCTGATCGCGTCGCTCGAACTGACCGAGGCCAGCGCGAACGTCGACGCCATCATCGACGAGCTCGAGAAGATCAAGCGGATGCTGCTGACCCAGGACTTGGGCCTGCTCGAGGAGCTGGTGAAGCTCGAGAAGATCAACGATGCACTCGAGGCGCTCGAGGAGATCGAGCGGCGTGAGGCGGAGAACCAGGAACAGACCGACATGCTCGCAAGCGAGGCGAGCCCGAACGCGCAGGCGATGCAGGGCCTGTCCGGTGCCGAGGCGCGTAACAGCGAAGCGACCGAGGGCCTCGAGAGTGAGGTCGGCGAGATCGACCCCCAAAACGCCGAGCTCAACGCCGCGCAGGAAGCACTCGACAGCGCCGCCCAGAACATGGAATCCGCCGCGGGCCAGCTCGGCCAACCCGGCGGCAGCCCCAGCAGCGCGTCGGGCAGCCAGAGCCAGGCCCGTGAAGACCTGCAGGAAGCACGCGAACAGCTCGAGGCCGCCCGCGACGCGATCCAGGAAAAGATCGAGCGTAAGGTCCGCGAGGTCGTTGTCGAAAACCTCCAGGCCATGCTCGACCAGCAGATCGCCATCCGTACCTTGCTCGAGTCGGTATCGGGCCCGGCCGAGTCGGGCGACGCCCGCGCGATCGTCGCGGTACGCGGACTCGCGCCTGAGGAAGACAAGATCGTCCAGCTCGCCGAGGAAACCATCGAGCTGGCCGAGCAGACCGACTTCTCGCTCGCGCTGCCCCCCGCACTGTCGGCAGTACGTGACCGGATGCAGTACCTCGTTGACGACTACACCGCAGGGCTGGGCGGCGCAAGCGTGGTCGCGGCGACGATTCAGGTCGAGGACGACCTGCGTTCCCTGATCGAAGCGATGGAACAAAGCAACGCGAACCAGCCGCCCCAGGACCCCCAGCAGCAACAGTCGGGCGAACAGCAGCAGCAACAGGAGATGAACCAGATCCTGGCGGAGCTGCGGATGCTCAAACTCCTGCAGATCGCCAACAACGACAACACCGTCCGGCTTGAGGAAGCCCGCCAGCGCGGCAACCTGCCCGACACCGAGATCCGTCGGCGTCAGCTCGGCCTGCGCGACCGGCAGGAACAGATCCGCGATACCACCCGGGCCCTGGGCGAGCGGGCGGCGAACGGCGGATGACCCGTCCGAATCCCGCGTTTTTGTGAATAAATCGGCAAACCGGGCTGGGTCTGGGAACCGATACCAGCTAAGATACGTCTGATACGTAGACGGCCGAAACCGTCTTTCACCCTACGGGAGTCTCTTTCATGACCCGTTTCCGAACCGCTGGCCTGCTCACGGCTGTCGCGATGTGCTGTGCCCCCGTATGGGCGCAGGACGCCGACCCCCCCCTGAGCGACGAGGCCGCCACCGACATCCAGGTGGTCGACGGCGTCCCGGTCAACCCCGAGCTGCGTGAACTGCTCAGCCAGAACCCGGGCAAGCGTTCGCTCGAAGAGTTGATCGCCGCGTCTAACGACCTGCTCCAGCAGCAGCAGGACCAGCTGGCCGAGCAGGAAAGTGCGCAAGATGCCGAGTGGATGAACGACCCGTTCAATCACCTTGAGGGCGAGATGCACCAACTGGCCCTCCACTTTGAGGACGGCCAGACCGACCGCCCCGTCCAGGAACAGGGCGAAGAAGTCGTGCAGAAGCTCGATCAACTCATCACGCTTCTCGAAGAGATGTGTGAATCGTGACCGGGTGGTGGATCTGGCCCGGGCGGTCAGCAAGGCATGGCAAATCGTGGCAACCCCGCACAAGACTCGACGCTTGCCCCCGGCGGCACACCCGCCGGCGACCTGCACGCCGAGAGCGATGGCAACCAACAGTTCGACGACCTTTCGCCCCGACGACGCGAAGAGATCCTGCGCTCGCAGCAGGACGGCTTCCCCGCCGGGTATGAAGACCTCCTGGCCGAGTACTACGCCCGGCTCGCGAGCGAAGAAGCGCTGGACGACGAGCCCAGCGAGAACGTCGACGAATAAATCCTGAACCAGCACCCTGCGCCCCCCACCCGGGGCGCAGGGCCTTCCTCCCGATACGCCGGTGGACCCCCTCATGCAGACGCCTCGTGATGACTCACCCCGGACCTTTCCCCGGCTCCGTGGTCGGCGGTGGCTCGCCGCCTTACTCGCCGCGGCCACAACCCTCGCGCTGACCGCACACGCCCCGGCCGACATCGCGCAGTCCATCGACCAGGGCGACCTCAGCGGCGCCGCGACCGTCAACGACCAGGGCCAGCTCACCATCACCCCCACCCAGGGCGAGCCCCAGACCCTCGGCTTGGCCGACGTCCACCGCATCGTGCTGGGCGACGATCTCGTCATCCGCTCGGGCGACTTGCTCCTGCTCGACGCGAACCAGCCCCAGAACCCGACGGTCTCCGCCACGATCAAGCTGCGGGCCGGGCTGCACCACATCGTCCTGCCTTACTGGCAAGGCACGGGCGACCGACAGTTTGAGTTGCATGTCGCCGGCCCGGGGATGCCCGGCGGGGAAGTGCCCTCGACCCACTTCTACTGCTACCGCGATGCCGACGCCCAGCCCGAGCCGTCCATCGGGTTCGATGAGCAGGGCTTCCGCCGACCCGAGCTTTCGCTGAGCGCACTTGAGGACAACGACAACCTCCGCCGTCGCATCCGATACACCTACCTCGTGGGCGACGGCAGCGGGCGATGGGAAGACATGAGCGCCTTCTCGAACATGGAGCACAAACGTGGCGGCGTCGCCGGCGGCATCACTTACCGCATGGCAGGCCAGTCCGAACACTTCGGGCTGATGTTCGCCGGCTTCATCCGTGTCGACCAGGACGGCGAGTACACCTTCTCGCTCACCGCCGACGACGGTGCCCGGCTCTACTTCGGCCAGCAAGACCAGTTCAGCGCCGCGCTCCCGCCCAGCGTCGAGGCCCCCGAGTGGTCCGCCGTCCTTTCGACCTCCGACACCACACGCCTCACGGGCAAACTCGATCGGCTCAGCGAAGACACGGTAACCTTCACCGTCCCGGTCAACGAGGGCCGCGACCTCGCCCTGACCCTCGCGCTCTCGCAGCTCGCCGAGCTCTGGGCGATCGACGCCGACCTCTCCCGCATCGATCGCAGCGACGAATCTGAAATCGAAGACACCGCCTACGTCCTCGACCGCAACAACCCCGACAACGTCCTCACCGTCCCGGGCACCCTCGTCGGCCTCGACGCCGAGCAGCTCCACTTCGAGTACCGCGGGCAGGTCCGGCACATCAACCGCGACCGCGTGCTTGGCCTCATCCTCAATAGCGCCGACCGGCCCCAAGCACCGGCCCCGGGCTACCACCAGACCCTCCACCTCAAGACCGGCCAGGTCATCCCCGGCACACTGCTCGCGCTAGACGCCCAGCAAATCACCTTCGCACTGACCGGTGCGCCGCAAGACGCCGACGCGATCACCCTGCCCCGCGGTGATGTCTCGATGATCCGCAACGAGCTTGGCCGGGTACTGGACATGACCGCGATCGAGCCCACCGCGGTTGAAGACATCCCGTTCTTCAGCCACGTCATCCCCTATCGCACCAATGTGGCGTTCGACGGCGAAGCCATCCGGCTGTTCGACGGCAACGAGTACGCACGCGGCTTCGCTGTCCACTCCCGCAATCGGCTTTACTACCGGCTCGACGGCAACTACACCCGGCTCAGCGCGGGCGTCGGCCTGCTCAAGCCCGACGGCCGGCTGGGCAACATCACCGCGCGTGTCCTGGGCGATGGCAAAGTCCTCTGGGAACAAGACAACATCACCGCCGACTCCGGGCGAGTCGATGTCGACGTCGATCTGACCGGCGTGCAACGGGTGATCCTCGAAGTCGATTTTGGTGCAGGGCAAAATGTCGGCGACCGCGCGGCATGGGTCGAGCCGCAACTCATCCGGGGTTCGGTCCAATGACAAAAGCTCTACCTAAACGGTGGATATCGCTGTGCGGTGCCGCCCTGCTCGCAGGCGTCGGCAGCGCGCAAAGCGCCCCCGATGCTCCCGCAACCTCGCCGGCCGACCAGACTCCGGAACAAGCACCCGAGCAAGCGGGGCTGGTCGTCTACGACCTGGTCATCATGCGGGCCGACCTGTTTGGTCAGAAGATGAATGACCCGAGCGATTTCGAGACGACGCTCTTTAATGACTCGCCCCGCCGCCGCCCGGTCAGCGAATCGCCCAACAACACGCCGATGCCCCTGGGCCTGATCACCCTCGCCGGCAGCATCCCGCAGCCGGCGGCGATGCGCATCGGTATCGCCCAAGCAGGCGGCCAGTTCCTCGGGCACTGGCCCAAGGGCGTCGCCGGCCGCGACTACCTCGCGTGGTACGACATCCGCCAGGTCGAGACGCCCGCCGGCCGACGCGCGATCGACGCCGACCACTGGCTCGCGCCGCTACGCGACGGCGAGGGCCCGCTCTGCTTCAACACCCGCAACCAGGTCGACCGCTTCTTCTGCTATGACGCCACCTTCGACTTCAGCCCCGCGCTCAAGGTCGAGGGCAGCGCCGAAGACGGCTACCGCATCACCGGGCAAGCCCCCGCGGGCACACAGCACCTGCTCATTATCCGCAACGATCCCGCCGGCTGGCGCATCGGCACTCTCGACGCCGCGCCCTTCACCGGCCCAGTCGAGATGCAACGCATCACCGACCCCTCCGAAGGCCTCGTCCCGATCCTCGCCAAGCTCCACGGCCTCGGCTACCCCGAAACCCAGACCGACACCGCCAACGCGATCCTGCGCGAGTCGGCCCTCGGCGACGCGTCCATGTCGCTGATCTACCTCGTCGACGAACAGACCCTCGACACGATCTTACCCCTCACCCTCGTGCCCGAGCCCACCGCCCGCCACCGTATCGGTATCGTCATCGTCAAGAACGTCGAGCCCGACATCGCCGGCACGGTCGCCGAACTGATCCAGCAGCTTGGCGACGACCACTGGGCCCAGCGCAACGCCGCCCAGCGCGCCCTGGTCGAGATGGACCGCGCGGCCATCGGCCTCGTCCGTGAAAACACGGACCACACGGACCCCGAAATCGCCTACCGCATCGAACAAATCATCGCCGCCTACGACGAGCGCCACAAAGACGACGAGTAGCTCGCCACAAGCAGTTCCCCTACCTCTCCCCCCAACGCGCGCAGGCCTGCCGTTGTTTGCGACACTGGCCCAAACGTTTCATGCCGTAAGCGACGCCGACTTCACGCCGCGCGTTCGCGTAGCCGATCGTGGCCTTGTCCCTGCCTGCCCACCGCCTTGGTCCAGCGCGCGGAGTGCGACAGCACATAGCCGCGTGGGGTAAGCAGCACATCATGGACCGCGAGGGTGTCACGTTCGACGACGACCGCGCGTGGCTTACTCGGAAAGGTGTAGCAGCCGGTGTTGATGATCGTCCGGCCTTTGCGGTGCCAGATGCCCTGCCGGTGTGAGTGGCCAACGACCAACACCCGCGCCTCGGGGCAGTAGCGCTCGGCAAACGTAGACGCCAGGCGAGGCGCATCGAACCAGTACTGCAAGACCTTCGCGGCGTACCACGGATGCGTGATCATGTCGCGCAGCCCCAGCCCGCCCTCACGCTGCGTCGACGGGTCGAGCGTAAAGCCCTCCGACGCGACGCGCTGCGCGACCTGCAGGCGGGTGTCGAGACAGGCCGCCGACTGAGCCGGCAAGGCCGCGAGGTGGTCGTGTGTCATCTTCGCCATCGGCTTGCCCGCCGAGGTCCAGGGCGCAATACCGGGGTGCAGCGCGTGGCCGTGCGTGACCAGGACACGGCCATCGAGCATCGATAGCGCGTGGGTATCGCTCACGTGCGCATCGTGGTTCCCGCAGATCAACACCAACTCGACCTGGTCACGGCCCGCGAGTTCGCGCAGGTGCCAGAGTTCACGTTCCGCCTGCTTGCAGTGTCGCGGCATCTGCACCTCGGCCGTATCACCGTTGAATACCACCCGGTCGAAGCCACGCCACAGCGTCGCAAGCGACTCGGCCGTCACCGGCCCGCGCTTGCCCAGGTGCGTGTCCGACAAGATGAGTGTGCGTCCGTGGTCCGCCATACCGCTAACGATCGGTGCATTGTGACGCGGGCTGTGACAAAACCCAGCGATTCGTCACGCATTACACCGCGACCTTCTCCGTGCCATGCGGGCGTGTCCGCCCACCGAGCCCAGCAATGTACCGCAAAAGCAATCCAGCGGCGGCATTATCACGCCCCGCCCGGCTTGCCCACGCCCAATGCCAGTGCGTCGAACCGCCTGGTGGGTGACGCGGGCGCGTCCGATTTCGGCGATACCGTGTTTATCGGCCGGGCAAGTGCGAGCGCATCCGACCCGTGCCGTTCGCCGGCCGCCCGTTGAGCGAGGACCGAACCCCCGGCAGACGACTCGGCACCGGGTCGGGCAGGGCGACCCGACATCGGCCGCATAGGCGAGTCACTCCCCCCCCGAGCCGGGCCACGGGAGCCCGTCGCAAGCCCGGGCCGGCCGCCATCACCTGAGCCCGTGCCCATGGCCTGTGAGCCGTCGCTTGTCGTGTTGCCTCCTGCCCCCGCCTCGCCTGTGTCGTCCGGGGCGCCGTCAGTTGCATCGCCCGCGTCGGGATTGCTCGTGGGCTGCGCGGGGGGTGCACCGTTACCCCAGTTGGCAATGACGATCGAGAGGTCCGCACTGTTCACCGTGCCATCCCCGCTCAGGTCTGCGGCGTTGGCTTCGGGGCTTGATGCCGCGGCGTCGCCCCATACCGCAAGGAGTTGGTCGAGGTCCGCGGCGCCGACAAAGCCGTCGCCATTGATATCCCCGGCCAGGCCTGCCGATTCACCGTACCCCGGCGTCCCGCCCGCGATCGCCGAGGCGGCCCAGTTGTTGCCGCTGCTGTAGTTGCCCTCGGTGTTGACAATGATCAGGGATGGACCGTCGCCATCGGGGGCGGTGGGCCAGCTCTCTTCGCCCGTACCGTTGCCGTCTTCGTAGGTAAAGTCGAGGATGACCGACCCGTTCGCATCGACCAGCGTGACATGCTCGCCGCTGTTGGCCAGGTTGCCGGTGTACTGCACGACCTGGGCGACGCTATCGACCGCGGCCTGGCCGTAACGCTCCGTAAAGGCGGCGAGGTCACTAACCAGCAGCGCACGCTCACCAGGCGCCAAAGGCGCGGGCCCACTCGCATCGACCGTGACATTATCAAACCACGCGGTGACACCTTCGTTGTCGAGCGTCGACTTGTTGTAGTAGGCACCGAGCGCGAAGGTATGGATCCCCGCACTCAGGTCGAGCGTGATGGAAAAGTTGCGCCATCCCGTGTCGAACGCCGAGCCGCTGTTGCCGACGCCGGTGAAAGCGTTGATCGCGCCATCGGGTGCACTGCCCAGGCGAACGCCGTCGAACTCCGCGATGACCTGACCGACCTCATCGTCCTCAAACCCCCCGCCAAAAAGCAAGCGGTAGTCGAAGCTGATCGTTACCTCGCCGGCGGTCGGGATGCTGATCGCACGCTGATACGCACCGGACGATGGGCCGTGATCGGGTCCACTGTCGGCCGAGGCGAGATCCACCCGTAGCGCCGCCCCGCCGCCGTTGCCGCCCGTCGCGTCACGCTGCCCGCTTGCAACGCCGACCTCGTTCGTGCCGTTGAACGCGTTGTCCGTAAAACTGAAGCCACCGGAGCCGCCTTCGAACGATGCCCCGAGAATCGAGGTCGATTGGCCGACGAACACCGCGTCCCCCACACCGTTCGTAAACGACACACCCGCGAGGTCGATCGTTTCGCTGGTGGAGGTGTTGAGCAGCTCGATAAACTCGAACTGATCCCCGTCCGTAAACCCCGCCGCGAGCTCCGAAGCGTTTGGCCCCTGCGGGTTGTAGTGCAGCTCAACAATGCGCAGATGCTCCTGCTCCGGCGTCGGCACCGTCGAAACAAACTCGGCCTGATCGAGCGCAGACCATTCGCCGTTGTGTAGCACACGCGCCCGGATCGTGCCGGTAGTCGCCTGGTTAATCGCGCCGGTGTACAGCGTCGCGGTCGGGTTGATCCCGCCGCCGACCAGGCGCGGGTCGCTGCCGTCGGTCGTGTAGTAGATCGCGCCTTGCGGCGCAGTCAGCACGATATCGAATGTCGGCGAAACCAGCCCGCCACGCTGGTTCCACGCGACGGGCTCGACCGAGGCGTAGAGGTTTGCACCGATGAGCTGGTTAATCACGATACCCGGGCGGAGCTCGAAGTAGCTGCCCAGCATGTCGCTCAGCGCCGCGTCCCATTCGGCCTGGGTCAGCGGATTGTTGCTGAAGTGCTGGTCGCCCCAACGCGCCGATTCCCCGATGATCGCGTCGCGGATGACTGATGCCAATGCCTCGAAACGCTCGGCCGGGAGGTCCCCCGACAATGCCCCGCCGTTGAAAAGATGCATCTGAACCCGGTCGCTGAACTGGACACGGAACTCCTCGTAGTTGCGCAGGATGCTGTATAGCTCGGCCGCGCCGCCGCTGACACCTGTAAAGTTTTCGTTGACATCCGTGCGTGTGCTGAGCCCGAGCGAGATCTCACTGTCCCACGAGTAGAACCGGAACCCCTCGCTGTCCGCGCCGCGCAGCCGGTTCGCGAACCAGTTGTTGTTTGGCCAGTCGTCGTTGCCGCCGAAGATGTTGAGGATCATGTAATCGATGTAGTTCTCAACATCCAGGAAGTCTTCCTGGCTGGGGTCGTCCTGCCCGTTGGCAAAGTTGCCCTGCAGGCGCTGGTAGGCGGCCCACTGTGCGGCCGAGCCCGAGGCGTCGACCACATCCTCCGCCAGCGAAATCGCGGTCGCGTAGATCTGGTTCGCCGAGGTACTGTCGTTGGGGTTGTTCTCGCTCGCGTCGTCGATCACGCCGCCGTGGTTAATCGCGTCGTAGTCGTCGTTGTCGCCCCCAAGCGTCTCGGCGGCGAAGTCGGCGTCGGGCCGTTCGCTGGGATGGTAAAGCCCCCAGTACTGGCCGTTGATGTAGAGGTGTGCCCAGTTGCCACGCGCGGCGGGCTGGCCCATCGCGAGCTGCGATTCACGGAACCAGAGGTCGCGGACATAAAGCTGCTCGCGCAGGTTATTGTTGTCCCCGCGCCAGCCGTAGCCATCGTTAAAGACCGAGCGCAGGACGATCGAATCAAACTCATCGACGCCCTCGCCAAACAGCGGGTAGACCAGCTCCGGGTCGCCGTAGTCACCGCGAAAGGCCAGCCGGAAGCTGTACTTCTCGGCAAGGGTACGTGACGCCGCCCCCTGGATACGGACACCCGCGTTGACCTGGAACTCGGCGCTGCCATCGGGTGTGAACCACTCGACCGACACCTCACGCTCCGAGGCCCGGCCGGTCTGGGTCGGGTTGGAGTAGATCCCGCCTGACCCGAGAAACGCCGCGTTATCCAGCGTCAACGATACGGTAGGGATCGACAGCAGACTATCTCGGAAGGCCTGCGTACTGAAACTATTCAGGATGCCCGGATCGAGCCCAAAGTCCACGCCATTGCCCGCCCCCGACGGGAGGCCGACCTCAAGCGCGGCCTGCTGCGAAGCCGCGGTCTGCTGCGCGATATCGTCGAGGAAGAGGTAGGTCTGCGTGTCGACATTGGTGGGCTCAAACCCAAGCTTGAACCCGGCCGCACGGATGTTGGTCGTCGAATCGATGTTGATCGGGCCGGTGTAGGCGGTCCCGTTGATGATGTTCAGCGCGCCGTCGACACTCGGGGCCGATCCGTCGGTGGTGTAGACGATCAAGGCGTCGGGTGTGTCGGGCGTGGTGATCTCAAGCATGAATGGCGCATCGTAGAAACCACGGTCGACGCTGAAGACGGTGTCGCCTACGAAGCCATCGAACGACTCACCATTACTCTGCCCGGGGGTCGGGACCGCGAAGTAGCCCGGGTCGCCGGTGTTGACCGTAAACGCCTCGGCGATCAGCTCAGGGATGAACAGCATGTCCGAACCATTGGGCTGATTCAAGGCATGGACCGCGAGCACGTTCGTCCCCGACTGCAGCGCACCAAGATGGTTGCTGATCGAGAAGTCCACAAACCCGTCGAGCACAACATCATCACCCCGCCCGCCGGTCGCGGAAGAGTCAAACAGAGGCAAGCCCGGTGCGTTCTGCGACGTGACCAGTGTACCGTTGAGATATGCGACAAAGCCGTCGTCGTACATCGCCCGGAGCGTCAACTGGTTAAACGCGGACGGGTCGGCCAGATTGAACTCATACCGCGCATAAGCGGAGTCCGTCCCCGAAGGCAGCGTAGTGCTGATCAGCGGCGCATAGCTGGTATCGAGCCCCGGGTTGTTCTCGTAGCCGATGCCCGACACACCCGAGGTCCACGACGCATCGTTAAACCCGGCCTGGGTCCATGCCGTCCCCAGCGCACCGTTCGTGGGAAGGAGATACGACAAGGGAGTCGACCCGTCCACGAGCGTCAGTGATTGCGATGTCGAGGCGGTGAAGCCGTACGAGACATCCGTCTGCTGCGCGGGGAACTCGGGCGCAAATTCAAACGCGACCGTCGAGCCATCCGCCTCAACCAGTGCGAGATACTCGCCCCCCGCGCCCAGCGCGAAGTTCGTATGCAACTCGGTCCCGTCGCTATCGGCACGGTCTTTATTGGAGGCAAAAACGACGAGATACTCCCCCGCCCCCAACGACACGGACGGGAACGCCCACTGCGTGAGATCGTTCACCGCATCGGTCAGGAACCAGCCCGTGAGGTCGAGCGCGCTGTCCCCCGCGTTGTAGATCTCAAGCCAGTCCGAAGAGTCGCCGTCTTCGTCCAGCAGCCCGCCGTCGTTCGACGCCAGCAGTTCGGTAATGATCGGCACCGCCGTAAACAACAGGCGCGGCTCAAGCACCTCCAACGGCGTCGGGTTCAGATCACGTTCACAAGCCGACAGTTTTTCCATCTTCGCTCTCCATCCCACACAAACTGGCGCCGTGTCGCCCAGACCGAATCAATCGGCCAACGCAGGCGCCTCCGCGACAATCACATACTCCCCCGCACCGACTTCGAGCCGACGGCCTTCGTAGATAAAGCCATCGATCGCTACATCCGGCAGCGCATCGCCGTTCACCGTCACCTCAGCACCCTCGTCCGCGGGGACAATGATCTCGGCGCGCGTGTTGGGCGGGACCACGACTGTCATCACCAGCCGACCGGTATCGTCAATCTCCCATCGGCTGCGGATCGTCCCGTGGATCGAGTCGTAACTCACGTCGGCAAACGTCAGCTCATCAGACATCGACGGCGCGATTCGGAAGCGGGTATAGCCCGGGTCGATCAGTTGGATGCCGCCGATGTTCTCCGCCATCCACTGGTACACCGCGCCAAAGGCGTAGTGCGAGAAGCTGTTCATGATCGTGGTCTGGAAGCCGCGCTCGGGCGTCCAGCCGTCCCAGCGTTCCCAGATGCTCGTCGCGCCGTGGCGGATCGAGAAGCCCCACGACGGATAGGCATCCGCCAGCGCCAGTCGGTACGCCACATCATTCCGACCTGCCTTGGCGAGCGCCAGCATCAGGTCCTTTGTGCCGACAAACCCCGTCGACAGGTGGCCATCCATCGCCTCGATCCGCTTGACCAGGTGCCCGCCCGCGAGGTGGCGCGTGTCGTCATCCAGCAGGTCGTACATGATCGCCATCGCGTAGCAGGTCTGTGTGTTCCCGCGGATCACACCTGCGTCGTCGACGAAGTGTTCGTTGAATGCCGCCAACACTTCTTCGAGCAGGCGTTCATACCGCACCGCGTCCGCGTCGCGTCCTAACACCCGCGCCGCCTTCGCGGTAAGGCGTGTGCTGTGCGCAAAGTAGGCCATGTAGATCACATCTTTCGGGGTCGTCTCGCCCATGCTCAGCCAGTCGCCAAAGCAGTGGTACTCGGCAGGCGGGAGCCGGTCGTCACCCGCGTTTTGTTCGTAGTACGCGATGAGGCGCTGCATCATTTCGTATTGCTGCGCAAGCGATTCGGTGTCGCCGTACACCTCGTACAGTGCCCAGGGGCAGACCGTCCCGGCATCCATCCACGCTGGGCCGCCGACCCCATGGACATGACGCACGATCGGCGCGGTCCATGGCAGCGACCCATCCCGCAGCTGTGAATCAGCCAGGTCGATGAGCCACTTCTTGAAGAACGGCTGCACGTCACACCACAACGCGGCCGTCCGGATGTAGATCTGCGCATCGCCTGTCCAGCCCAGCCGTTCGTCGCGCTGCGGACAGTCGGTCGGCACCGAGAGGAAATTGGACCGCTGGGTCCAGTAGATGTTGGAGGCCAAGGTGTTAAGAAGCTCGCTGGATGACGCGAACGAACCGCGCAAAGGCGTGTCGCTGCCGATCGCGATCCCAGTGATTGTGTCGCGCTCGGGCGCGGCGCCGAGCCCGGAGACCTCGACATACTGGAAGCCGTGGAACGTAAATCTTGGGGACCAGACCTCGGCCCCGTCGCCACGGCAGACATAGGTATCGATCGAGCGTGCCTGCCGGAGATTGGCGGTGTAGAGCGTGCCGTCGGGGTTGAGCATCTCGCCGTAGCGTAGCGTGATGACTTGGCCGGGCCGGCCCTCGATTTTGAGCTGGGCGATCCCCGCGAAGTTTTGGCCTAGGTCAAAGATATACACCCCGGGCTCGGGCTCGGTAATGGCCTGAGTCGCGAAGCGTTCGATCTCGACGACGCGCGGGCCGACCTCCGCCTCGATCACGGGCGAGACCTCGCTGGAGCCGACATCGACCGGCAACCAGCCGCGTTCGTTGAAGCCGGGGCTGGACCAGCCATCCATCGTGCGCGTCGCGTCGTAGTGCTCGCCCATAAGCATGCTCGCCTCACGCAGCGGGCCGGTCATCGCCCGCCAGCCGCGGTGGGTCGCGACCACCTCACGTGTGCCGTCGGCGTATTCAAGATGCAGCTGCATCGCGACGCGGGGGCGCTTGCCGTAGTGGTCCCGGCGTTCGTCCGCGCCGACGTAACCGCTGAACCAGCCGTCGGTCAGCACCGCGCCCCACGCGTTGGTCCCGCGTCGCACGTGCTCGGTCACGTCGTAGGTGTGGTAGTACACACGTTGACGGTAATCGGTCCAGCCCGGTGCCATGTAGTCGTCGTTGACACGCTGGCCATTCAGATAAACATCGGAGGCGCCCAGCGTGGTCGAGTACAGGACCGCGCGGCGGACCGGCCTGGGCGCGTTGAATGTGTGACGCAGATACCGGGCCGGCTCAAGGTCGAGGCCGATGGTGTCTGCAAAATCACCCCAAGGGCGATCGCCATACGCAGCGAGTTCCCTGCACCGGCCAAGCCCCGCGAGCCGTGCCGTGTCTTCCCAGCCGCTGCGGACCTGCGACGTTGACTGCCAGCGGTCGTCCGTCTTAACCCGTACGACCTCGCCATCCTCAAGCGTCACGATCAGATGCGCGATCAACCCCGAATACCCCGGAGAGGTGTTGCGCACCAGCACGCGCAGCGTGTTTCGACCACCCGTAACCTGCGCGCTGACATCTTCGAGCTGATGCTCACGCCAATCATTGCTTTGCGAAACCACTTCGCCGTTGATCACGCCGAGGTGTTCGTCGTCGGCGGAGATCCAGAGGACCGCTTCCTTGATCTGCGCATTCGCGGGCAGGCTGAAATGCGTTTCATAGATGCGTTCGCATTCGGGCAGTTCACCATCGACCGCGTCATGATCGACGATCCACATCGCTTGGCCAAATCCCTCTTCGTGCGGGGGTGGCGGGCTGGGCGCATCGTTGTCTGCCGGCAACGCATCAAGCCCAATCCACGCAACGCCGCGCCAGCCATCCGACCCAAGCCCCACCCCCCAACTCGCAGGCGTGCTCCAGCCCGACGCGTTGCCCTGATGGTCCCACACCTTGACCTGCCAAAACACCTGCCGGCCCGGCTCTAACGCTTCACCTTGGTATGGGATCCCTGTCGTTTCACGCGACGCGACCTGACCCGAATCCCAAAGGTCCCCACGCCCCTCAAGCAACAGCTCCGGGTCGGACGCGACACGCACCCGGTAGGCCGACTGCGAAAGGTTGTACCCACCGCCCGACAGCCGCCAACTCAGCACCGGCCGATCGGCATCGACGGCGAGCGGCTCCACCCGCGACTCGACCCGCAGATCAACCGCTATCACCGCATCACGACCTTCGCTTGCGTCAGCCATACTCGCGCCCATACACCCCACCAGGCAGGCGAAAGACATGCAAGACGCCAGCACGCTTTTCAGAGACTTCAACATCGGTTCCTTCCTTCAAATCAGGTATCAACCCAAAACTAATCAGCATCCTCGTGATGCGGATCGTTACCCTGACCCGTCCCCTGCCACAAAGCCGCCGTCACAAACCACAGTGCCATGGCAACCAGCATCAAGGGCTTGACGAACCTCAACGCGGACTCATCCCCCGCGCTGAAACAGAACCAAACGGCCGGGCCAATCGTCGCCGCGAGCGAAAACAAGGCAATGATCCGGGCGGTCGTTTTCATCATCGTCCTGCTACTTTCTTCTGGCCTGCCAACAACTAAGCCAACATCTTCTTCTGATACACACGGCTAAGCACGATGTACAACACCGCGGCGATAAACCAGCCCGGCAGCGATACAAAATAAATCTGGAACGGCTGAACACCCGCGATTGTGATCTCACTGAAGACCAGCCCAACACAAAGCGCCAGCGTGATCAACCAAGTCAGGCCCGCGGCCCAATTGAAGTTGCTCCCGCTGGCCTCGGCATAAAACGGCTTCATGCCCATACGGCGTAGCACGTACCAGTCCACCACAATCACCGCCCCCATCGGCATCAGGACCAGCCCATAGAGCGCAACAAAACCCAGGAGCTTCATCGCGATCGCGGGGAACATACCCGCGATCGTCGCGAGGAGCCCCGTCGCCAGCGTGACCTTGAAGCGCGAGGCCTTGGGCATGATCGCTTGGAACGCGAGCCCCGCGCGGTAGATCGTCGGGTTAGCGGTGGTCCAGCCGGCGACGATGACACAGACCAAGCCCGCGACCCCCACCGCCTGGTAGGCCATCGGCCCGGGCAGCACATCCGTGTTGTCGGGCGTGCGGTAGAGCTGCAGGGCGTAGAGGATCGACGCGGCGAGCCAGGCCATGCAGTGCCCAACATACATCCCCGCCGCCGTCGCCCAGCCCGCAGAGTTTTTGCGTGCGAAGCGGAAGACCGACAAATCGCTCATCCCCACATGCATCGCCATGTTGCAGAACCACGCGAAGAAGGTGACATGCCAGAACGTAAACTTCTGCTGCCCCGCCTGTGGCTCGCCGCCCATCCAGATTTTTTCGCTGGCCAAGGCCCAGAGATCGCCCGCTCCGCCGATGGTGGTGCCGGACTCGACGATGAACTGCTTGAGCCCGATCAGGCCAAACGCAAGGAACACCATCACCATCCATGGCGCGGCGATGTTCGCAAACTTTGCGACCGTGTTGTAGCCGTACGCCGCGACGACCGAGATCAGCCCGCCAACGACCAGCACAGCGAGGACCCAGCCCGCAGACGTCGGGTAGGTGTCCCCCAGCCCGGGCATCGAGAAATCGAACCACACCCCCACCGCGGTCGCGGAGACCGTAATCATCGACCCCGCGAGGAAGCAGAACATCACGCCGTTGGCGAGGTTGTAGAGAACGACCAGGTGCCGCCCGCAGATTTTTTCGAGGTGGTAGTACAGCGTCAACCGGGCCTGGGTTGCGATCGGCGTGGTCAGAAAACGCCAGCTCAGCACGGCAAGCAAGTTACCGACAATCAGGCCCCCGATGACACCCGCCGCGCTGACCCCGGCCGCCACAAAGAGCGGGCCGATCATTAACTCCGTGCCTGCACAATGCTCGCCTGCGTATTGGCCTACAAAACTACGGAACCCGAGCCGCCCCCCCTCGGGCACGGGCTCGCGTTCGTATTCATGGGTTGCTTGTTCGGGCTCACTCATAAAATCAGGACGCTTCCGGCGTATAGCCCAAGGCCGTTGCAGGCCATCTCTTCGGGCGGGTTCCACCACGCAACCAGCTACTCTCTAGACGACAAAACTTCCGCCTCGTATCGCTCGATTTCCCGCATCCATTCCCATTCGCCCGGCACCCCCTGCGACCTGCAGAAATGCTCCCAGACTTCACCAAACGGCAACGTCTTGCTCGCCTCGAAAGTCGCCAATCGACGTGTATAGTCCCACCGCTGTTCCTGCTCAAGCAGCGCCGCGTTGGGCTCAAGCAGGGCATACAAAACCGACTTCAAGATACTACGTGCACCGATGACCCAGGCCGCGACACGATTGATGCTTGGATCGAAAAAATCTGCGCCCCAGTGCGTCTTCTCCAGGCAGTCGCCACGCACCAGTTCGCCCGCGATCGCGCGGGTCTGGTCGTCAAAACTCACCACGTGGTCGGAGTCCCACCGGACGCCCCGGCTGAAATGCAGGTGCAGCGAATCGAAGTAGCAGAACATCGACGAGACCTTATCCGCAACACTCTCGGTCGGATGGAAATGGCCGGCATCCAGGCAAAGCGTCAATCCGCGTGAACTCGCGTAGCCAAGATAGAACTCGTGCGACCCAACCACGTAGGTCTCACTGCCGATCCCGAACAGCTTGGATTCTAAAGTATCTACCACGCCCGCGCGCTTCGGATCGGCGAGGTAGATCGCATCAAGCGAATCGATCAGCCGACGCCGGGGCGAAAACCGGTCGACGGGCATATCTTTGTAGCCATCGGGGATCCAGAGGTTGTTGACGCAGGTGCCGCCCAATTGCTGCGCGATCTCCGCGGCGATTGCTCGGCTGCGCTGACAGTGCGACACCCAGAACGCCCGGACACCGGCATCGGGGTGCGACAGGGTAAAACCATCGGCGCTGAGCGGGTGTGAAAACAGCGTCGGGTTGAAGTCGAGCCCGAGTTTCTGCTCCCTGGCCCAGTCGATCCAGCCGGCAAAATGCTCGACCCCGATCGCGTCGCGGTCCAGATGAGTACCCGAGTCGCGGTAGGACGCATGGAGCCCGACGCGGTGCGCCCCCGGAATCAGCCGAAGCGCCTGAGCCATATCCTGCCGCAGTTCATCCGCGTTGCGTGCCCGGCCACGGCTGGCGCCGCTCAGCGTCATATCCTCATGACTCCCCGCAACGCTGTTGTCCTCGAACCCCTTCACATCGTCGCCCTGCCAGCAGGGCAGAGCGATCGATACCGTCGTAAGACGATGCAGCGCAGCCGCAACATCCACCCCATGTGTCGCGTAGACCGCCTCGGCCCGCTGATAGCCCGCCGTGTCGCCCTGCAGGTCCCAGTTCACCGGCTGCCTGAGTTGCTTCGCAACCGGCAGACGGCCCGCGTCCGGCTTCCTTGTGATTCCTGAACCCACGAGATGCTCCCTACACATTGAGCAAAATACCGACGCGACGATGACAAGCCATACCTAAGGCGTAATCGATTAACTGTGTCCCCCAAACGTCCTGTGGCAAGGCGGCTTCCAAACGAGAGGCCACCGAGGAATGGCCCCCGCCCGCTTTCACAGGTCGGGGCCTAAGGCACGGGTAACGCTGCGTACCGGCTTACGGATTGGGTACGCGCTCGTCCATCATCCGAGCGGTGGGCGAGTACAGCCCGCCATCCAGAAACACGAAGCCGGGCTCGTCATACGACTTGGGCTCCACATGGCCATCCGCAAAGACCACGTAGGCGAGGCCGGTGTTGGCGTTGCCATCCGGGTCAGTCGAGCCGCCTGAGTTGTGGAACGAACCCAGGCAGTCGTTGATCGCATTTTTCTGGGCATACAGGATGCCATCATTGATCGGGAAGCCGCCGTAGGTCGAGCCGTCGGGCGAAATTGTCAGGAAGTCGTTCTCGTCCGCGTACATCAGCATGTCGGAAGGTGCCTTGAGGTCTGACGCGCGGTCGTAGTTCTCGGCATCCGCGTTCAGGAAGCCCGCCCCGAACTGTTTCCATGGCCCGATCGAGAAGCCATGCGAGTACGAACGCAGATAGCCATCACTGTTTTTGAGTTTGATCTCCGCGACCGGGCACAGGTAGCCCTCCAGCCCCTCGCTCATATACTCATAAAGATCGCCTTCCGTGATCTCGTCGGGATTGGAGGGGTCTTCCCACACACCGGCTGAGTTGAAGTTGCCCGTACGGTTCCATCCGAACGAGTCCACCCAGGTCTCTGCCGGGGTAAACGAGTCCTTGTTATCCGACACGTACGACATCTCTGCCAGCCCGAGCGAATGCAGGTTTTGCCGGCACTGCGAGTCCTGCGCCGACTGACGCGCGGCCGACAAGGCGGGCAGGAGGATCGCGATCAAGAGCGCAATGATCGAGATCACGACCAGCAACTCGATAAGCGTAAAGGCACGACGTTTCAACATGATCAAACTCCACGCAGAGTGATAGGGAATCGAGATAAAACGCCCCGCACCACACGTGTGGAACGGAGCGGAAGGAGGCGAAGTGGTCAGGCACGGCGGCGGCGGGCAAGCATGAGCCCACCCAGGCCCAGCAGCGCCAGCGAGCCGGGCTCGGGCACGGCGAAAACATCGATTTCCGTGTAGCCCGTGTAACCGTTCTCAACCGCGTCGAAGTCCACACGGATGTTGGTCACACCCGCCGCCAGCACGCTGCTCGCGTCGTCGGTAAAGGAGACACGCGTCGATACCGGCGTGACGTCCTGGCCCTGCACGCCCGGGTTTGTCTCGACCGAACCGAGCAGCGTATACGACGCACCGCCGTTCGATGAAACGAAGATGCTGTAGTCCTGCTCGTCTCGGCCTGCATCGTTCCAGCCGCCAAAGATCACGATCTCGGAGATATCCGTCGCCGAGGCGAGGGTGTAGGTCACCGAGGTCCCGGCACCGCTGGTGTTCCCCGCCGTCGCATACGCGTCGTGGACGCCAGACTCTGCGGTACCGCCGCCGTAGAAGGTATCCACAGAGCCGTCGGTCAACGCCGAGACGCCTGTAGACATCTCAAGGGTAAAGTCACCCGACGAGGCAGTCGGAGCAAGCCCCTGGAGGAGGTCGGTCGACGAAGGGCCACCCGCTACGAATGTCGGAGAGTAAGGATCGCCGATCATCGCGCCGCCACCGCTGGCGATGTCTGTCTCAATGCTCGTCACCACTGCACCATGCGCAGCGCCCACAACGGCAAGACCCGCGACCACACCCACAACTTTAGAAACAGTCATCTGAAACACTCCTCACAAGGGGACGATATGAAGGGCCACGCCACGCAGCGGTGACCGATTGAACCTGGGTGATACAAAAGAACTGAATAACTTTGATTGCTTCGCGGAGGCAGATTGGGTTTCTGGCTTGGCTTGACATGCCGATCCTCACGTGGTTCTGACGAACTCGGGCCTGATCCATGCCCCGGCAGCGCACTTGGCGTCCGCTTTCAGGACGATCAAATCATAACCTCCCGCTCAAAATCGCCAGACACGCAATACGTTCATTATGCGGCATTTTTGACCCACAAAGGCCATCCCCCAGGATGTCTACATTCACCCTCAAACACCATTTTTGAACCTATAAAGTCGACTTTCTGGAGACTCACGTTATCATGAGCCCAACCACACCGAGCGCCATATCGCGCATTTCACGGCAGCCATTTTTTCAGCAGGCCCTACAAGTTGCACAGAATAAAGGCACGTCAGCCGACACTGGAGGCCCTAGACGCCAACCCATCCCGGCCCGAATCGCCGCTCACCCCGCCACCCAGAGCCGGACCACAAACCTCGGCCAACACGGCGTAACACAGCCCATCAAACGATATCTAACGATCCACTTTCTTCATTCTTTTTAGTTTCGACCTGAACACGGTTTTTGATATGAAAGCACGCAAAGCCAGTACGACACCGATACAGAAGCAGCCCCCCAAGCAGGTCTCCAGCCAGCACAATGCGCACAACTACCTGCCCGTCTCCGACGCCATCATGGACTGGGGCCTATACCTCACCGGCGTCGGCCAAGCGACCATTGCGCCCAACGCCGAGTACCCGGAACGCGGCCACCCCCAGCTCTATGACTACACCTGGAACCGGGGTCGTGTGCTGCCCGAGTTCCAGCTCCTGCTGATCTCTGAGGGTGCGGGCTGCTTTGAATCGGAAGCGACCGGGCCGATCGACGTGCCGGCACACTCGGCGATCTTCCTGTTCCCCGGGGTTTGGCACCGCTACCGCCCCGCCGCCGCGACGGGTTGGACCGAGAAGTGGATCAGCTTCAGCGGCGAGACACCCTACCGGTTCTGGGCAGACAAGTTCATCTCGGAAGACCACGCGGTGATGCAGTGCAACAACACCGAGCTGCTCTATTCGCTTTTCGACAAGCTGTTTCGCAACGCCAGCAAAGCCCCCGCGAGCAACTCGATCTCGCACTCGTCGCACGCGTTGGCGCTGATCGCCGAGACGATCGAGGGGGCATCCAGCGAGCCCGCCCCGGCCGACGAAGCCGACAGCGTAACCGAGACGCTCGCCCATCTTGCTCGCCAACTCATCTGGTCACACAGCCACCGCACGCTTTCGATCGATCAGCTCGCGTCGATGACCCACGTCAGCCGACGCACGCTCGAGCGCCACTTCCGCGAGAGCATCGGCCACTCGCTTCACGAAGAGATCGTGCAGTGTCGACTAAGCCGGGCCAAGCGGCTGCTGACCAAGACCGCCCTGCCGATCAAAGCGGTCGGGTTCCTGTCTGGCTTCTCCAGCACATCACGCCTCCGGGCCGACTTCCTCTCGCACGAGGGGGTCTCCCCCACCGAGTACCGGAAGATCGAGAAGAGCAAGATATAAGACGTACAAGGATGTATCGACTCCCACCCCAGCACTGCTGAATACACCTTCCTGATACCTTCACCTGAACTGATCCAACCGCCGACGGCTACATCCAACAACTGCCTCCAAAGACGTCACCCACTCGGCGTGCTATCACACTTATCAGCGACTGGCCGAAAGGCCCTAAATCCACAGCGCCACAAAGACCCGAGAATCCAAAGCGACGCCTCTGGTTGACTTAGCGGTTCCAGCCGCCCCAGAACGGGATGGGCGGAGAAGCGCTGATCGCGCCGGTGCCTTGCAGATAAACCCATCCCTCGTAGTCACCGCTGGACTCACGGGGGATCGAACTGCCGATCCCCGGGACAGGGTCGCCGAGCCACTCATCGGCCCGCAATTCACCTTCGGGGGTTGATGGGTCAGACTTCAGACTATGGGCGCTTGCATCAACCGATGCGATCGTGCCAGTCCCGCCTTGGTGCCAGGACCCGATCCGGTCGTTACCAAAGTGGCCACCGTCGGGCGCCGCAAGGTTCAGGTTCTGCGCGTAGTCTTCTTCGAAGAATACGGGGGTGGGAACGTTTCCGATGCTCGAGTCAGGCACGGTTGACTGCAAAGGCACCGACTCGACCCGTGCACCGGAGAGCCCGAGCATCATGGTGTAGTCGAAATAGCCATTGCTGCCGTCGCCCGCTTTCAGGGCAGTACCCAGCGGCACGCTCGGGCAGCGATAGATGTCTTTCGTCTCAATGTAGGGGTAGATCGTCCCACTCACCGCGGCGTGATCGTCCAGGCCCGCCTGCGAGTCGTACTCGCCCGGGTTATCGACCCAGTAGACCCAGCTACGCATCCACGGTGATGCCCCATTGCCGTTCCATCCGCCGTCATACCCTTCATTCGAGGGCAATGAATCTTTGTTATCGACAGCGAAGCCTGCGGCACCCTGCGCCAGCGACCGGTTGTTCGCCAAGCACTGCGAGCGGCGCGCCGACTCACGTGCAGCGGACAGCGCGGGCAGCAAGATCCCGATCAGGAGCGCGATGATCGAGATCACCACCAGCAGTTCGATCAGTGTAAAACCACGGCGAAATGAGGAAGGCATGATGGGCTCCGAACGGTTCTCTAAGGGGAAAAGGCGATCCACACCTGTTCACTTTAGCGAACAAAAGTCCATTGTCAATGACTTTCACTCGGCGCACGCGAAAATCGGGGTTCTGGGTAAACCTCGTGGGCACAGACGCGTGGCGGGATGGCGTTGTTTCAGGGCGTGCTGCTGTAGCTGACCACCAGCAGGACGTTTGCCTCGCCCCGGCCGGAGTTTCGCAGGTGGTGCTCCACATCCGCCGAGTAGGTCGCGGAGTCACCCACCAGGAGCTTGATGACTCGGCCGCCGGAGCGGATCTCGACCTCGCCCTTGAGGATGGTAGCGATCTCGATGGTGCCCGCGGCGTGCGGCTTGGAGAGCAACTCGCCGCCCTTGGGGAAACTGAGGTCGAAGAACTCGAGGGATTTTTCCATCCACAGCGGCGAGAGGGACCGGCCCGAGCAGGCCTGGTTAGAGGTCCAGACGTGGTGCGGGTCGCCGGCGCGGATGACCTCGAAGAGGGGCTCGGGGTCGGGCTGGTCGATGAGGTCGCCGACGGTGGTGTTGAGGGCGGTCGCGACCTTGTGGAGCACGGCGACGGTGGGGTTGGCCTTGTTCTGTTCGATCTGCGAGAGCATGGCCTTGGAGACGCCCGAGGCGCGTGAGAGGACGGCGAGGGTCATGCCGGCCTCCTTGCGGGCGTGGCGTGTGCGTTCGCCGATGCCGAGGTTGTTGGAGTCGGCCGGCTCGGCTGCGGGCTGGCGGCTGCTACGCGTGTTGTTGGGCGACTTGGGTGCTGGCATCGGGTGGAGTATAGCCCACGCCGGGCCGACGTACGAAAACGCCGCTGCGTCCGTGGGGACAGGCGCAGCGGCGTAAAGGAGGAAGCGGTGTGTTTCGCGTGATTAGCGGCGGCGTCGGATCAGCGCGAGGCCACCGAGGCCGAGCAGTGCGAGCGAGCCGGGCTCGGGGACGACGTCGACGCTGGCGCTGGCCTGGTCGAACCAGATGTCGTCGGGGTCTGCGGCGAGGTTGGGGCCCCAGCCGACGAGGAGTTCGTTGCCCAGTGCGTCGGCGGTGCCGACGGCGGAGACGCCTGCGAACGACTGCCAGGTGTCGTCCGTGATGCCGTCAGCGGTAGCGAAGATGGTGTACTCGCCGGCGCTGATGCCGTCGGAGATGTCGCCGGTGCCGTTGTCATAAGCGAGGACGAAGCCGACGTTGCCCGTGCCGTTGCTGCCGCCGGTCGCCCAGGAGGAGAAGCTGTAGATGTTGCCGGCGGTGATGGTGATGCCGGTGGCCTGGAGCACGGCTTCGCCGGAGGGCGTGTAGAAGCCGAAGCCCGCGCCGAGCGAGCCGTTGTTAGGACGAGCAAAGCCGGCGTGGTCAGCGAAGCCACCGTTAGGACCCCAGTCGTCGAGGTCGCCGCCGACGGCGACGGGCGACTGGTCGGGCGCTTCAAAGCCCGCGTTGGACAAAGCGATCGGCGCGGCGCTGACAGCAGAAGCGGCGAGCAGGGCGGCGGCGGTGGTGAGTGCAAGTTTCATTTCGATCCTCCGTAGCAAAAGGGTGAGTGAAAATCAGGACAGGGTTAGAAGATGCCACACGATCAGGCAGAAGTTCACTATCTCGAACAACAATGATTACTATAATCGTCACTGGGTCGGTGTCAACCCTTATCAAACGAAAATTTGCTGGCTCGCACTCGACCCGCCATAACAGTCCGAAAACACGCTTTTCACCCCTCGGGAATCACCCCATGACCGCGCTTCAACCCCCACTCGGCATCGGTGTACTGGGCCTGCACGAGGGCCGCACCCTCCTGGCTGGGCTCAACACACCCATCCCCGCGACCGTCGGTACAGCCGGCGAAACGTTGTACCGTTCGCCCCACGCCCGCGCGGCTGCCGGCTGCGACATGAACCCGGACAAGCTCGCCGCCGCACAACGCGACGCCCCGGGCCTGTTCTACACCGACGACTACGACGCGATGCTCGCACGCACCGACGTCGACATCGTCGCGATCTACACGCCCGACCCGATGCACGGCGAACACATCGAGCGGGCGTTCCGCGCAGGCAAGCACGTCATCTGCACCAAGCCCGTGGTCAACTCGGTCGACGATGCAAAGCGCATCCTGCAGGCATCGCGCGAGACGGGGATGCGGCTACAGGTCGGCCAGAGCACGCGGTTCTTCGAGCCCTTCCGCCGACAACGCGCGGCGTTCGAGCGCGGCGAGGTCGGCACGGTCGAGTTGGCCGACGCCCACTACAACCACCGCATGGATTGGTTCTACGACAAGAGCCCGTGGGCGGTGACGGACTCGGACTGGGTGTACATGGGCATGAGTCATCCGCTGGACCTGCTTCGGTGGTACTGCGGGCCGATCGACACAGTCCACGCGATCGGGACGCGCACCGCGCTTGGCCGATCGTACGGGATCGAGAATAACGACCTGTACACGGTCAACGTCGTGGGCAAGGACGGCACGCTTGGCCGGGCGCTGGGTAACTACGGGCTGCATGAACTACCCCGCGCGCGCAACGCCATCGAGCTGATGCTCTACGGCAGCGCGGGGTCATCGCTCGCGCAGTACCACGACATGCGCTACCTGCACACCGGGCCCGAAGGCGCGGAGGTCACCGAGGACTACCTCTACGAGAAGCGGGGGTACTACTTCAACAACGAGGTGCACGGCATGCACTACGGCGAATTCGCGAACTACGCCGACCACTTTTCACGCTCGCTGATCGAAGGCACGCCCAACGCGCCGGGCCTGGTCGAAGGGCTCGAGACGTTCTGCCTGATGGAGGCGGTCCGAAAGTCGGCGCAGACCGGTGAGGTCGTGCGGGTGGATGACATCGTCGACCTGATCGGGATGAGCGATGCGGAGCGCGCGGCGGCGGGGTGAGGCGGGGACTCCGTCAGAGCACGAAGCATGAGCGAGTGAATGATCCTCCCGCAGACAGACTCTCGCCGACGCGTCGTGCTCTGACAAGGCCTAGCGTGGCAGGCGTTCGTTGAGTGTCGGTAGCGGCGGCGCGGCCGTCGGCGTCTTGCCGTACCAGTAGGCGGTTGAAGCGATGTCGTCGGTGAGCGGCTGGTATTTGCGCGTGGGATACCAGCCCAGCGCCTGGACGGTGACGCGCAGGTCTTGTTCAAACCGGATCGGGTCGGGCAGGTGCCAGCGATAGAGCGCATGCCCGGGGACGCGCTGCCCGGCCTTTCCGTCTGCTTCGTAGACGGCCTGCGGATAGCCGAGGTACGGCGTGGTGTAGGTCTGCGGGCGGAGGTCGTCGGGGTTGTGCTTGATAAAGCCCCATGCCCCGCCGAAGTAGTCCTCCGTGCCCGTGCCGCAGATGGTCGGCGCGTCGTCGGCATCGCCATCGATAAAAAACTTCACTTCGCCTTCGCCCCACCAGCCGTTGCTGAGCTGGTTCCACACGAGGTACGTCCCGGCGTAGTGCCCGGCCGTGTCGATGCGCGGCAGGATCGTGTGCTCGGGGTGCTCGCGTGTCGTCTGCGAACGTTGCCAGAACGCGTGCAAGTAGCCCGCGTCGTCCGCCACCGGCTGCGCGCTGTAGGTGATCTGGTAGAAAAACTCCTCGACCGTGGTCGGCCCATCGTTACGCACGATCACTTTCAGGTGCTTACGAAACGGCATCGGCCAATAGCTGTTCATCCCGCCCATCGGCACAACCGCGACCGGCTGCGACGAGACATTCGCCAGGCCGTCGAGCCCGTTGGCAAAAAAATCACCCAGCGGCGTTCGGATGCTGGGCTCATCCGCACCGTCGTAGTACACCTCCAGCGCCAGGTGCCGGTGCACACTGGTCAGCACGGTGATCCAGATGTGCTGGACCACGCCGGGCCCGTCCACATCCGCGAGGGTCACCGTGTCGCCGGGCTTGAGGTTGCGCAGGCACGGCCGAACCTTCCAGCCCTTACCCATCTCCGACGCACCCGGGGCGCTGTCGGTGTCGGTCGGCAGCGCCTGCGCACCGCCGCCCTTCCGACCCGTCGGGTTCTCCGCAGACAGCGAATAGGTACGTACACCGGGCCGAAGGGTTGTGATGTCATTCATCGGATGTTGCATGGCTGTAACGATCCCGCGTGGTGGGGTCGGCGCCCCGCCTGCCGGCCGGCGAACATGGGGGGGAGGATCGCCTGGCTCACGACTCGCGTGATGGCAGGCGGGACGCCCGCCCCACCGCGTCGGGATTTAGTCCTCTACGGGTTCGAGTTTGAAGTCGAGCGTCGCCCCGCCGTTGAGCTCGAAGTAGGCCAGCTCCAGCGTGACGCTCTGGTCACGACTCAGGGTGAACGTCGCGGTGTCGGTCTCGGGGGCGTGCCAGGTCCAGTTATCGATCAAGAGGTCGCCGTCGACCGCGATCCGGATGCCGTCGTCGGTCAGCGTGGTGATCCGCCAGGTGCCCGCGGTGAGCGGGACCTCGGCCTTGGCCAGGACGCCGAAGTGGTCTGGCGCGAGGCGTGCGGCGGTGACTTCGTCGCTGATGCCCTGATCGCTCATCCCCCCGCCACCGAAGGGGTAGCTGATCGCGTCGGTGGTGAAGTGGACCGCCGAGTCGCCCTTGGCGTGAGCGATCCAGGCCTGTTCGTTCTCGCGCGGATCGTCTTCCATCGGGTAGTTGAATGTCACCCCCTGCCACTCGACATTGAGCAGCGTGCCCGAGGATTCATAAGTCCAGTCGCCGCTGGTGAGCGTGAGGTCGTACGCATGGACACCCGACGCGCCGCGAACGGTGACGCGCTTCGTGCCGGGCAGGACGTCATCATCTTCCACCGTGACCGTAACGCCGCTGCCTTCGACCTCGGCATTGAGCGTCCCATCCAGCCCGAAGACCTGGAACACGCGGGCCGAGGCAGAGACCGACACCGGGCGGATCAAAACGCTCTCGTGGTCCCAAGGCCCCCACTCGCCCATGATGATGTTCTCTCGGCCGCGAAGATGGGCGCGGGCCCCGACGGGGCTGGACGAGCCCATCGCCTCGGGGACGTCGATCTCGGGCATCTCGGGCATCTCGCCCGCGACCGTCTGAGTCTCGTTCCATAACGCGACCTCTTCACCCACCGCCGGGTCCACCTCGAACGTGTTGCCGACCATCGCCACCGGCGCGAGTCGGCCGGCGCTGCTGTCATCGCGCAGCAGGACGCCAATCCGCTTTTCACCTTCACCCAGGAAGAAGAACGGCTGGGGCGTATCGTCGATCACAAATCGGTTCTGTGCGATCACGTTGCCGTCGAGTTCGCCGTAGTTCGCCTGGCCCCACGGGAGGGTCGCGATCTGCCCCGGGTCATCGAACCAGAGCGCGATACCCGCGCGGTTGTTGATGAAGTCGTTGTTGACGATGACGTTGTCGATGGAGTGCTCGATGTTGACCCCGCCTCGCTCCAGGCCGTAGGCCATGCCGCCGTTGCCTCGGAACTCATTGCGCATGATGAGCGTCTCCTGCGAAAAGCCGCCCCAGACGCCGCAGATCGCGTTCTCGACGAAT
Organism: Phycisphaerales bacterium JB063; assembly: GCA_044439905.1. Lineage (GTDB taxonomy): Bacteria > Planctomycetota > Phycisphaerae > Phycisphaerales > Phycisphaeraceae > JAHQVV01. The sequence goes on along the minus strand of JBITAC010000093.1, from coordinate 62,335 downwards.
CGGTTGTCGATAATGATGTTGCCAAAGCCGAAAGTCATCTCCAGGCCGTGGGCCGAGGCGTAGGACAGGTCGTTGCCGATGAAAAGGTTGTCGTTGCAGCCGAGGCGTTCGTAGTCCCGGCCTTCTTCGTGGCGATCGGGGAGCCCGAGCGACTCGAGGCCGGCAAAACCGAAGATGCCATCGCCGCCGTGAGTCGCCGAGTTTTCGATGAACAGGTTGTCGTTGCACTGCTCAAAGAGGACGATGCCCGAGGAGTCCTGGCCGCGGTTGTAGACGCCCTCGCTGTGGCCGCGGATGCAGAAATCAAAGGCGTTTCGGCTGACCATGTTGTTGCTGGAGCGCCACATCGCGAACCCCCAGCCGGAGATAAAGGAGATGTCGTTGTCGTAGACGAACGAGTCGTCGACGCGGTCAAAGAGCAGGCCGTGCTGCCCCTTGCGGATGGTGATGTTGCGGGCGGTGACGCCGGTGGCGTCTTCGATGTAGATCGCGGCGGCGTAGTTGTTGAGCCACTCGTTGTTGTCGTTGTTGTGCGGGCTGAGCCAGTCGCCGCCGCCCTCGCGCTCGGCGGTGGAGGTGAGCTTGGGGTGATACTGGTCGGAGTAGTCGCCGCCGTCGATCGTGAGGTTGTCGGTGGCGGTGGCGTAGACGCCGACGCGGTAGCCGTGGACGTGCGCGTTTTCCAGCGTCACGTCGGTGTGCCCGTCGATGCGGATGCCCAGCCCGGCGTAGGCGTTGGGCAGCGTGTCGGGTGTATTGCCGCGCAGCGCGCTGCCCTCGGCGAAAACCACCGTGACGCCGTCGGCCGCGATGTGGATCACGCCGTTGCCGTCGGCGTCCTGGATCACGGTGCCTGCGGGGATACGCACCTCACACGACTCGGTGATCTCGACATTATCGCGATCGACCGTGACGACCGGCAACCCGGTCGCGGAGCAGCCGAGGGTAAACGTCGTGGCCGCGGCAAGAAGGGTGGCAGTGGTGAACTTCATGGTGTGCCTCTTTGGGGAGTGGGTCGGGGTGGGTTGGAAAATCATGATTCGTGGGCCGCTGTGGTTGTTCGTGCGGAGCGATGCGTTGTCGTCAAGGTGTTGCACGCCGACGCTGAGTCCGCGAAGCGTCTGGTACGAGTCACCTGCTAGCGTTCGATCGGCTTGAGCCCCTGGGCCTCGCGTTCGCGGTCGATCTGTTCGTGGGTCCGGCGGGCGGCGCGGTCGAGCAGCGCCTTGGGGTCCTGGTTGGCGGGGTCTGCAAGGAAAGTCTCGAGCACCCCCTGAAGCTCGGCCTGGAGCTGCTGCTGATATCGCCCGGCGATCACGTAGCCCGGCGGCGTACCCGTCTGTGGGTCCGGCGTCCACGCATAATTCAGCCAGGCCGCGCGGTCTTCGTAGTCTTCACGCGGCAACGGCGGGACCTCCCACTGCCCGGGGATCGGCTCGCCCTCGGCATCACGCTTGGGGATGCCCGACGTCGAACGGAACGCCTCGGAACCGAGCACCGCAACATTCGCCGGCGGCGCGACGCGCAGGGTGTCCCAGTACGCCGCCGCCTGCTCCTCCTCGACCAGCCAACGCAACATCCGCCAACCCTCGGTCGGGTTCGCCGCGTTGGCGCTCATGCTCCAGATCACCATCCCGCAGGGCACCGCCGGTACCTTCCCGCGCGGCAGCCCGCTCACCGCATAATCAAGCTCCGGGCTCGTACCGTCAAAGAACGGGACCCACCACGACCCGCCAAACATCATCGCTGTACGACCCGCGGCAAAACGCGCCGTCGGTCCCGACCCCTGCTCCTGTCCAAAATACGGCTGCCAGCTCTTGTCCTCGACAATCAGCGTCCGCATGAACTCAAGCGCTTCAACACCCGCGGCGCTGTTGACCAACGTCGTCGCGCCGCCGTCGGCCCACATCGTGCCCCCCGCCTGCCCAAAGAAGTTGAAAAACACCCACGCCCAGACCGGCATGTCCAGCCCCGCAACCTCAAGCGCGCCGTCGTCTGAACGTTGCGTCAGCTTCCGCGCCGCGTCGCGCAGCTCAGCCCAGGTCCACGCCGGCGAAGGGTACGACAGCGGATCATCCGGATGCTCGGCGTTGTACGCGTCGAAGATCGCCTTGTTGTAGTAGAGCCCGTACTGCGAACTGTCCTGCGGTAGGCCGTAGAGCTTGCCGTCGATCCGTAGCACATCAAGCTGGCCGGGCGGGAAGGCGGCAAGGTCGTCTTCGCTCAGCCCGTACGGCGCAGGCAGGCCGATGAAGTCGTCCAGCGGCTTGAGCATCCCGCGTTCGACAAACTGGTCGTAGTAATCGAGCCCGAGGCGCATGACCTCGGCCCCTTCGCCGTTGGCGTGCCAGGCGTTGTACTTCTGGTACAGATCGCTGTGGCGTTGATAGTCGACACTGACCAGCGGGTTGAGCTTCTCGTGGCCTCGGGCGTAAGCGTCTTCGAAGAGGCGGTCCTCAAAGGGCATACCCCACACGGCCATGCGGATCGTCGCCCGGCCGTCACCGCCACCGCCGCGCAGCCCGAGGTCCGGGAGCACGACCGCCGCGGTGCCCGCGATGAGCGCGAAAAAGAAGATGGCGACCGATCGAAGCATACGGCTACTCCTTCAAGCCCGACAGCGCCACGCCGCGGATAAACGCGCCCTGTGCCAGGAAGAACACCAGAATCAACGGCACGACCAGGATCGTCGCCGCCGCCATCACGACGGGCCAGGACTGCACATACTTACCCGCCGCCAGCTCCGCGATCGCGAGAGGCAGCGTCTTGTTCTCGTTGCTGTCGATGATAATCAAGGGCCAGAAAAAACTGTTCCACGAGTTCATGAACGTAAAGATCCCCAGCGCCGCGATCGCGGGCCAAACGATCGGCCGAATAATCACCCAGAAGATCCCGCCGTCGCTCATCCCATCAAGCCGGGCCGCCTCGATCAACGCATCGGGCACCGACGCGATCGCCTGCCGCATATAGAACACGCCGAACCCGCTGGCGAGGAACGGGACAACCAGCCCGCGGAAGTCGTCGACGTAGCCGAGCTTTGAGCAGATGACGTAGGCGAAGATGAAGAACACCTGAGCCGGCAGCATCATCGTGGCGAGCGTGATGCCAAAGAGGATGCGTTTGCCCTTGAAGCGCAGCTTCGCGAACGCGTAGCCCGCCAGCGCGTTGTGGGCGACCGCGAGCACGGTCGTCACCACCGCGACGCCGACACTCATCTTGTAGAACTGCAACAGCCCCGCGGCACGGACCGCCTCGGCGTAATTGCCCCACTGCGGGTCGGTGGGGATCAGCGTCCCCAGCGTCGGCGGCTGGTTCGCGGCCGACGCGGTCTTCAGCGACGTCGCCACCATCCATAAGAACGGCAGCAGCATCGTCGCCGCGGCCGCATAAACCACGGCGTGGATCGTTAGCCGGGCCGCCAGCGGGGGTTTGCTCGACAACGCGCTCATGCCACGTCCCCCTTCCACCGCGCCCAGCCCAACTGCACCGCGGTGAACACGAGCGTGATGCCGAAGATGACGATCCCGATCGCCGCCGCGTAACCGAAGTTCGCAAACTCCGCGAACTGCCGGTAAAGGTACAGGTTCAGCACCGTGGTAAACGCGTTCTCCCGGCCCGGTGTCATGATGTACACCAGGTCGAACACCTGCAGCGCCGCGATCACGCTGGTGATCACGAGGAACACCGTCATCGGCCGAACCGAAGGCCAAGTGATGTAACGCAGGATCTGCGACCTGCTTGCGCCATCGATCGCCGCGGCCTCGTACAGGTTGCGGTTCACCGACGACAGCGCCGCCAGGTAGAGCACGAGGCAAAATCCAACACCCCGCCACACCGCGACGAGGATGATCCACACCATCGGCCAGCGCCCATCGATCAGCCAGTTGGGCGGGTCCGTCACCCCCAACGTCCGCAGGCCCCAGTTCAGCAGCCCCGCCTGGTCATCAAGCACCCACCGCCAGACAAAACCAATCGCGACGATCGACACAATCGTGGGCATAAAGATCGTCGCACGCACCACCGACTTGCCCACAAACCAGTCCGCATCCACCGCGACCGCCAAGAGGAAGGCGAGCACGATCGTCGGCGGCACGGACAGCGCGACGTACGCAAGCGTGTTGACCAGCGCGTGCCGCATCGTCTCGTCCCCCGCCATCGCGCGGAAGTGCGACAGGCCAACAAACCGCGGAACATCCGCACCCCCGCCCCATTCGAAAACGCTCAACGCCAGCCCGAGCACGGTCGGGATGAGCGTGAAGACCATCAAGACCGCGAGGGGGAAAGCGATCATTCGGTATGCACTGAAGGTCTGATTCATGGGTGGCCGGTGTGGATTGTACAGTATAGTAGAAAAATGTTTGCTAACAGAGAACAGCTGGAGTAAGATCGTGCATGGCACCGGCCCGAGACGGTTGATCGGGCTAAGCCGATGCGTGTCCGCGTCGGCGGATGCCGGGATCACTATTCGGAGTCCTTTTTGTGCGTCAAACATCCTCTGTCCCGACTGACGCCGCTGAGGACCGGCTCGCCGCGCTGGCGCGCGGGGACAAGTGGTACCTCGCCGATGGCTGTGGGGCGATCTGGGCACCACCCTTCCCCGTCTGGCTCCGCGAGCCCGGCTTCTGGGACCCCGCCAACTTCTTCGAGCTCGCATTTGGCCCGCTCTTCTGCGTCGCGGTCGTCCGGGCGGATGGCATGGGCGTCCCGCTGGTCCAGACCCGACGCGACTGGCGGCCCGACCGGCTGGTCTCGACCTACACCACGCCCGATGGCATGGAGCTCACCGAGACCAAGGCGGTCCTCCCGGCCGGACGCTTTCGGTCGTCCTGGACGTGGACCGGGCTCAAGGGCACGGCGTTTCTCGTGGCTTACAGCGCGCAGACCCCACAGCCCGACGCCAAGTACACCCGAACCCCCGATGGCCGAAGCATCCAGTGGGAAGGGGTCGCCACCGCGCGCAACGAGCGCAGCCGATCCCGTGGCGTGGAGCTGCGCCTTAGCGCCCAGGCCTCCCCCGATGCGCCGCACGCCAGCTCAGTACAGCGCTGCCAAAGCACGACGTGCCACCCCGAGTGGCGGCTGAGCCCGTTCCCCGAGTCGTGGGAACCGGGCGTCGGGCTCGCGCCCATCGAGTTCATGCCCGGCATCGATGACCGTGGGCTCGACTGGCTCGGGCTGTCGGTCGGCATCGAAGGCGAAACGGGACAGGGCGTCTGCTTCGAGCTGGACGCGACCCTGCACGAGCCGGGCATCGAAGCCGACCTCCCCAGCGAGCAGCACTGGCACGAGCACTTCGACAGCTACCCCGCGTTTCGCTGCGGCGACGCGTTCCTCGAACGCTACTTCGACTACCGCGTGTACGGCCTTCACCTGTGCGAAGTCCGCGGCCCGGCCGGCAACCTCAAACACCCCGCCGTCGCGGAGGGCATCGAGTACTTCCACTCACCGATCACCTACAGCGGGCAGTGCCACATGCTCGAGACGCGCTGGTCCCGCTCGCCACGCGTCGCCCGCGGCACGCTGCTCAACTTCCTCGACAACCAGAAGCCCGACGGCTCGTTCCACGGCCGGGTGTACACCTCGGCGCTGATCAACACCGACTTCTACCACGCCAACTGGGGCGATGCACTGCTCGCCGTCGACGCGATCCACCCCGACGCCGCGTTCCTTCGCCGGGGCTTCGACGGGCTTGGCCGATACTTCGACTGGCTGACCCAGAGCCGCGACCCGGAACAGACGGGCACGATCGAGGTCACCAACCACTTCGAGACCGGGCAGGAGTACATGTCGCGCTACCAGGCCGTCAACGCCTCGGCCGACGCCGACGGCTGGGTCAGCCGGACCCGGCTCAAGGGCGTCGACGCGACGGTGTACGCGTACCAGCTTGCCAGCGCCCTCAATGAAGTCGCGCTGCGTCTCGGCGACGACGCCGCCGCATCACGCTACACCGAAGCACGCAAGCGCATCGGCTCGGCCATCACCGACCGGATGTGGGACCCAGACCACAAGCTCTACAGCGACCTCGAGCCCAACGGGCTATCGCGCACCGGCGTCAAGGCGGCGGTCTGTTTTTATCCCATGCTCACCGACCTGCCCGACACAGCGCAGGTCGACGCGATGCTGGGCCACCTGCAAAACCCCGACGAATTCGCTACGCCCTGGCCACTCCCCTCAAGCGCGCTCGACGACCCCTACTTCAGCGCCGACGCGCGATGGCAAGGCAAACGCCACCTGTGCCCGTGGAATGGACGCGTCTGGCCGATGACGACCAGCCACGTCATCGAAGGCCTGATCCGCCAGTACAAGCGGCGCGACGCACTACCCGACGCGACACGCCAGCGGTGCGGCGAGCTGGCCGGCCAATGGATCGAACGCTTTGTCCGCATGATGTTCCACCACGGCGACCTGGCTCGGCCCAACTGCTTTGAACACTACAACCCGTTCACCGGCCAGCCGTGCGAGTACCGCGGCATCGACGACTATCAACACAGTTGGGTGGTGGACCTGGTCATCACCGGCATGATGGGTGTGAGTGTTCGCGCCGACAGGGCGGGCGGCGCGACACTCACCCTCGACCCTCTGCCCGGCGTGCTGCCACAGGCCGAGATCCACAGCGTCTGGGTCCGCGGCCGATCGCTGACAGTGCATCGCGAAGGCACGGCTTACTGGGCTGAGCTCGACGGTCAACGCCAGGCGTCCACCATCGGCCAGCCCATCCAGTTCACGCTCCCGCCCGCAGACGCGGCCCCCGTGATCCTCGACGCCGGACGTGTCCCGCCCCCTCGTGCCGGCAAGCCGACCCGCCCCCCCGCCGAGGCGATGTAGCGTGTCACCCGTCTCGCCACTCACCGAGCACAACGCATGCAGCTAACCCGCTGGCAGATCCGATTCGACCCGGAAGACCTCGGCCGGGCGCAGCGCTGGTACGACCCCGACGCCGCCGACAACACCCCGGCCGACTGGCGCGACACCGCCGTGCCCGCCGCGTGGAACGAAGCCCTGGGCGACGACACCACAGACGTCGCGTGGTACCGCATCACCCTGCCCCTCCAGCACGAGCCCGGCGTGCGCGACTGGCTGCGCTTCGGCGCGGTCTGCACTCAACTCCACGCGTGGTGCGACGGCCAACCCATCGGCGAACACACCGGCAACTGGGAGCCCTTCGACCTCGAACTCCCCCCGCCCTCAAACCCCAACGCACCGAGATACATCGTGCTCCGGGTCGATCGCCTCCGCCCCGCGCCGGCCAGCAAAATTGGCGAACGCGTCATCGAGCACGGCCACATCACCAAAGGGTTCCACGACATCCTCAGCCGACAGCCCGCCGGGCTCTGGCAAACCGTCGAACTCCGCCGGACCCGCGAACATGCCCTGGGCCCGCTCGGCATGACCGTGCTCGCAGACCTGACAACCGGCCGAGTCGAACTCGACCTCCAGTCACCAACCGACCGCGCCGGCTGCACCGCCGTCGTCCAGGTCCTCTGCCCCAAAGGCAACGCGATCGCGGGCGACGCCGTCGTCCTCAAAGGTGGCGAGGCAGCATTGCACCTCACGATCGATGGGCCCGAGCCGTGGTCCCCCAACGCCCCCACGCTCTACACCGCCCAGTGCCGGCTCATCGACGCCGACGGGCAGGAAAGCGACCGGATCACGCGGCGTTTCGGCTTCCGCACGATCGAGACGGCCGGCCGACGCATCCGCCTCAACGGCCAGCCGATCCACCTGAGCGCGATGCTCGACTGGGGCCATGAACCGATGCAGACCGCGCCCGCGCCGTCGTCCGCCGAGCTGCGCCGACGCTTCCGGGCGCTCAAGGCCATGGGGATCAACTGCGTCTGTGTCTGCCTCTGGTACCCGCCGCAAAACTACTACGACATCGCCGACGAGATGGGCATGCTGCTCTGGCAGGAACACCCCATCTGGAAGCCGGCCATGGACGACAGCAACCGCGAGACGTTCAAGCAGCACTTCGAGCGTTTCTTCCGCATGGACCGCTCACACCCCTCGGTCGTTATCGTCTCCGGCTCGTGCGAGCACGACGCGATGGACCCGCAACTCGCGCAGTGGTGGTGGGACCGCGCCAACCAGCTCATGCCCGACCGCCTGCTCCAGGTGCAGACCGCGTTCCTTCGGCTGGTGCCGCCCGAGCAGACCCACCTCTACGACGAACACACCTACGAAAACAGCGGACGCTGGCCCGAGTTCCTCGATGACATGGATGCCACGCTCGCCCCGCTCACGCCCAAACCCTTTGTCATGGGCGAATCCATCCTCTACAACGACTGGCCCGATGTCCCCTCGCTGCACACGGCGTTGGGCAGTGATCGGCCGTGGTGGGTCTGCCGGGTCCTCGACCACGCCACCCATATCGAACAGCAGATCGCCCAGCGCTACAGCAACACGACGCTCCAACGCTTCCGCCAAAACGCACGCGACTGGCACCTGAACGGGCGAAAGTGGCAGACCGAGGTCTTCCGGCAAAACCCCGACCACGCCGGCCTCGTCCAAAATGGCCTGCGCGATGTAGCGCAGTGCCCACTCGGGTTCATGGACGATCTGGACCATTGGAAACTCACCCCCGCGCAGACACGCCCCTGGCTCGCGCCCAACGCCCTGCTGCTCCGCACCCCCAACCACATGCGTAGCTTCAGCATGGGCGAAACGCTCCAACTCGAACTCGGCGCAGCCGCGTTTGGCGAGACACCGATCGGCAGTACCATCGACCTCAACATCGATGCGTCCACGGTCGGGTGGCACCACCAGGCGACGCTCGCGATCGACGCCGAGCCCGGGCAAGTCGCCTGGGTGCCGTACTCGATCGATCTGCCCGTGTCCGACACGCCGATCGAGCTCAACATCACCGCCCGCGCGGCGGGCACGCCGGGCAACCGCTGGCGTATCTGGCTGCTGCCCGAGGCCGGCACGCCCGCGCACCGCATCGCGTCGCTCGCGACACAGCGCGAGCCCGAGCCGCTCGGTTTTGAAGAGGCCAGCTACAGCTCGGGCTGGGGCCTGGGCGTCAAGTCTTGGCGGCGCGTGCCGCCCGACGCCGCCACTTTGCTGAGCCATACCACGCCGCTCGACGCCGATGCCCCGCAAGAGTCGTTTCTGAAAGCCCGGGTGCTCGCCGCGCACGCACTGAGCCCGGCCGTACTGGACTGGGTCGAGCGAGGCGGCCGACTGCTGCTGCTGCCCGACGGCTCGCCCGGCTCACTGCCTACGATCATCCCGACCCTGTGGGGGCAGTCGCCTTTGATCCTCGACCACGGCCCGCTCACCGGCGTCGATCCCACGCTGATCCTCGACACGCTCGACCGCGACCTGCACCACCGCTGGGTCCGCACGGTGCCCACCGCCCAACTCGGGATCGAAGACGACGTCACACCCTGCATCCGTTTGATCCACACGCACGACTCGGTCGGCAAGATCAACATCACCGACGACCTCTTCGCGTTCCGGATGGGGCAAGGGCTGGTGCTCGTCAGCGCGCTGGACCACACCACCGCCGCCGGCGGCTGGCTGCTTCATCGCATGATCGCATGGCTGGCAGACGACCCGCAAGGCGTCGCGGGCGAGCTGACACGCAGCCGGCTCGAGTCGCTACGGCTGACACCCAAGACCCCGGCCGCTACACCGGCGTAACGCCCTTGGTCAGGAGGATGTTGTGGTACTTGCCCGTCTCGCCCGTGACGACGATCGCGTACGCCTTGCGCGAGCGCTCGTAAAAATCCATCGGCGGGATGTAGTCCATCGCCGGCGAACCGGGCGCGTGCCGATCGATCGGCTCACGGAACTTCGCCTCGACCGCGGGGTCCAGCGTATCGCCGGGGTTCGCCGCCATCATCACCAACGGCTTGGGCGTATAGTCGTCGAGCACAAACAGAGGCAGGATGCCCTCGAGCAAGTCCCGGATCATCAACCCGTCCGCGCGGATCACGTGCGGGTTCATGCTGTGGGCCGGGTAATGCGCATCGACAAGGACAAGCTCGTCGCGGTGGCCCATCCGCGACATCGTCGCGAGCAGGTCCGGGCTGATCAGGGGCGAGATCCCTCGAAGCATGGGTCGGCTCCAGCATGAGTAACGAACACCCCGAAAGTATAAACCCCCGCAAGGAGCCCGCCATGCCAGGCCGTGTCGTCGTCGTCGGCAGCTCGAACATCGACCTGGTCTGCCGGGTCCCGCACCTGCCCCGCCCGGGCGAAACCGTCGGCGGCGGCACGTTCGTCACGGTCTGCGGTGGCAAGGGCGCGAACCAGGCCGTCGCCGCCGCACGCGCCGACACGCAGGTCACCTTCATCACGCGTCTGGGCGACGATGGGCACGGCCAAATGATGCGCAGCGCTCTCGAACATGAAGGCATCGACGTCGTCCCCAACGAACCCGATCCCGACACACCCACCGGCACCGCGCTCATCATGGTCGACCACCACGGCGAAAACAGCATCGCCGTCGCACCCGGCGCAAACCACCGCCTGCTGCCCGCCGACCTGGCACCGCTCGAAACCGACATCGCGCAGGCCTCGGTCGTGTTGTTCCAGATGGAGGTCCCCCTCGAAACCGTTGAGGCCGGGCTTGAGCTGGCCCACAAGCACGGGGTGTCGACGGTCGTCAACTACGCCCCCACCGTCGATCACCCGCAGCGCATCATCAATGCGCGCGTATCACTCCTGGTGGTCAACGAGACCGAGGCACGCTGGCTCGCGGGCGTGGCGGCAGACGATCAGACGACCGACCTGCATCGCATCACCGATGCGCTGCTCGCCACCGGCGTCGGCGCCGTCGCGGTGACACTCGGCCCACGCGGCGCGGCCCTCGCCACACCCGACACCCGCATGAGCATCGATCCGTTTCCGGTGGACCCGATCGACACGACCGGCGCGGGCGACACGTTCTGCGGCGCGCTCTGCGCCCAGTTGAGTCGCGGAGCCGACCTGCCCCAAGCCCTGCGCTTCGCATGTGCCGCGGGTGCACTGGCAACCACCGCGCTGGGCGCGCAGTCGGCGATCCCCAGCCGCGTCAGCGTTGACCGGCTGCTCAATGCATAACCCACAAATGCCATCGGTCAGCGTGTTGTTGGCAGGCAACCCCCGAGTCCTCGGGGATCAGCGAGAGAGAGGGAATGACCGGGCTGGGACTCGAACCCAGAACCAGCGGCTTAAAAGGCCGATGCTCTACCATTGAGCTACCCGGTCGGTAGCGAGCCGAGTATTTTAGGGCGGGCGAGGGCGTCGGGCAAACGCGGGGATTGTCGGCCTGTGGATGCGGATTCGCCGATACTGAGGGGGATGCCAAGCCCCGCGTCCAGTCCTGCCCGATCGGTGTCACCCCGTGCGCGGCCGCTGTCCTTTGGGCCGGCGACGCCGGACGCGCCGCCGCGTGTGTGCGTCGTCGCGGAGATCGGGGTGAACCACGACGGCGACGCGGGGCGGGCGGCCGACCTGATCCACGCTGCGGCACAGGCCGGCGCGGACGCGGTGAAGTTCCAGTACTTCCACCCCGACCGGCTGCTCTCGAATCAGGCGGAGCTGGCGGGCTACCAGCGCGGCTCTGCCCGGAGCCAGCACGCGCTGCTGGCCAACCTCGCGCTCTCGATCGAAGCCCTCGCGTCGTTGAGTGCTGCAGCGTCCAAGGCGGGGCTGGGTTTTGTCGTGACCCCCTTCAGCCCCGGCGATGTCGAGGCGCTCGCGGGGCTCGGGCTTAGCGCGGTGAAGACCGCCTCGCCCGACGCAGTCAACACGCCGCTGCTCGAAGCGGTTTTCTCACTTGGCTTGCCCGTCCTGCTTTCGACCGGGACGTGCACGCTGGACGAGCTTGTGCCGGCAGCGAAGTTACTCCATGACCATCCCGCGTCGGGTGCGATGCTGCAGTGTGTGTCGAGCTACCCGACGCCGCCCGAGCATGCGGGGCTCAATGGCATGGTCGTACTCGCGCAGCGTTTTGCGACGCCGGTGGGGTACTCCGACCACACGCCCGCGCTACACACCGGCGCGCTCGCGACGGCGGCCGGCGCAGTCGTGCTTGAGAAGCACCTGACCCACGACCGCGATGCGCCGGGGCCCGACCACGCGGCGAGTCTCGACCCCGAGGGCTTGGCACAGTACATCGCGAACGTGCGCGACGCGGAGCGGATGCTCGGGCCCATGGCGAAGTCGGTCGACGCGATCGAGTCAGACGTCCGTCGGGTGTCCCGGCAGAGCGTCTGCCTCTTGCGTGATCTGCCTGCCGGGCATGTGCTCTTGGCGTCGGACCTCACGGTCAAGCGGCCGGGCACGGGGGTCCCCGCGAGCGCGCTGCAAGCGGTGGTCGGCCGAACGCTTACCCGCGCCGTCGCGTCGGATGACCTGCTGATGCCCGAGGACCTGGCCTGACGTTATCGGCCAAGGCGCATCGAAACTACGTCCATGCCGACCCGCCGGTCGATGAGAGCGGTACGTTGTTTTCCGAACCAAGGACGTGTCGATGATGCGAGCCATGCTGATCGTGATGGGCATCTACCTGGCGGGCTGCTACGCGTACGGCGTGTACCTGCTCATCAAAGTCTACACCGGCCGACGCATGAACCGGCAGTCGGTCGCGCTCTCGCGTCGCGACCAAGGCCTGGTGCTGAACGACCGCCCCTCCTCCAGCGTGGCGCCTACGCAGCATGAGCCGGAACACAAGCAGGCCCGCGCGGCCTAGCCGCTTCGTCGACGGTCGAACCGCACCCCCGCCCGCCAAGCCCGTGACACCTAAAACGTAAGAAACAACCCCGCAGTAATGCGGGGTTGTTGGTTTAGGTGCCTGGTGTATGGGCGGGTCGCTACGCGGGGCTGGGGAGCATCCCGGGCGTGTCGTCGCCAGCGTCTTCGATCGGCGGGGCGACGGGCTTGGGCTCGGCGACCTTCTCGCGTTCCTGCTGGAGCAGATCGCCGACGGTCGGCTTACCCAGCGGCTCGCCCTTCATCAGCTTGTCGACCTCATCGAAGGTCAGCGTCTCGTACTTCAGGAGGGCCTCGGCGAGATCGATCACCTGCTGGCGGTGGTCTTCGATGAGCTTAACCGCGGCGGCATAGGTCTCGTCGATGATGCGCTTGACCTCTTCGTCGATGGCCTTGGCGGTGTCGTCGCTGAACTGTTCGCCGCGCTGGTACGGGTCCTGGCTGTCGTCGTTGAAGAGCTGGAACCCGACACGGTCGGACATGCCGTACTCGGTAACCATCGCTCGGGCGATGCCGGTGGCCTGACGGATGTCGCCTGCGGTGCCGTTGTACTGGTCGTCGCAGAACATCTGCTCGGCGATGCGGCCGCCGTAGCTGACGCGCATCATGGCGAGGAGGCGCTTCTTGCCCAGGATGTGGCGGTCCTTGTCGGGGAGCATAAACGTCGCGCCCAGCGATCCGCCACGCGGGATGATCGTCACCTTGTGCAGCGGCTCGGCGTGTTCATCGAAATACGTGATCACGGCGTGGCCCGCCTCGTGGTAGGCGATGACCTTCTTCTCTTCTTCTTCCACACGGGCGCTCTTGCGCGATCGGCCGTAGCGCACCTTGTCGCGGGCCTCTTCGAGGTCTTCCTGCTCGACCCAGTCCTTGTTCAGGAGGGTCGCGGCGATCGCGGCTTCGTTGATGATCGCTTCGAGCTCGGCGCCGGAGAACATCGGCGTGCCTCGGGCGAGGCGTTCGAGGTCGACGTCCGGGCTCATCTTGATCTTGCGGCTGTGGACCTTGAGGATCTCCATCCGGCCCTTGACGTCGGGCAGGTGGACCTGCACCGAGCGGTCGAATCGGCCGGGCCGGGTGAGCGCCGGGTCGAGCACGTCCGCGCGGTTGGTCGAGGCGAGGACGATGACCTGGTCCGAGCTGTCAAAGCCGTCCATCTCGACGAGGATGGCGTTGAGCGTCTGCTCGCGTTCGTCGTGGCCGCCCGAGGAGAACCCGCTGCCTCGGCGGCGGCCGACGGCGTCGATCTCGTCGAGGAAGATGATGCAGGGCGAGGAGTCCTTGGCCTGCTTGAACAGGTCGCGGACTCGGCTTGCACCGACACCGACGAACATCTCGACGAAGTCCGAGCCGGAGATCGAGAAGAACGGGACGTCCGCTTCGCCGGCGACGGCCTTGGCGAGGAGCGTCTTGCCGCAGCCGGGCGGGCCGATCAGCAGCACACCGCGTGGAACTCGGCCGCCCAGGCGTTGGAACTTCTTGGGCTGTTTGAGGAACTCGATGATCTCGGCGACTTCGTCCTTCGCCTCGTCGATGCCTGCGACATCGCTGAGCGTGACCGACGAGTGCTCCTTGGTGAGCATCTTGTGCTTGCTTCGGCCGAAGTTGCCGAGCATGCCGCCCGGGCCCCCGCCGCCGCCACGCATTGCGCGGAAGATGAAGAAGTAGATCAGGAACGCGATCAGGAACAACGGGCCCCACTGGACCAGGAAGAGCAGGAAGAGGTTGTTGTCCTTCGGGTCGGCTTCGAGCTGGAGTGTGACGAAGTTTTCGCTGGGCGGGTTGCCCTCGGCCGCGGCCTGGTTGAGCGCGATGAACTGGTGGTTGTAGAACGCCTTGCTCTCGGCGAACGCGCTGAAAGAGACCCGGGTGACGTCCTCGGTCACCTTGTCTGTCACGCGGTGGCCGTCGACGAGCTCGGCGACAAACATGGTCGGCTTCTCGACGATGACGCCGTTCTTAAACTCGCCGTCCATCGCGTAGCGTTTGAACTCGTCTTGGGAGATATCGACGGGTTTGCTCTGGCCGGTGCTCATCACCAGCAACATCACGACGGCCAAGCCGATCAGCAGCACCCACCCCAAGGGCCAACGGCCAAAGGGGCTGGGGCTTTTGCCGCCGTTGGGCTTGCCCGGCTCTTCGGGCTTGCCCTCGTCGTCTCGGCGTGGTTTGTTGTCCAGTTCGGGCATCCAGCTTCCTCTTTCCCGGTGGTGGTCCCGGTGGTCGGTGTCGCGTGTGTCGTTACCAGGTGTGGTGCGGCGAGGCACCCGTATTCTAGCCCACCCAACCTCGGCGGGCCGACGGGCAGAACCTTACATGGTATCGGCATGTGCGGGGGGCGACGGTAGCCCCGTAACGGGGTGGGATCGGCGTGGATGAGGCCTCACACGCCGACGGCTTCGCGGCGGTGCGACTTACCACGCGTCGTCGCGCATCGTCGATACGATATCCTCGGCCAGCCGCTGGACCGCGCGGTGCTGTGCGGTCTGATAAAACTCGCCCACTCCACGCAGCGGCACGTACTGCCCCGCCGCGGCAAAGCCCTCGTACCCCCGCAGGATCTGGCCGGTCCGCAGGTCACGCCACGTAAAATCGACCGTCACCGTCAACTCGATCTCCTGGGGCACGCCGCCCTGATCGGTCCGGCTCACAGAATCACTGTCGATTGTCACCACCACGCCCTCGAGCAGGGTGTCGGCGGCGCCCTCGGTCCGAACGACTTTGTACGGCGTGCGCTGCTCGATCTCCTTGATGATCGCCTCACGCAGCTCGAACTCGACGCCCTGATAGAACGTGCGGTTCTCAAAGTTGGGCACCGCGACGGTGTGGTACTGCGTCGGGTATAGCTCCTTGGCGGAATAGCCACAGCCCGTCAGTAGCGACACCGCAAACAGCAGGATCAGAAGACGCATCCGTATCATCGCGTGGGCAAACTCACTTCCAGTAAGACCGGCGGCTCAGCGGCGACGCCGGGCTATTCATCGGTCGGCGGGTTGATCTGGGCGTCGAGCACAGGCGGCTCGTCCGCGACGGGGTCGGCGGCGCCCGGGGCACGCGGGTCCACGAGGGGCTCGCCCAGCGCATCGAGCCGATCGAACGCTCGGCCGGCGGCGGCGGTGTCGGGGTAGTCCGCGATAACCCGGCGGTACATCGTCACGGCGCTGAGTCGTTCGTCGCGCCGGTCGTACCACTGGGCCGTTACCAGCTCCTTAAGCGCGAGCGACTCGCGGATGCGGACGAGCAAGGCGTCGGCACCGATACGCTCGGCGGCGGCGGGGAACTCATCGCGGTACTGCTGCAGGCGTTGGCCGGCCTCGAACAACCCGGTGGGGTCGAACTCGGGCCCCTTGAACTGGGCCAAAGAGGCCTGGATCAGACGGAGCATCGCCCACTCCCGCAGCGGCGAGTCGGGGTAGGTCGCCTCGAGGAAGATGCTGTAGGCCTCGACAGCCATATCCATCGTGCCCTCTTGGAAGTAGTAGTCGCCGATGCCGATGCTGGCCTTCTCGCCCAGCGCGCTGCCGGGCAGGCGTTCCTGGATGCGGATCAGCAGCTCGACGCCGATATCGCCCGCCGGGTACAGCCGCCAGTCGGTGAGCTTGCCGCGTCGCTTGACCCCGCCGATATAGATCAGGGCGATGTCGTACTCGCGTTGCAGCGCGGTCTGGTAGTACTCGGTGCCGGGGAATAGGCCGACGATCGCTTCGTAGTCCGCGATCGCGAGGTAGTAGTAGCCCTTCATGACCCGGGCGTCGCCGCGGAGCAGGTAGGCGGCGGGCTCCTGGGGGTGGGTCGGGTTGCGTTCGAGCCAGTCCGAGACCCCTTCGACCACGCCGCGTGTCTCGCCGCTCGCGAGCCGGCGTTGCAGCGCCAACAACTCGCCCTCGGGCGAGTCGGGGGCCGGCTCATCGACCGCGCTCCACTCGCCCTGCTCGGTGAGCTCGTGCCGCTGCTGCGCCTGCGCAGGGCCGCAGGCACACGCCAGCGCTGCAAGCAGCAGCGACGCCCGGCCAAGCCGGGCCCAAGGCCCTCGTCGTGTCGGCTGTTGCATCACACCCGGATCATATCGTCCCGCCTACGATGCCACAAAGCACCCAAAGGCCCGGCCACACCTGATAGAATCCATCCCCCGGGACGCAAGCCCGCAAACCCCCACCACACGCCACAGGAGACACACGATGTCTGGGATCGAAGATCGCTCGAAAGGGATGGAAGCCAAGCTCGCACACGACAACGAGCTCCGCTTCAAAGTCATGAACCGCCGCAACAAGCTCCTCGGGCTCTGGGCCGCCGACCTCCTGGGGAAGACCGGCGACGACGCCTCCAGCTACGCCAAGGAAGTCGTCATGTCCGACTTCGAAGAGGCCGGGGACGACGACGTCCTCCGCAAAGTCGCCGGCGACCTCAAAGCGACGGGCACCACCGACGCCCATATCCGCGCGGAGATGGAACGCCTGCTCCACGTCGCGCACGACCAGATCGTCAGCGACGCGTAACGCCGCACAGCGACCTATATCACCCCCGCAGTCCCCCCGAAGCCCACGCTCGCTGAGTGTGGGCTTCTTGCGTTGCGCTGCCCCGACCCCCACGGGCCGAATCCGCCATAATCAAGGGATGAGCGACCATGAAAGCATCCCGCCTCAGGACGGCCCGCACCACGAACCCGAGCCCACGCCAATGGATGACGACCTCGGCACGGACGCGGACGCGGACACGGCCAACGCGGCGCACGACAACACAGAGGCACTGACCCCAGCAACGTCCGGCGGCCTCGAATCCCCCGCTCTCGAAATTGAACCGCAAGCCGGCCCTGACTCGCTCAGTGAAACAACTCCCGCCACCGCCCTCGCCGACGAGCCAACCGCCAACCCGCCCGGCACACTGACCCTCGACATCCAATTCGACCAACACATCAACTTCGCGATGTGCCACAACGATGTCCCCGCCGTGAATCAGATCGCGCTCACGCACCTCGGCGACACGCCCATCCGCGAAGCGACCGTCACCCTCTGGATCGACCGCGACCTCGCCGATCCGTGGACCACGCGCATCGACCGCATCGAGCCGGGCACCACGCTCCACCTCGACACGATCAACCTCCCGCTCCGCGCCGATACCCTCGCACACATCACCGAGCGCGACTCGGCCCAGTTGCACTGCAAAGTCACGACCGACACACACACGCTCGCGCAGGTCCGCCACAGCGTCGACGTCCTCGCGTTCGATGAGTGGGCCGGCATCGGCTCGCTGCCCGAGATCCTCGCCGCGTTCGTCACGCCCAACCACCCCGTGATCGCCCGGCTCATGGGCGACGCACGCAAGCACCTCGAACTCGCGATGGGCGGCGGCCAGACCGCGTCGCTCTCGGGCTACCAACGACGCGACCCCGCCTACGCCCGTGCCATCATCGACGCCGTCTACCGCGCCGCAGGCGACCTCGACCCCGGCTACATCACCGTCCCCGCCAGCTTCGAAGACCAAGGCCAGCGCGTCCGCCTGCCCGACCAGATCGCCGAACGCAAACTCGGCAACTGCCTCGACCTCTCACTCCTGCTCGCGGGCATGCTCGAACAGGCCGGGCTCCACCCGATCCTCGTGATGACCAAGGGCCACGCCTTTGTCGCCTGCCACCTCCACGACGCCTCGTTCCCCGAGCCCGCCGTCACCGAACCCCTCCGCCTACGAAAACGCATCCAGCTCGGCGAAATCATCGCGATCGAATCGACAGGCCTCACCCACGACCCCGCCATGCCGCTCGAACAAGCCGAGCAGGCCGCGCTGCGCAAACTCGAAAACCCCGACGAGTACCACTACGCCATCGACATCGCCACCGCCCGACGCCGCGGCATCCGCCCCCTTCCCCTCCGCGTCAAGCCCGGCACCTACGACCTCATCGACCTCGAAAAAACATCCACAAACCACAGCGATCACACCACGCCCCTCGGCGAAACGAACGCGATCGACGCCAACCCAGACGAGCCCGGCCTCGACCTCGGCATCGACCTCACCCAAACCTCCGCCGCGCAGACCCGGCTTGACCGGTGGAAACGAAAACTACTCGACCTCTCGCTCCGCAACCGCATCCTCAACCACCGCGATACACGCAAGAGCATCCCGCTGCTTTGCCACGACCTTGCCAAGCTTGAAGACCTCCTGGCCGACGGTGAAAAATTCGAGATCGTCCCACGCTCGCACCTGAAAAAAGAAACCGACCCCCGAAGCGACGAACTCCACACCGAACGTACCGGCGAAGACCGCACCAAGTCCTTCCTCAACGCCGAGCTTGCGCACGGCCGAACCTACGCCGACTTGCCCGACGGCGAGCTCGACAAACGCCTGATCGAGATCTACCGCGCCGCACGCCTCATGTTCGAAGAGTCCGGCGCGAACACCCTCTACCTCGCGGTCGGCTTTTTAGAGTGGTACGAATCAACCAGCCACACCAAGCCACGCCACGCGCCCGTCCTCCTCATCCCCGTCTCGCTCGAACGCCTCTCCGCCCAGCGCGGCTACCGCCTGTCGATGCTCGACGATGAGCCCCGCATCAACGTCACCCTCCTCGAAAAACTCCGCACGGAATACGACCTTGATGTCACAGGCCTCGACGATCTCACCACCGACGACGCCGGGCTCGATGTCCCGCAGATCCTCCGACGCTTCCGCGAGGTCGTCGTCGATATCCCCCGTTGGGACATCCTCGACCGTGCCGACCTCGGGCTCTTCAGCTTTACCAAGTTCCTCATGTGGCGTGACCTCGAAGACCGCTCGCAGGCGCTCATGGCCAGCGACGTCGTCCGGCACCTGGTCGAGAAGAACGGCGAATCCCTCGCGAGTGACGCCCCCCTGCCCGACCCCCGCGAGCTCGACGAAACACGCAAGGTCGCCGAGACATTCTGCGCCAAGGACGCGGACTCGTCGCAGCTCGCCGCCGTCTTCGCCGCGCACGACGGACACAGCTTCGTCCTCGAAGGGCCGCCCGGCACCGGCAAGTCGCAGACCATCACCAACCTCATGGCCCAGTGCCTCGCCCACGGCAAACGCGTCCTCTTCGTCTCCGAAAAAATGGCGGCCCTCAGCGTTGTCCACAAACGCATGACCCAGATCGGCCTGGGCCCCTTCTGCCTCGAGCTGCACTCCAACAAGTCGAACAAACGCCAGGTCCTCGAGCAGATCAACGAAGCCCTCGAGGCCGCCGGCGCGCTCGACCCCGCGGGCTGGGAGCAGCAGGCCGAGCAGCTCCAGAGCACCCGCGACGCCATCAACGCGCTCGTCGCCGCGCTGCACGAAGAACACCCCATCGGGCTCAGCTTCTATCAGGCCACCGCGACCCTCATTGGTCTGCGCGATGTGCCCGCCCTGGACCTCGACCTCGCCGACATCACCGCGCTCGGCGCCGACACGCTCAAGGCCATGCGCGAGTCGGCCGACAAACTCGCCACCGCCGCGACCGCGACGCAGCACGGCAGCGCCAGCGCCGACCACCCCTACCACGCCGCCGGCGTCACCGAGTACCACACCGCCCTGCCCGACCAGCTCCGCACCGCCATCGACCCGGCCAGCGACGCCGCCGACGCGCTCAAGCTCGCGCTGACAGCCATGCTCAGAGCACTCGGCGTCGAAGCAGACGAAACGCACGACGCACAAACCCTCAGCGCCGACGAGTCGCGTTGGCTGGTCCGGTTTGGCCAACTGCTTGCTGAGCCGCCGCGCCCCGCCGAGCCGCTATTGCGCTCCACGGACTGGACGACACTCAAGCCCGCGCTTCGCGAAGCGATCGAGCTGGGCAAAGCCCGCGACGCCGAACGCAAGCGTCTCTTCGCCCGCTATCGCGATGCGGTGCTGAGTGAAGACCTTGATGCGTTGCGTAATCAGCTCGCCACCGGCATGACCGCCCTGCCGATCATCTCGTGGTTCAAGTGCCGAGGCCCGCGCAAACGGCTGAAGCTCGTGCTCCACGCTGGCAAACTGCCCGGCAACACCGAGCTCATCGAAGACCTCGACGCCCTCCGCAAGCTCAAGGCACTGACCGCCAAGCTCGCCGAACCCGCACACCCCGCCGCCGCAGCGTTTGGCCCGGCGTGGCGCGAGAGCGAGGCAGAGTGGGACACGCTGAGCCGGCAGATCGACTGGACACAAAGCTTCCGCGACCACACCGCCCAGCCCGCCGCCAGCGCGCTGGGCGCTCCGGCCGGCCGTCAAGAAACCGCACTGGACCGCGCGCTGCATCAGCGTGAGCGTTTCATCGAGCCCCATGGCGAAGGCCGACAGGCCACCGAGTCGCTCGACCGCGCCGAAGCGAAACTCGCCCAGGCCCTCGCCCCCCTCAACACACTGATGCACGCCGATCCCGGCGCCGCGTGGGGCGCATCGGAAGACGGCGACCGCATCCCCACGATCCACACCACGCTCGACGCCTGGCGCGACAACACGCTCGCGCTGCGCGACTGGTGCCACTACCGCGCGGTGCGCGAACAGGCTGTCGCCCACCACTTGGGCCCGCTGATCCAGGCCTACGAATCACGCCTGATCGGCCCGGAGCAGTTCGACCCCGTACTCACCCGCAGCGTCCTCACCCAGTGGCACGCCGCCCTCTCCGACGCTCGACCCAAGCTCGGCCAATTCGCCAGCAGCGAGCACGAACGCCAACTCGACCGCTTCCGTGAACTCGACAAACGCCACCTCCAGACCGCCGGCCAAGTCGTCTACGCCAAGCTCGCGCAGAAGGTCCCGCTCGTCATCTCCGAGCCCAGCGCCAACTCCGAAGTCGGCATCCTCCGTCGGCAGATGAAGCTCAAGCGTCGACACATGCCCGTCCGCAAGCTCCTGCAGGCGCTGCCTAACCTGCTGCCACGCCTCAAGCCGTGCCTGCTGATGAGCCCGCTGTCGGTCGCGCAGTACCTTGATGCGGACTACCCGCCCTTCGACATCGTCGTGTTCGACGAGGCCTCGCAGATCCCCGTGTGGGACGCGGTCGGCGCGATCGCTCGCGGGACCACCTGTGTAGTCGTCGGCGACAGCAAACAACTCCCCCCGACTTCGTTCTTCCACAAGCTCGAGAGCGACGAGGGTGTACCCGACGAAAACGACTTCGAGGAACTCGAGAGCATCCTGGACGAGTGCAGCGCAGCCGGCCTCCCATCGATGCGTCTGCTATGGCACTACCGATCACGCCACGAGTCCCTCATCACCTTCAGCAACTACCACTACTACGACAACGGCCTGTTCACCTTCCCCAGCCCGGTCGACTCCTCCGACGACATGGGCGTCATGACGCGCTACATCGAGGATGGCGAGTACGACCGCGGCCGAACCTGCACCAACCCCAAGGAAGCACAAGCCCTGGTCGACGAACTGGTCAGCCGGCTCAAGAACTACGACACCGGCAGCTACCAGAGCATCGGCGTCGTGACGTTCTCGATGGCGCAGCAGGTGCTGATCGAAGACCTCCTCGACGTCGCGCGACGCGAGCACCCGGAGATCGACCCGTTCTTCGGCGGCGGGGTCGAGGAGCCGGTCTTTGTCAAAAACCTCGAAAACGTGCAGGGCGACGAACGCGCCGAGATCTTCTTCTCCGTGTGCTACGGCCCGGACGCAGGGGGCAAAGTCTCGATGAACTTCGGCCCGCTCAACCGCGAGGGGGGCGAGCGTCGGCTCAACGTCGCGATCACACGGGCGCGGCGCCGCGTCGTCGTGTTCTCCTCGCTCCGGGCCGACCAGATCGACCTGTCGCGCACGCAGCAGGTCGGCGTCAAACACATGCGCAGCTTCCTGGACTACGCCCAGCGTGGCGCGGCGGCGCTGGGCGAGGCGGTCGCGTTGGACAGCAAGCTGCGCGCGGTGCTTCCGTTTGAGCAGGCGATCGAGTCGGCGGTGCGTGGGCTCGGGTTCGAGGCCGATCGGCACGTCGGCGCGTCGGGCTACCGGGTGGTGCTGGGCGTGCGCGACCCGGAGAACGACGGGCAGTACCTGCTGGGCATTGAGTGCGACGGGCCGTTTTATGCGAATGCCCCCGCCGCCCGCGACCGCGACCGGACCCGCCCGGGCGTCATGGGTGGGCTGGGCTGGCGGCTGCACCGGGTGTGGTCGGCGGACTGGTGGCACGACCCGGCACGCGAGACCGATCGCCTGCGTGACGCCATCGAGCAGGCGCAGCGTGGCGAGCCCGACAGGCCCAAAGCAAAAACGGTCGGTGACAAACTACCCGCGGCCCCGCGGCACGCGAGCCCGCGTACGATCCCGGGGCTCTCGCGTTACAAGCCCTATGTCGCGTCGCGGCCGGCCGGGTCGAGCGACGACTTCTACAACGCTGCGAAGCAGACGCGGGCGGTCAAGTCGCTGGTCAAGGTCGTCGAGCGCGAGGGGCCGATCCAGCATGAGCTCCTGGCCCGCCGTGTCACCGCGTTGTGGGGGATCGGCCGACTGACCGGTAAGGCGCAGCGTCGTGTGGACGAGCTGCTCCAGGACGCCTCGCAGGCGGGGCAGATCCTTTTGCGTGGCGACTTTGTGTGGGACACGTCGGCAGCGCCCGAGTCCTTCGCGGGGTTCCGTGTGCCGGCGGATGGCGCGGAGCCGCTTCGGCATGTTGAAGAGGTCGCGCCCGAGGAACTGGGCAACGCGGCGTTGGCGGTGTTGGCGCAGATGATCGCGCTGCCAAGGGAAGAACTGGACCGCGCCGTCGCGGAGCTGTTTGGCTATACACGGGTGACCAGCCGAGTGCAGCCCGCAGTGGATGCGGCGGTGCAGCTGCTGCTGGACGCGGGGCGCTGCGTGCTCGACGAGAACGGGAATGTTGCGCTGCCGACAGCGACTTAGGATGGACCGTGAGATGCGTGTGATGCGCAGCGTCTCTGCCTGCGTCGCGTATGACGTTAGACCGCACACAGCCGCACTGTGTGGCACCCTGACCTGGAGCCCTTGTGTCTTTACCCCTGCTTGAAGTTTGTGTTGCGTCGTTGGGTGATGCGCTCGCGGCGGTTGAGGGCGGCGCGGGCCGGGTCGAGCTCAACAGCGCCCTGGAACTGGGCGGGCTGACGCCGTCGGCCGGGCTTCTGCTGGAGGTGGTCGAAGCGCTGCGTGCGACACCGGCGACGGTGATCAGCATGATTCGACCGAGGCCCGGCGGGTTCTGCTACCACAAGTCCGACCTGCGGGTGATGCAGCGCGACATCGCGCTGGCGCTCAAGCTGGGCGCGGATGGGGTTGCGGTAGGTGTGCTGACGGATAGGGGCGAGGTTGACCGGGAACGCTGCGCGGAACTCATCGCCCCGGTGCTGGAGGCGGGCAAGCAGGCGGTGTTCCACCGCGCGTTTGACCTGACGCCGGTGCCGATGGATGCGATGGAGACGCTGATCGAACTGGGTTTTTGCAGGGTCTTGACGAGCGGCCAGGCCGAGAGCGTGGTCGCCGGGGCGGGGACGATCGCCGCATTGGCCAGGCGGGCGGCGGGCCGGATCGAGCTCTTGCCCGGCGGCGGGGTCCGTCCCGACAACGTCGCGCAGCTGATGCGTTTCACCGGCTGCACACAGTTGCACGGGTCGCTTCGCGGCGCAAAGCTCGACCGCTCCAACCGCCATCACCCCGACCTGCGTTTCAGCGCCGCGACCCTCCCGCCCGAGTCGCAGTACGGCAGCACCGACCAGCACCTGGTCGCACGCGTGGTCGAGGCGATGCGGGCGACGGGTGGGGCGGATCTTTGAACCGCCAAGTGCGCCAAGGAAGGCGGCTGAACGATTCGGGGGGCTCAAGCCTGACTTGATCGAAAACGCGGCCCACACGATGGGGTTGACGCGTGTCGTCAACTCACTTGGATAGGATGGTATGAATCGCTGCCCGGAATGACCGTTGCATTCCTTGGCGGACTTCGCGTCTTGGCGGTTCAATCAGCACCCATCGGCTCGGGGACGACTTTGTCGAAGTGGCCATCGGCACAGAGGTGGTACTCGAAGGAGTGGTTCTCGGTGCGTGTGGTGGCGGCGCCGATCTGGCCGTCGCTGCGGATGGCGAGTGCGCTGATGCCTTGCCGGGCGGTGCGCGGGTCGCGTTTGAGCATGGCGGCGAAGACTTCGTGGCACGCGGCGTGGGCGTCCTGCCCCCGGGCCATGGCGTCGGTGATGCGGATGGCCAGGGCGTGTCGGAAGATCTCTTCACCCACCCCGGTACAGACGACGGCGCCGGCATGGTCGTCGGCGTAGAGGCCCGCGCCGACGATGGGCGAGTCGCCGACCCGGCCGGGGCGTTTGTAGCCCAGCCCGCTGGTGGCGACGCAGGCGACGGATTCGCCGGGCGTGCCCTGCGCCGCGTGGCTGTCCCGGTGCCAGCCCAGCACGCCGACGGTGTCGTGGCCGACCATACGATCGGGGTTGACAGTGCCCGACTCGGCTTTGGCTTTCCAGTCGTCGTAGGCCTGCCGCGTCGCGTCGGTCAGCAGGGACTGGGGCGTAAACCCGTTGGCGATGGCGAAGTCGTCGGCCCCCTGCCCGGCGAGGAGGATGTGGTCGGTGCGGGTCGCGACTTTGTAGGCCACATCGATCGCGGGCAGTGTCTTGCGCAGCGCGGCGACGGCCCCACAGCGCAGGTCGCTGCCGCGCATGAAGGCCGCGTCGAGTTCCATCACGCCCGCGCGATTAGGCAGCCCGCCACGCCCGACCGTGGGGATGGTCGGGTCGATCTCGATCGCGGCGGTGCCGGCGACGGCGGCGCGTTCAAGGTCGTGCTCGGCCAGCCACCAGGCCCAGCAGGTCCGCACGGCGGCCTCCCCAAATGACCATGTCGAAACAAAGACGGTGTCGGGCATTGTTGCACTCGTTGTGCGTGATGGGGTCGAAAAAAAAGCCCCCGACGGGCGGGGGCGGTTTGGCGGTTCGTCGCCCGGGTCAGCGGTCTCGGCCGCTGGGGTCGTTGAAGCTGATCTCAAAAACGTCCATGGGCCCGGGCATGCGGGGGATGTGGAGGTTGCTCCAGCCGGCGCTGCGGACCTGGGTGAAGATCGTGCCGGGCGAGGTCGTGTTGGGCGCGTTGCCGTTGACGACGGAGGCCTGGATGGCGACGCCGTCGTGGACATTGCCCGAGTTCATGGTGATGGAGACCGAGTTGCCCGAGGGCTTGACTTCCATCGTGTCGACCAGGCGATCGATGACGGAGGGGTGCGGCGGGTTCTCGGCTTTGGACAGCGCGATCTTCAGGCCGGCGCGCCGCTGCGAGAGACCGTCGTTGTGCTCGTCGGCGAAGCTCTGGGCGAATTCTTTATCGTCGAAGTTGACGGTGACAACGACCTTCGGGCTCGAGCCGGCGGTGACGTACATCGCGACGGATTCGAGGTGGACGATCTCCTTGAGGCGGGCTTCCTGGTCGTCGGTGTGGTCGGCGTCGTCGTCGTCGAGCTGTTTCTGAGCGCTCTCGATGAGCTTCTCGTGGGTGCGCCAGACCATGTACGCGGGGGCGCCGCCGGCATCGCCGACGAGCTTTTTGAAGGCCTTGAACGTGTCTTCGTCGCCGTCTTCGGGCAGCTTGAAGCCCTCGGTCCGGCCTTCGGTCGTCAGCCAGTACCACTCGTCTTCGCCATCAACCTTCTCGAGCTTGACGTCATTTTCTGCGCGGTTGCCGTTGTCCTCGGCGGCGAAGTCCTTGATGGCTTCTTCAAGGTCTTTGGCGTCGGTGCCCTTCTTGACGCGGACCAGCACGTAGGTGCGGTAGTGCGTTGTGGGCTCGGCGTCTTCGCCCTCACCCTTCTTTTCGAGCATGTAGTGCAGCTGCAGGAAGCCCAGGCCGCCGGCGTCGGTAAAGGTCTCCCAGCGGTCCTGGTAGCGGGACTCGACCATGTCGGCGGTCGCGGACATCAGCAGGCGGGCCTGGGGCTGGTCGTCGGACATGTCGTCGGCGACGCCGCGGATCATGTCCTTGGCCATGTCGGGCGTCAGCGATTTCGTATCGACCCATTGGATCGCGAAGCAGTCTTCGGTGATCGCGGATTCGGGCAGCGAGACAGACGAGCCGCCGCAGCCGACGAGCGAAGTCATCAGCAACAGCGCAAACAGAGAGAGCGAGAATCGTTTCATGGGTAGGCCCCTCAAAGATGGGATCGGACGCGATCCAAGACAATTGGTAATGAGACGAATACAACACCCGCCGCATGGCGGACGCAGGCATCGTACCAAGCGTTACGGGGCACGCCAAGGGGGTGGAAAGCGGTGCGGGGTTGTTGGGGCGTGCCGATCCCGCAGCCCGCCGCGGACGGCACACCGCGGGCATGGGGTGGTTGTTGATTGACTGCGTGTGGCCTGTGGGCGACGCGTCCGGTTAGCTGCGCTGGTCGATGGGGACCACTTCACGCTGGGCGGGGCCGGTGTACACCTGGCGTGGCCGGTAGATGCGGGACTTCTGGTCGAGGACTTCTTTCCAGTTCGCGATCCAGCCGGGCATCCGGCCTAAGGCGAAGATGACGGTGAACATATTCTCGGGGATGCCCAGCGCCCGCATGATGATGCCGGAGTAGAAGTCGACGTTGGGGTACAGGTTGCGCGACTTGAAGTACTCGTCCTCGAGCGCCGCGGCTTCAAGCTGCTTGGCGATATCCAGCAACGGGTCATCGACGCCGAGCTTCGCGAGCACCTTGTCGGCCGACTTCTTGAGGACCTGGGCCCGGGGGTCGAACGACTTGTAGACCGCGTGGCCAAAGCCGTAGAGCACGTCTTCTTTGTTCTTGACGTTCTGGATAAAGCCCGCGACATCGAGGTCGGACTCGTGGATGCGTGCGAGCTGTTCGAGCACCGCGACATTCGCGCCGCCGTGCTTGGGGCCCCAGAGCGCGCTGACACCTGCGGCGCACGAGGCGAAGACGTTTGCGCCTGACGAGCCCACCATGCGGACGGTAGAGGTCGAACAGTTTTGTTCGTGGTCGGCGTGGAGGATGAGGATCAGGTCGACGGCTTCGACCAGGTCGTCGTCGAGGTTGGCGTTCTGGCCATCGACGGTGAACATCATGTGCAGGAACTGGGAGGCGTAGTCGAGGCCGCGCTGGGGCGGGACGGGCATCTTGCCGATCGCGTCCTTGTAGCCTGCGGCGGCGAGGGTGCGGCACTGAGAGATCAAACGGGCGGCGGCTTCGAGGAAGCCATCGTCGCCCTTGACCTTGTCGAGGCCGGGGTGGTAGCAGCTCGCGGCGTGGATCGAGGCGGCGAGCTTGGCCATCGGGTGGCCACCGTTGGGGAAGCCGTCAATGGCGTGGAGGACCTGGGCGTCGACCTCGGCGTAGTCATCGACCAGGTTCGCAAAGCGGTCGAGTTCGGCCTGGGTGGGCAGTTCGCCGAACATCAGCAGCCAGGCGGTTTCGAGAAAGCTGCAGTTGGCGCAGACGTCTTCGATGCTGTAGCCGCGGTAGCGGAGGACACCTTTTTCGCCGTTGATGAAGGTGATGTCGGACGCGACCGAGCCGGTGTTGCGGTAACCGGGGTCGAGTGTGATATAGCCGGTGCTGCCCCGGAGCTTGGTGATATCGATGGAGCGTTCGCCCTCAGAGCCGGCAAAGACGGGCAGGTCGATCTGTTGGTCGCCGACGGTGAGCTTGGCGGAGTCGGAGGCGATCGCTTCTGTCATAACATCTTACCCTGTATGTGGATGGGTCGGTCAGGCGTCCTTGGCCACGCGGAATGCCGCCGGGGGTGGCGGGCCGTGGGTTCAGCCGGCATGCGCATCGTGTGCGAGATCGCATTTTAGGGGGTGAGACGCTCCCCCGCCAGCCGCCGGCCGGTCGGCAAACGGGCACTCGGCCGCGCGTCCCACGGGGCCCGGCTTGGGCCGACCCGCCCCTGCGGTCACCGCTCCCATCGCATTTCCACGTGGTCGATGCCCGCCTCCTGGTACACCTCGCCGACGCTCGACCACCCCAGCGCCGTGTACCACCGCTCAAGGTACGCCTGTGCCGACATCACACCGACCCGGCCCGGCTCTTGGCCGATCCAGTCCTGCACCCCACGCATCAGTGTCACCCCGAGCCCCGCACCACGCCAGGGTTTGCCCACCGCGACCCGGCCGACCTTGACCGCCTGCCCCCCGTCCTTGGGCAGCAGGCGAGCCGTGCCCGCGAGCTCGTCCCCAACCCACAGCATCGCGTGGTGACAACGCGGGTCGTCTTCATCGACATCGGGCAGCGAGCAGATCCCCTGCCCCACCACAAACACCTCCCCGCGCAGCTTGAGGCAGGCATGCAATTCATGGGCCGACAAGGCATCGAATCGGCGGATCTGGACGTGTCCGGTTTCAGGCATCGCTTTAGTGTATCGAAAACGCGCAATCGCTATTATTGCCTGAAAAACAAGCAATTGTTAGAAATTTTCCCCTGTCGCAAAACAGGTGTCCTGATTCCCCAAACATGTGCTATTAACCTATGGAGCGGGACTTTTTCCGCCCCACCTGATCGGCACCGCCCGGGCCAAACGTCGGCCCCCGCGTTCGGGAATTGTGTTACCCGAAAGCCAAAAAACCCTGTTTTTTATGGAGAATTGCATTGAATTGCCTGACCCCTGCCTGCGTCGCGATCGCGACCCTCGCCACCGCACCCGCCCTGGCCGAGACCATCAACCAGACCGATTCGCTCTCGGGCATCACGATTTTCGACGGCACGCCCGCCGGCACCGGCGCCGCCCCGGCCGAATCCTCGCCCCTGGTCTCCGCGACCTTCGACCAGTTTGACCCTTCTTTAGGCACGCTCACCAGCGTCCAGCTCCAGTTCTCCGCCGACGTCACCGCCGCACTTAACCTCGGTCCTAACGGCGGCGGCGGCAGCATCACCGGCGGCGGCAGCTTCCTGC
This sequence comes from Phycisphaerales bacterium JB063, assembly GCA_044439905.1. Lineage (GTDB taxonomy): Bacteria > Planctomycetota > Phycisphaerae > Phycisphaerales > Phycisphaeraceae > JAHQVV01. The sequence continues at coordinate 32,831 of JBITAC010000093.1, read as the reverse complement.
TCAACGGGACCCTCTACCCCGACCTCGGGGCCGGCGGCGGAGGCGGCAACGGCGGGGCCCCCGGCTCCACCCTTGATGTCAGCTGGTCCGCCGTCGGGTCAGCCAACGATATCACCCTCATGTCCGGCGACGACGGGTTCGACGAGTTCGTCGGCACCGGCACGATCGATCTGACCTGGGATGTCCTCTTCGAGGGCAGCATCTCCCCCGAGGCCGGCGCAACCCTTGATGCCGCCCTCACCAGCGCCGACTACTCCCTGACCTACACCTACGCCGTCCCCGAGCCCGGCTCGTTCGCCCTGCTTGGCCTCGGCGCACTCGCGATGGTCCGCCGACGCCGTCAGGCCTGACTCCCACCTCCCTCAACCCCCCTCCGGTCCTGTTGTCTTGGCCTGCCCGGCCGACAACAGGGCCGGTTTTTCTTTGCCCATTACCGCAAACCTGTTACCGCAAAAAAGCCCACGCTCGATCGAGCGTGGGCTTGGGGGTTGTGACTGAGTGGCGGGCCGGGCCGATCGATCAGGCGATGTAGCCGGTCGTGAAGGACGAGCAGCCGGACTTGAGGCCGTCGACGACGTCGTCGCCCAGGGCCTTGGTTTCTTCGAGCTTCTGGTACGTCGCGCTGCCCTGGGTCTTGAAGTACTCGACGAGCTTGGTCGCGTAGTCCTGGACCTGATCGACCTTGATCTTGTCCATATAGCCGTTGCTGGCGGCCCAGATCTGGATGACCTGGTCGACGGCGGGCATGGGCTGGTACTGGGGCTGCTTGAGCAGCTCGACCATGCGTGCCCCGCGGTCGAGTTCTTTCTGCGTCGCGGCGTCGAGGTCGGTGCCCAGCTGCGCGAACGCTTCGAGCTCGCGGTACGCGGCGAGCTGGAGTCGCAGCGAGCCGGCGACCTTCTTCATCGCCTTGATCTGTGCCGCACCGCCGACGCGGGAGACGGAGATACCGACGTTAATCGCGGGGCGGACGCCGGCGAAGAACAGGTCGGGCTCGAGGTAGATCTGACCGTCGGTGATCGAGATGACGTTGGTCGGGATGTAGGCCGAGACGTCGCCTTCCTGGGTCTCGATGATGGGGAGCGAGGTGAGCGAGCCGCCGCCGTTCTCGTCGCTGAGCTTGGTGGAGCGTTCGAGGAGGCGGGAGTGGAGGTAGAACACGTCGCCGGGGTACGCCTCACGGCCGGGCGGGCGACGCAGCAGCAGCGAGAGCTGGCGGTAGGCGACGGCCTGCTTGGAGAGGTCGTCGTAGACGATCAGGGCGTGCTTGCCCTTCCACATGAAGTGCTCGGCCATGGCCGTGCCCGAGTAGGGGGCGATGTACTGCATGGGCGCGGCCTCGGACGAGGAGGCGACGATGACGGTCGTGTAGTCCATCGCGCCGTTTTCGCGGAGGGCTTCGACGACACCCGCGACGGTCGAGTCCTTCTGGCCCACCGCGACATAGAAGCAGTAGACGGGCTCTTCGCCCTCGGTCTCGTGGGTGTACTTCTGGTTGATGATCGCGTCGATGGCGACGGCGGTCTTACCGGTCTTACGGTCGCCGATGATGAGCTCGCGCTGGCCTCGGCCCACGGGGATCATCGAGTCGACGGCCTTGACGCCGAACTGCATCGGCTGGCTGACGGGCTGACGGGCGGCGATGCCGGGGGCGATGATGTCGACCTTGCGGGCCTCGGTCTCGCCGGTCACCGGGCCGTTGCCGTCGATCGGCTCACCCAGCGCGTTGACCACACGGCCCAGCAGGCCCTCACCGGTCGGCACGCTGAGCAGCTGGCCCGTGCTCTTCACGGTCATGCCTTCGCGCACGCCGAGGTAGTCGCCGAAGATAACGGCCCCGACGATGTCCTCTTCGAGGTTCATCACCTGGCCCGACACGGTCCCGCCGTCGGCCGTCTCGAACTCGAGCATCTCGCCGGCCATGGCCTTCGCCAGGCCGTAGATCCGCGCGATCCCGTCGCCGACCTCAACAACGGTGCCGACCTGGCTCACGTCCAGCTGGGTGTTGTAGTTCGCGACTTCCTGTTTGATGACGCTGGTGATTTCGTCTGTGTTAATTTTCATGGCGTTTTAGAAGGGGCCGTGGGGCCGTGGGGCCAAGGGGCCGAGGGTGGGGAGTAGGTTAGTTCGTCTTGCGTCGTAAAGCTCGTATCAAGCCGTTCAAGATACGTTCCAGTTCGGCAATCTGCTCTAGGGTCGCATTGGGGTTGGCGTAGTTCAGGTCTCTGGTAAGTCGAAGCTGGGTTTGTAGTTCGTATGTTGATCCGAGCGCCATATCGAGAAACCGCAGGTAGTCCGGCCGGGTATGTCGCCCAAAACCCTCGGCGATGTTCGAAGGAATACTGACGGCTGCTCGCCTCATCTGTTGTATCAGGCCAAATCGTTCATCTTTCGGGAATTGCTCGGTCAGGCGGTAAATCTCAAGAACCAACGCATACGCTTTCTGCCAAGCCACCAAGTCTTCGTAGCGGTCGATGCGTGCCACTAGCCCCCCTCCGTCCACTAGGCCCCTTGGCCCCTTGGCCCCTTGGCCCCCCCCGCTTCAATCATCTTGTTCTTCATCACACGCAGCTGCGACGCGACGCTCGCGTCGATGAGCTTGTCTCCGACCTTGATCTTCAGGCCGCCGATCAGCGAGTCGTCGACGTGCTGGAGCAGCGCGACTTCTTTGCCCATCGACTCGCCGATCCGCTGGGCGACTCGGCTGGCGGTGGCTTCATCCATCGGCGTCGCGACGTACGCGTCCACCGTGATCTTGCCGCCCGACTCCGCCATCGCCAGCAGGTAGCCCGACAGGATCGCGTGCAGACTGCCCAGGCGGTCTTTGTCGGCCACAACCTTGAGGAAACGCACCAGCAGGTCGCTCACCTTGCCCTCAAAGACACGGCTGACGATCTTCGATCGCTCCTCGGCACTGATCACCGGGTTGGTCACCAGCCGGTGCAGGTCGCTGCCCGGCTCGACCAGGGGGAGCAGGTCCGAGACCTCCTGGGCGATGGCGTCCTGCTCGCCCGATTCACGCGCCAAATCGAGCAAGGCCTCGGCGTATACCCGGCCCACAGCATCGGTCTTGAGTTCGGCGGTCTGGGACAACGGAAAGTCTCCGGGGTCAGGGGCTGCCGAGGCGGCGGGCGTCTCGGCGTCGTCGTGCGGTTCGTGGCTTGCGCCTTGGGCACCCGTGTCGTCGCGGGCGGGCGGTGCGTCGTCTGCTTCGGCGTCGGCCAGGGGTTCTGCCTCGGCGTCGGCGTCGTGTTCGGTTTCGGCCTCGTGGGCCTGGGGCTCGTTCGCGTCTTCGCGTGGTGGTTGATCAGGCGATCCGTCGCGGGGCGTGTCGTCGCGCGGGGTGTCGGGCGATTCGTCTGGCGGTGTTTCCAAGTCGTGCTCGGCGGGCGAGCCGTCGGCATGGATCGGGTCGGGGCCTTCTTGCTCAGGCGGGTCGTCGCCCCCGAAGAGTCTGCTCCAGAATCCTTTGCGGGCCATCGTGTGTCGCCTGCGGGTGGGCCTGCGGGGCTGGGGGTGTTAGTGGTTCGCGGCGGTGAGTTCGGCGAGCGAATCTTCGATGAGCTGCTGCTGGTCCTGGGCGTTGATCTCACGCTTGAGGATCTTGGACGCGACGAGGGTCGACAGCTCGGCCGTGTGGTTGTGGATCTCGCTGAGGGCCTGCTCCTTGGCGGCGGCGATCTCGGCTTTGTTGCGTTCGTTGAGCTGCGCGGCCTGGGCCTCGGCGTCGGACTTGATCTTCGCGGCGACCTGCTCGGCCGCGGCGCGGGCCTCGGCGACCACTTTGCCGGCCTCCTGCTGGGCCTCGGCGATCTTCGTCTTGTACTCCGCCAGCGCGGCCTCGGCGTCTTTGCGGGCCTGCTCGGCGCCGACCAAGTCGCCCTCAAGCTTCTGCTCGCGGTCCTGCAGGGCCTTGAGGATCTTGGGCCAAACCACCACCCCCAGCAGGCCGGCGAAGATGAGGAACAGCACCGCTGCCCAGATCATCTCCAGCACCTGCGGGCTCATCGGGTCCGTATTGCCGCCGTGGTCCTCGGCGGCGAGGGCGGGCAGGGTGGCCAGGGCGGCGGCCAGAAGGGCGAAGAGGCGTGGGGTGTGCTTCATCATCTCGTAGGATCTGACGGGGAAAGTGGGGCTAACAATATACAGGGAACGGAGGCGAAAGCCCGGCCGATTGTTTCCAACCGGCTGGGAGAAGTTTGCAGGCCGATCAGGAGATCGGGTCTTCTTCGAGGACGTACTCGGTGTCGCCTTCGGGGAGGATCGCGGCGTGGTCCGCATCGGCTTCCTGGAGTTCCTTGTCGGCTTCGATAGCGGCGTTGCCGGCACAGCCGGCGGTGATGACACCGAAGAACGCGACGCCTTCGATCAGCGCGGCGGCGATCAGCATCTGGAGGAAGACCTGGCCCGAGGCCTCGGGCTGGCGGGCGGTGGCCTGCGTGGCGTTGCCGCCGATGTTGCCGATGCCCAGGCCCGCGCCCAGCACACAGAGGCCGACGCCGATGCCGGCACCGATACCGGCCCAGCCGGCCGCGTCGATTGCTGCGAGAGTGTTCAACATGAGAGAGTCTCCAATAAAAGGGGGAATAGGGGGAAAGTATCTGCTGCCGGTCTTTGGGGGCGGTACACCGGCGGGCCCGAGTTCGGTTGGCCGTGCCTTGTGCAGGCACGGCGGGTTGTCTGTTTAGGTCGTCGCGGGGGTTTCCTGGCCCTTGGGCGGGTTCATCCCGTGCGGGCCGTCGATGAGTTCGTGGCCGTGCTCGTCGTGCCCCTCGTGCTCATGGTCGTGCTCGTGCGGCATGCCCAGCGAGATGAAGATCGCGGTGAGGAACATGAAGATGTAGGCCTGGAGGAAGGCGACGAACAGTTCGAGGAAGGAGATCGCGAGCGAGCCGAGGAAGGCGACGGCCCCGCCGGCGTAGCTGCCGTCTTTGAACGCGGTGACGGAGATGATGAGGATCGAGCCCAGGACGAGGTGGCCCGCCATCATGTTCGCGAGCAGACGCACGGAAAGCGCGAAGGGCTTGATGAGGACGTTGCCGGCGACTTCGAGGACGGCGATGATGATGCCGACGATGATGAGCAGCGGCCAGAGCGCGACGGGCTGCCCCTCGAGCGGGACGACCCAGTAGTGCTTGATGTAGCCCATGCCGCCCTCTTTAAGCCCGGCAAAGAGCCAGACGAGACAGGCGATCACGGCGAGGGCGATGGTGAAGCTCCAGTTGCCGGTGAAGGTGCCGCCCAGATGCGAGTTGCCCCCGAGCAGGCCGGCGATCGGGCCGATGGGCAGCATACCCACCAGGTTGCCAAAGAGGATGAAGAAGAACAGCGACCAGAGGAAGCCGATGTACTTGTCGGTTTTTTCGTGGAGCAGCGGCCGAACCGCCTCGTCACGGAGGTAGACGAGGATGAGTTCGAAGAACCCGCCAAACCGGCTGCGGGTGACGTAGCCCTTGGCCCCTTCTTCGGGCCGGGGCTGCATCGCGCGGGCGACGAGGATCATGACGCCCAGCGCGATCGCGGAGGCGACCAGACTCATGAGCAGGTGGTTATTGAAGAACCCGAATAGCGCGTGGCGCTGGATGTGGGTCTCGGCGTTGAGTTCACCGCCGGTGGCGGCTAGCAGGGCAAACATCAGGCGGGCTCCTGTGGCATCGCGGCGGCGGTCTGGCCGGCGACGTTGGGTTCACGCTTCGCGGGGGGAGTAGGTGCGATCCCGGCGGTGGCTTTCACGGCCGGGGCCAGGACGAGGACTTCGATCACAAGCAGGACGAGGTAGCCCGCCGCGATGCACTGGGTAAAGGCGGGCGAGTGGGCCAGGCCCCACGACGCACCCCACAGCGCGAGCACCGCGCCGGCGGGCATGCGGATGGCCACACCGCCGAGGAAGCCGTAGACCGCGCCGCCGCGGATCCTGCCGGCGGCGAGTGCGGCAAAGACCAGCCCGGGCATGCCCGCGAGCAGCAGCAGCCCGCCGACCATCGCGATGTCGCGTGCGATGAGTGGTGCGCCCGCCAGCCGAGCGATCCCGTACGCCACGCCGACCACCGCAGTGCTCAGCACGCCGGCCAGGACGGCGGCGCGGGCGACGCGGGTGTGCGGGTTGGGGGCGGTCGGTGGGGTCATCGGTCGTCGGAATCTTGGCGGGGTGTCGTGCCGGGGGTCTGGGTGCGTTCTTGCGTGGTGGGGCGAGGGGGCGAGGGTTTGCGGTTGTTTTTCTTCTTGGTGGTGATGCCGGGGATTTCGGGGACCTTGCCGTCGTTGACCATCTTCAGTGCGTGCCAGCATCCGCCGGTGAGGCCGAAGACGACGCCTGTCAGCGCCAGCCAGGGCGAGGTGTCGAGCTTGCCGTCGGCCCAGTGCCCGAGCCACGCGGCCCCGCCGATCACGGCGGAGAGTTCGATCCCGATACCCAGGGCCCGCAGGTCCTGCGGCTTGAGCCCCAACAGCAGCTTGCCGGGGCGTTTGTCTTTCATACGCAGTGAGGCCGACCGCCGGCCCGCCTTTTATCTTGATGGCAGGCGTCTCCACCTGCCCGTCTGCCCGGTCTACTCGAGCGCGGCCGCACCGGCGATGATCTCCGACAGCTCGGTCGTGATCGCCGCCTGGCGGGCGCGGTTGAACTGCCGCTTGAGCGATTTGCCCATCTTGCCCGCCGCGTCCGTCGCTGACTTCATCGCCACCATCCGCGCGATCTGCTCGCTCACCACCGCCTCATTGAAGCACTGGAACAGCGTCGCCTTCACGGTGATCGGCAGCAGTTCACCCAGCAGCTCTTCGGGGCTGGGCGAAAACTCGTAGTTCACCGAAGCGCCGGCATCCTTGCCCTCGCCCTCCGAGGTCGGCGGCTCCAGGGGCAGCAGCGTCTGCAGCACCGGCTCCTGCTTCGACATCGAACGAAACGCCATGTAGCACACACGCACCGCGTCGTACTTGCCGTCCACAAACGCGTCCATGTACGTCTGCGCGATCGCGGCGACCTCTTCGTAGGCCGGCGTCTCGCTGACCGTGTCGTGGACTACATCCACCGGCACGCGCGAGAACTTGAACATCCCCACGCCCTTCTTGCCCACGACCTCAAGGTCGACGCGCGGCTTACCCTGTTCGGCGAGGTGGGCAAGCGCCTTGCGCATCACGTTGCCGTTGTACGCGCCGCAGAGACCCCGGCTGGAGGTCAGGACCAGCAGCAGCTCCTTACCCGCGGGCTTGGCGGGCGGGCTGATGAGCGGGAGGTCGGTCTCGCCCGGGTTGAGGGTCGATGCGACTTCACCGACGACCGCCGCGACCTTCTGGGTGTAGGCCTGCGCATCGGTGGCGCGCTTCTGCATCTGCTGGAACTTCGCCGAGGCAATGAGCTGCATCGTGTGGGTGATGCGCTTGATATTGCCCACGGCCTTGATCCGGCCCTTGATCTCTCGGATGTTCGCTGGCATAGGCCGAACATCATAGCGACCCCCCCACTCGACACAACCCGAGGGGACAAAACACCGGGGCCCGGCACCCCACTGTTTTTACAGGCATATGGGACTCTTTTCCGGCATACACGGGCGTACGCCGAAGACGCCCCACACCAAGAGTTCGCCCAATGCTCGCAGGCCGGTAACGGGCACGCCGTACCCTGCCCCCGCGAACAATCGGGCCCTTGGAAACGACTTCCCCCGGCCGGACCGCCCGACCCCTGACACCCGAACACCGCCCCACCACCGGGCGATGGAACAAGCCATGCTCCACAACCTCCACCGACTCAGCCCCACCCGCCGCCCGCAGGCCAAACGCGAGGCGTTCCTGATGCTGTTCTCACGGATGCTTGATGGCGACCTCTGTACCGACGAACTCGCCGAGCTCGAGGCCATCCTGCGCAGCTCCCGCGCCGCCCGGGTACAGGCGGTCGAGCTGCTCTCGCTTGAGCAGGGCCTGTACCAGGCCTTAGCGCCACAGCAGACGCTGGAATGGCTTGAGCCCGCCGGGTGTACCTAGCCCGGGGCGGGCTTGGCGATCAGCCCACGACCGGCGGCGCGAACCCGTCGCGGTAGGTCCGCCGAAGCACGGTGTCGGTCGCTTCCTGGTGGTTGGTAAAGGTCAGTGACGCGCGGTCCCAGTGCAGTTCTCTGCCCGGGAAACGCGAGGCCTTGACCGCCAGCAACGCCGGCTCGGTGATCCGCACCGCCTGCGAAAACGGCGTCCAGACCTCGCTGTCGATCCCCAGGCACTGGTCCACCCATGCGTGCCAGTGGTTAAAGAACCCAAACTCGGGCAGGTCGGGCATCCGCCAGCCCTCGGTCATCTCGCCGCCCCGCCAGATCTCGAGCTTGCCCTCAACGGTGAGCACGAGCGTGCCGCCCTCGCAGCTGATGACGGTCATATGGTCGCTGGCCCACGCGTCGCCGGGGATGCCGTGTGCCGCACGGCTGTCGGCCATGCGCGAGTCGCAGTAGTGGATCGGGAACGTGTCGCCCGTGAACTTGTCCGACGCCGAGACGTCGTAGGTCGTCGTCGACCGGCAGTGCGCGGTGTGGTAGTTGCTCGCGGCCCGGGGGGTATGGGTCATCACGGCGATCGGCGAGGTCAGCTCGTCGTAGCTGTAGAGGATGATGTCGAGCATGTGCACGCCCCAGTCGCCCAGCCCCGCCGTGCCGTACTCCCACCAGTTCCGCCACGCCCCGGGGTCGATCCCCTGCCGGTAGGGCGCGACCTCGGCCGGCCCGAGCCACAGGTCCCAGTCCAGGTGCGCCGGCGGGTCGCTGGGGTCCGCGATCCGCGGCCGGCTCGCCCGCCCCTGCACCGAGCCCGTCCACACATGCGCCGACTTCGCCTTGCCAAGCTGGCCCTGACGCAGGATCTCCACCGCGGCACGTCGGCCACGCTCCATCATCCGCTGATTGCCCGTCTGCGTCACCAGATTCGGCTTCGCCGCGATCGCACGCTCGACCATCACCAGCTCTTCCACCTGCTGCACCAGCGGCTTCTGGCCGTAGCAGTGCTTGTCGTGCGCCAGCGCCATCAGCATCATCGGCGCGTGCTGGTGGTCGGGCACCGACACGATCACCGCGTCAAACTCGTCCGCCCGGTCCGCAAAGATCCGACGGTAGTCCGTGTCGACAAACGCATCGGGGTGCTCACGCTGCGCATCACGCAGGCGGTTGGTGTCCACATCGCACAGCCCGACGATCCGCGCCCGCGGGTGCTCCTCCACCTGCTTGCGGTCCACCCCGCCCATCCCCTGGGTCCCCAGCTGCAGCACACGGAGCTCCCGTGGCCCCGACGCCCCTTGCATCGCAAACGCGGCCGAGGCAGGCAGCCCCGCGGCACCCAGCGCCAGGCCGGTGGTCTTCACAAAATCACGTCGGGTCAGGTCGGACATCATCAAAACTCCAGTCGGTATAAGAAATGCATCGGGATATGCGACAGATGCATCAGGATATGGAACCCGACACCCGCAAGCCCCCGAAGATTACACCTACAGGGCCAGCCGGCCTGATTTAGTCGCCCCAGATCACGCCCACCCACTCGGGGTGATCGATAAACGGGTTGCGATTGCCCTGCAACTCGAACACCCGCGCGTTGCGACGCCGCTCAAAATCGTCGGGCGGGTCGGCATCATGCCACGCGAGCAAGGTCGACAGCACCCCGTGAATCGGCCGGCGGTCGTCCTGAGGCAGCGCCGCCTCGACCAGTTCCATGTCCAGCTCCGCCGACTCGTAGCACACCACCATGTAGAACAGCATCCGCGCGACATCGCCCTTCACCGCGTCCCGAGGCTCCCACGAATCGTCGTCGTACCGGCATTCGGTGACCCCGTCCGCGTCGGTGTAGAGGACACCGCCCCCATCGAACGCGAGGTTGGCGCGGGCCTGGTTCACCGACACGTCCGTCGGCCGAATGTGGTGCAGGTCCGTCCCCGCAGGCGGCGCGTTGCCAAACCCGCCGCGCGACTTGGCCCAGATGTGCTCGCGGTTCCACTCGCTGGGCTGCCCGCCGTGCGCCTCGGCGCCGCGCGACCAGCCGGTGTAGAACAGCACGACCTGCCCCGCGTGCTGCGGGTCGGCATCGGTATACGCCAACGCGTCCCAGAGCTCGCGGTAGTCGAGTGACGTGCGCAGCGCGATCAGGTCATGCAACTGCTCGCGCAAAACCTCAGCGTCGGCACTCGTATCGATCGCGTCGTAGTAGTCTGGCGACTGCTCATCTACCACATCCGATTCTTGCGCCGCAGGATTGCCCGCCGGGCCTGGAGCAGTCGACGACGACGGATTAGCCGTCCACACCATCATCGCAATCGCGACACCCACGATGAGCCCGGCAAACACCAACACCACTAGCGCGACAAGAGCCACGATCCACACGGGGCGAAGGCTTGGTCGGCCGGGGTTCACTCGCTCGGGCATCACACTCGTCTCGTTCGATCAATCCCACAACCACTGACAGGCTGTACAAAACACTTCTCCCCCACCACGCGTAGCGGTAGGATAAACGCTCCCCGCCTCGCGCGACACGTCGGGCGTACTCTCACACATCCTTTCTCAAACCAGGTCTGCGCCATGCAATCCAAAGCCACCACTGTCGCCCAGTACCTCAAAGAGCTCCCCGACGATCGGCGAAAAGCGATCGCCAAACTCCGCAGCGTCATCAAAAAGAACCTGCCCAAGGGCTTCGAGGAAGGCATGCAGTACGGCATGATCGGCTACTACGTCCCGCACAAGCTCTACCCCAACGGCTACCACTGCGACCCCAAGCAACCCCTCCCCTTCGCCTCCATCGCGTCGCAGAAAAATCACATGGCCCTCTACACCATGACGGTCTACAGCAACCCCGACATCCAGGCGTGGTTCACCAAGGCATGGACCGCCGCCGGGCACAAACTCGACATGGGCAAGTCATGCATCCGCTTCAAGAAAATCGAAGACGTCCCGCTCGATGTCGTCGGCCAACTGTTCACCAAAGTCAGCGTCGAGCAATACATCGAGCTCTACGAAAACGCCTACCTCAATCGCTCCAAGCCCGCCCCTAAAACTTCGGGCAAAAAGAAAACGACTAAAAAGGCCGCCAAGAAGACAACAGCGAAGAAGCCGAGCAAGAAAAAAGTCAGCAAGAAAACGTCGCGGAAGAAGGCCTGACACCGACACGCGCCGGCGACACCAAGACCTACGACACACCGACGACGTCTTACGCGTTTTCGTCGTTGTAGAGCACCGGCATTCGGCCCCGCCACTGCTGCCATGCCGTGTCATCGGTCAGCAGTGTGGCCATGAAATGCGCGACATTGATACGACTGGTCTTGCCCGCGTTGAAGATCGCGCTGCGCGTCGGCGAGGGATATACACGGTAGTCGGACACGGACTGGGCGCGGGTCAGGGTATCGGGACGAACTACCGACCACTCGACCGCCCCACCACCCCCCACCACGCGGCGCAGATGCTCGGCCGCCATCTCGTTGTCCGCATGAGGCGGGACGAGGCAACGCAGCAGCGCCAACACAACCTGCTGCGCCAAACCGACGGGCTCATGCAGCCCGCGGTCGCGCACCCCGGCACTGCACATCAGGACAAAACGCGGTGGCCCGGCTGACACGCCCGCGCGCCCTGCGTCCGCCGCGAGGGCATCACACACACGCCGCGCAGTATCAGCCACAAGCCGGCGCGGCCGACCGTACATCCCGCGCAGTGTCAGCCGATGCCCGAGGCAAGACGCGGCACCCGAGCAGCCATGCACCGCCTGGGCAAGCTCATCGTCACGCATCTCCGCGACCGCGGCCTCGATCACGGTCAGCCGAGCATCCCCCCGCACCTCTGCGGGCAGCCGGTCAGCCGACCGCACGATCGCGCGCACACCCACACCGCGGCTCAGGAGTTCACCCAGCAGGTGCCGACCCGTTGCGCCGGTCGCGCCAAGGAGCAGGATGTCACGCCCAGTCATGCGTCGCCTTTATGAATCGATCGATTGTTCACCATTGTCAGGCCCGGCATCTTGCCCGACCGGGGTGTGACTGACAAACCGGCGTGTTGGACAGCGCCAAAAAACAACCCGCCCGGCGGTTGCCGGGCGGGCGGGTTGGTTATTGCGTTCTCGCGTGTCTTACGCGTTGCGTCGGCGACGGATGGTGAGTCCGAGCAGCGCGAGGCCGGCGATCGCGGCCGAGGGGGTCGGGACGCCGGTGGGCTCACCGGTGCCGAAGACGATGTTGTCGACCGCGCCCGAGCCGCCGAGCGAGACGATCACGCTGTCGAAGGCGGTGACGTTGAAGCCGTGGTTGTTCAGCAGGTCGACGGTCACCGGGCTGATGCGGTTGGCGGAGTTGTCGCCAAACACGATCGAGGGGTCGTAGAAGTTGTTGCCGGGGGTGACGAGTTCACCAAAGGCGAGGTCGGCGACTTCGACACCGTCGAGGAAGAACCGGAGGTTGAAGCCCGAGTCGGTCTGGAACTCAGTGGGGCCTTCGACGTCGGTGACGTCCAGGCCGAAGAAGGTGATGTCTTCGTCAAAGTCGAAGGTCAGCGAGCCCGCGGGACGGTCGCCTTCGTTGTGGGGGTTTTCGACCGTGCCATCAATGACGGGGCCGTTGTTGTCCTGGATGACGAGGATGTTGCCCAAGCGGGTGCCGGGGGCGAGGTTGCCCGTGGTCCAGGGGAAGGTCTGGTCAGGGTCGAACGAGGGGAACAACTCGGAGTCGAAGGCGACCGCGACGTCGATATCGTTGTTCTGGTTATCGGCCGAGATCGTGACGCCGGGGTACTGGTTGTTGACGACGTCGCCGTGGTTGACGTTCTCGAAGTCGAGGACGGTGGTGCCTGCGACAGCGGCAGTGCCGATCGCGGCGGCTGCCAGTGCGGAGGTCGTGGTCTGAATCGCGTTCATCTGGATACTCTTTCTGGGCAAGAAGCCCGCTCCCATCTCGAATGTTGCCTACAACGTGTAAGCGCCGGGACCATTATAGATGCCGCAAACGTCGAAGCAATACACCCCTTTTCTATCGGTGTGAAAAATTCTTCACACCCCCGCCGCGTCGCCGGATCGGCCTTGACGGGCACAAGAGGCCTATTACCGGACTGCAAGCGTTGCAATCGACTCGCGGGGGTGCAAGATCCGATCGGCGGGGGGAAGAAGTTGGGCAGGCCTTGCGGGTTAGCCGGTGAATCGGCTGGGGATATCGGGCCATAGCGCGTGATCGGCTCGTGCCGGGTGCTTCTTGGTCTACAATACAGGGTTACTATGGCGTATTGCCTCCACCGAGTGTGGCGGGCGCTGTGCCTACGCCGGGCCCTGGCGGCTTGGTGAAGTGGTGCGCTGCAGGATGTGGCGCGGCGGGACGGGCGTTGTACTGCGCTCACGACCGGGGGCCGAGGGGAAACCAACCGGGTCGAACGAACAGGGATCCACCGTTGCTGAAGCTGGTCATTATCACCGGGCCCAATAAGGGCCGCCAAGTGCGGGTCGCCGACGCCGAGGCGTTGACGATCGGCCGCGACCGTGGCCGACTGCGCCTGCACGACTCGCGATGCTCCAAGCGTCACGCCGAGATCACCTACGTCAGCGGGCTGTGGGTCCTGCGCGACGCGGGCTCGTCGAATGGCACGTACCTCAATAAGCAAAAGCTCAGCGGGCTCGCCGAGCTCGAGCGTGGCGACATCATCCAGTGCGGCCGCATCGCCATGCGCGTCCGCCAGGCCGACGCCCAGGGCATGCCTGACGACGCAGGCCCCGCCGTCGGCTTCGCGGACTCCACCGCGATGGACGCCCCCTCGATCGAAGACGACTTCCTTTCGCCCAGCAGCCCCACCACCTCATCAGTCGGCTCGGTCGACGACGCCGACATCGCCCCACCCGCACAGACAGACGCCGACCGCGCGGGCGACGCAAACACCCCGAGCGACGAGATCGACCTCGATGCGCTCTTTGATGAAGCCGACCGTGCAGATGCGGATGACGCGGAGGACGACGAAGACGACACCCCGGTCGCCCCGCCACCTCAGACCCTCGACGCGTTCGACGCGACCATCGAGCTGGAGACAAAACCCGCCCCAGCGCAAAGCCAACAGCCCGCACCGGCGCCAACCGAGGCCGATACCGACACGGCAGATCTCGATGACGCCGACCAAGACGATGCCCACGCGGGCGACCTGCTGATCGAGTCGGGCGTCTTTGACCCCGTGCCGGGTACGGCGGGATGGGGCGGCGACTCGTCCGAGCAGGCCGAGGGGCTCTACGAATCGGCCGTGACAAACGACGACCGCGAAGAGGCCGAGCCAGCCCAATCGCCCGCGTCCAGAGTGGATCGTGGCGACACAGCCGACCCTGCACCGGTGTCGCCCGAGGCCGCCGCAAGCCCGGCAGCGCCAACCGACGACGCGATCGCGGGCGAGGACGAAGCCGAAGCCGAAAGCCCAGCCGAAGCGTTGTCAGAGGATGCCGCCCAACGCGAAGGCGCTGCCGATGAAGACGACGGGCCCGCGCCGGGCGACCTGTCCGACCAGATCAAGATCGACGACGAGCTGACCGACGAGGGCAAGATGCCCGGCACAACCCAGGTCCTGCCCAGCGAAACCCTCGCGGCCGCGGCGGGTTGCGACCGGTCGGCGGCGCTGGCGAATCAATCCGACGCCTACGACGCCGAGGCAGCCCGCGCCCCCGAAGACGACGAAGAGGACGAATCGATCGGCCTCGCGGAAGACGCCCCGCCCGCCTCCGTGTTCGACCTGGCAGAAGCGGAAGACGCCCACCCGCCGGCCCCGCCTGCCGACGAAGCCATCGACACCCACGACGACCTGATCCGGATTGGTGATGACGAACCGATTGAGCGTCCGCCGTCCGAGCCCAGGTCCGACAGCAAGGCGAAGTTGGCCGTCGCCCCCGAAACCGACGCCCTGCCGATGCCGCACGACCCCGCGCCCGGCCCGGCTGATGCGGCGCGCACGGGCGATTCCACGGTCGCCATCCACGGCCCCAGCGAAACGCCAAGCCCCCAGCCCGCGCCACCCCAAGAGGACACCGCCGCGCCAACCGCCGGCGACGAACAAGCACTCGACGAGCAGCCAGCCGACCACAACGAACCCACCGACGACGCGCCGCGCGAAGGGGCAACATCGCCCGCAACGCAAGCGGAAGCGCCCCCCGTCTCCGCCACGCCCCCCCCCACTGTCCCCCTCGCGCAGGCCGACTCCGAGATCGAGGATCACGGCGGGGAGGCATCCCAAGAAGCTGCCGAAACCCAGGCCGAGGTCGAGACACAGCCCGAGGCCGATGGCCTGGGTGCGCTGCGTGCCGCGCTGGCCCAGCTCGACGACGAACCGATCGAGGACACCTCCCCCCTCGACGACACCCAGCCGACCGCACCCGAATCGACCGACGCGATCGCGGCCGACGCATCTGACGACGCCCCCGGGCTGGACGAGGATGAACTCGACCAGGCGTTTGATCTGGATGATGACGCTTCGGAGGCCGAGATCGCGGCGGCGTTGGATGAATCGCAAGCCCCGCCGACCCGGGCCGACGACGAATCAAGCCACTCCCCCCAGACTACCGATAATACCTCCGTTAACGAAGCGGCCCCCACGCCGCCGCTGCCCGACGACGACGCGGACCTCGAACGGATCGACGACATCGACACCGCCGCCCAAGCCGAGCTCGACCCCAGCGAGACCGACTACGACGCACCGCTCCCCGCGTCGTTCGGCCCAAACGCCGGCAGTGCGTCAGCCGTCGGCCGTGAGCTCGATGCCGACCACGCGATGGAGCACGCCTCCCTCGTCGGGGACGCCGCACTCACCCTCGCCCCGGACGACCCAGCCAAGACCGTCGAGGACGAGTTCGATCACGCCGACGCCCCCCCGGCCGACGACCCGCGCAGCGCCCAGCCCGCACAAGGCCTGAACCCGACCACCACCCTGCCGCCCGTCGAGCCCAAACGCTCCTACCGCAGCGCGGGCCCGCCCCCCAAGCACGGCCTCACCCTCAAGCGGGTCGGTGTCGCCGCCGCCATCCTCGCCGTCCTCGCCCTCGGCGTCGCGCTCTACACCGGCGTCATCGACCCCGACAACATCACCGGCAAAACCACCAGGCCCGCGCCCACTGACTCGCCCAACGAGCAGCCCGACACCACCACACCCACCGCCCCGGGCCCCGACGCAGTCACCAACCGAAACACGCCCGCCCCCCCAAGCGACCCCCGCACCAACACCCCAGGCAACCCCCCCCCCGCCCAGCCCGACCGCGACACACCCGCCGTCGACCAGCCCCCCGCCAACCACTACCTCGCCGGCATCGCACGCACCCCCGACCCCTTCGACAACACCCCACGCGTCCTCGGGCAAGACGCCCTCGCCGGACGAACCACCGACGACCGCAGCGTCAACCGGCCCGGCACACCCCCGCCCGACGACAACATCTTCACGCCCGGGCCACGCCCGCTACCGCCCATCCTCCTCCCCGAGCCCGGCGGCTCCACCAACCCCCCCAACCCCATCGACCCCGGCAACACCAACCCCGGCCCCGCCAACAACCCGCAAACCCTCAACGACAACGACACCCCCCCCACGCCCACCGACACGACCGACCTCGACCCCACCGCCCCCATCGACGGCGACCGGCTCGTCTTCCTGGTCGACTGCTCGGGCTCGCTCGTCGACTCACTCCCCCAGATGCTCGTCTGGCTCCACGAAGCGATCGCCACCCTCCAGCCAGGCGAGACCTTCACCATCGTCTTCTTCCAGAAAGACCAGGCCATCGAGCCCTCACCCGCAGGCCTCAAGCCACTCACCCGCGACTACCTCGCCGACCTCGACCGCGAGTGGCTCAACCCCAACGCCTCCCCCATCCTCCCCGCCGGCCGATCCGACCCCGCCGCCGCCTTCGAACTCGCCCTCTCCTACAACCCCTCCGACATCTACCTGCTCTCCGACGAGTCCTTTGCCCAGCGCGCAGGCGACACCACCCCCGAGCAGGCCGTCGCCTTCGTCACCGAAACCCTCGGCGACACCGACGTCCGGCTCCACGGCGTCCAATTCTTCTACGACGCGGGCGACTCCACACTCCAAACCCTCTCGGAACAATTCGACGGCAGCTACGAGTTCGTCGCCGAGACCCGGCACCCCGACCGCGACCCCATCGACCTGCTCGAAGAGCTCGAAAACCGAAACCCCTAGTGAAAAAACCGGAGACAGGATCCAAGCGCTAGGGGCCAAGGTCAACAGCCAGAACAAGCAAAGTCAAACAACCATGCCCATGGCGTTGCCCAGCAATGTCGTGGGTTTTCTCTTGCACCCCACCACCCCCCATGAAACAATGACCCGTCCACTGTCTATCGCCTGCTCTCTTCTCTCCGGACTTCTCACCCCATGACCGATTTCAACAGCCAACACAACCGTGCCGTCTGGTTTGATATCCCCGTGATCGACCTCGACCGCGCGTGCGCGTTCTACAGCGCAGTGCTCGGCTGCAAGGTCGACGCCGACGAGTTCAACGGGTTCCGCTTCGCCGTCATCGAACACCACGACGGCAACGGCGGCTGCCTCGCCGAGATGCCCGACCAGGTCAGCGACAAAGGGCTCATCGTCTACTTCAACGCCGACGGCCGAATCCAGGACGCGGTGAAACAGGCCCAGTCCCACGGCGGCACCGTCCTCGAACCCATCAAATCTATCGGCCCGCACGGCTACCGCGCCCTGGTCAAAGACAGCGAAGGCAACCGCATCGCCCTGCACTCGAATACCGATGCGTAGTGCACTTTGATCGAACAACGCACCGACCCGGCTAATCGATCCCAAGCCCACGGCTTGCCGTGCGCGGCACGCCGTGAGTTCTGCGCAACACCGCGCTACAAAGCAAATGCTCCACGGGGCGTTCCTTTAGCAAAGCCGCACGCCTATCGCGCACTTCGCCCTACTCAATCTCACGGATGTAAAGCTCGCGCCAGCGCACGCTGTAAGGTCCAGCGTTGCCCACGCCGTGGACCTGCAGGCCGATGACGCCTTCGCCGTAGTCCGCGTAGTAGCGGTCTTCGACGGTGAGGTCGGCGATCAGGTGGCCGTTGATCCAGGTGCGGATGCGTGGGCCTTCGGCGAGGACGCGGTAGGTGTTCCATTCGCCGTTCTTGAAGTGGTCGTGGGTGTTGACGTCGGGGTCGTCGGACTGGGGCTCGGGCGAGAGCCAGCCGCCGGACGCTTCGCCGTAGATGAAGCCCGACTGGCCCGGGCCGGCCTCGATCTCGACCTGCGGGCCGCGGAGCCGGCCGCCGAACTGTTCGTCGGGGTTGCCGTTGGTTTTGCTTCGGATCTGGACGCCGGAGTTGAGCGGATTATCGTCGACCTTGACCTCGAACCGGAGCTCGAAGTCGCCGTAGGTGTTAGGCGTGCAGAGGAAGGTGTTGGGGCTGCCGGGCTCGGTCGTGCCGACGATCGCGCCGTCCTCGACGCGGTAGGTGGCTTTGCCCGAAAGGATGACCCAGTCGTCGATCGACTCGCCATCGAACAGCGCGACCCAGCCGTCACCCTCGGGCGCGTCGGCGTGGCTGGACGATAATGTGGCGGTCAGCGTGAGAGCGAGCGCGGCGAGGATGGCGAGCGGGAAGTAGATTTTCATGGGGTTTTCTCCGTAGTATGGGATGCGGGCGGGGCGTTGATCGATCCGAGGGTGACGAGATTGAACGGGGCATAGGCCGTGTCACAGGCGGCGGGCGAGCTTCTATTACGCCTTGAGATTGAGCCAGTACGTGAGCAGCGTGAACCCGCCGAAGCCGACCGCGATGCCCAGCAGCATGAGCGGGAGGATGAGCGCGGTGTCGAACTCGACCATCGGGTTGTAGATGCCGGCTCGGCCCCCGGCGTGACCCGCGGCATGACCACCGGCGGGTGACGGGGCCGCGGCGACACCGCCCGCAGCGAGCGGCGCAGGGCCACGCTCGTCCTGCAACGATGTCAGAAAGGCCACCAGATCACGCAGCTCAGGCGCGGTCAGGCGATCACTCATCGTCGGCATCATCGAGATCGTCTGAGGCGTGCGCTTCTCGATGTTGATGACGGGCACCTCGCTGATCTCGCCCTCACTGTTGGCAAGCATCACCATCGCGGCGTTTTCCTCGACGATTCGGCCCGAGGTGATGCTCCCGTCGACCAGCGTCAAGGCCGTGGTCTGGTAGCCCTCGGCGATATCGGTGTTGGGGTCGAGCAGCGCCCGAAGCAGATAGCCCGGGGGTCGCTCCGAGCCGATGTGGTGCAGCGATGGGCCGACCGGCCCGCCGCCGTCGTCCGCGGCGAAGGTGTGGCAGCGCAGGCAGTTGGCGGCCTCGTTCTCACGTGCAAGGGCTCGGCCCCGGGCGATGTCACCGCCGGCGAGCAGGGTGTCGGCGATGAACTTGTCCCCCGAGCGGGTGTTCGCGTCGTGGTAGCTCACGGCCCGGCCGGCGACCTGCGGGTCGGGGTGGGCACGCACCGCGTCGTAGGCCTCCAGCCGCAGCGCCGGGTCAAGCGAGCCGTCACGCAACGCGAGGGAGAGCTCGACGATCTTGGCGTCGGCCTGTGGGCTGCCGTTGGCGGCGAGGTCGGCGAGCTGCGGGATCGCGGCCTGCCGTTCGGCCGTCGAGCCGTTGGCGAAGGCGTCGAGGTAGCTTCGGACGGCACGCGTCGCGTCGAGCTGGGAGAGCAACGCGCGGGCGCGATTCTTCAGCCCCTCAGGTGCGCCCTCGGCATCCGCGATCTGCGCGAGCGTGTCGGCGGTCGTGTCACTCAGCGGAAACCGATCGGCGAGTTTGTCCGCTGCAGTGGATCGCAACAACTCGGAGGCCTCGGCATCAAGCACGATCCCCGCAAGCTCATCGGCGGTAGCGTCGGTGACATACTTGAGCCGCATCATCTCGGCGAGCGCGGCGAGTTCGGCGTCACCCTGCGCGGCAGCTTCGATCGCATGCATATGCTCGGCGAGTGCCTCGGCAACTTCGTTGATATCATGCGCCGCACGCGGACGCCAATGCCCCCAAACCCCTTCGCGATGCTTCACCTTGTCCCAGCCATCAAGCTCCTGTAATGCGAGCTTACGCCACTGGGTGTCATAGGCGGGGTCAGCGGCAATACGCGCCAGACGGTCCGCCTGCTCTGTGCCACCAAGCTGCGCGTTGGCCTCAATCACCCGGCGGAGGATGGGTTCGATGCGCAGGTTTTCAGGGAGCGCCAGACCGCGTTTCTCCTCCTCGGTGATATCCGGGCCGAGCGTACCTCGGCGTTCCTGATCGAACAGCGCCGCCAACGCTGGCATCGCCTCATCGATCTCCATGTCATAGATCGCTCGCGCCGCCTCGGCGACGACCATCAAGCCAGGGTACTCCAGGAAACTAGCGAGTTGAGGCTCGGCGTTGCGACGCAAAGCCAGGACCATTCCCACACCGCCACCTTCACCGAGGATGTCGCTATCGCCTGTCGTCAACACGTTTTCCCAAAGTGCATAGACCTCCCCTGCCGGCATCAATGACAGCGCATAACTCCCGGCATGCCGAAGCATCGGGTCTTCATCATCGTTGTACGCCAGCATCGCAAGCAGGTCATCGATAGCTACGACGGCCTGTGTCCGCCCCAGCGCGATCGCCGCGTAGAACCGCGCTTGCGCGTGCTCATCTTCCAGCATCGCGATGTACTGCTCGGTCGCCACATACCGCACATCCCCCAGCGTCTTCGCGGCCTGTGTACGGACCTGCGGGTCGCTGTCGGTGAGCAGCGGCGCAATCGACTCGGCCGCGCCCGGATCGCGACGGGCGATCATGCCCAGCGTCCAGACCGCGTGGATCCGCTGCATCTGCGGGGCATCGATATCTTGCGCAGCCACGGCGAGCGCCTCGCTCACCCCGTCGCGTTTGGCGACCGCGTACTGCGCGTGCAGCCGGACGCGTTGGTCGGCGTGGCCCAGCAGGGTGATGAGTTCGAGGTCGCTTCGCTGCTCAAACCCCTCAGCAAACAGGGTCTTGACCTGCGCGATCAATGCTGCGGCGTCGGCGTCGGCGTGGACCGCGTCGTTGGTCATCGTGAAGATGTAGCCGTTGGGGTTGGGCCCCCAGCCGCCGCCCCACTCGCTCATGTAGACGCGGCCGTCGTAGCCCCAGCACACGTCGGTGACATCCTTGCCCGAGACGGCCATATCGACCGATGCGACACGGGACCATGCGCCGTCGGGCTCGACGGTGATATGCCGTACCCCCCCGGGGAAGTCGGCCATGAGGAACGAGCCGTTGGCGGGGTAGCTGTCGCCCGTGCCGGGGTAGTGCGCGAGGCCCGAGGGGCCGTGGCCGATGTGTGCGATGGGCGGGATGATCCACGCGGGCTGGGTCGGGTCATCGTTGCCGCGCCGCAGCTCCCACATCTTCTCGCGAAGCCAGGGCCCACGGTCGGGCAGGGACTGGACGTCCTGGTGCCAGCCCGAGTCGCCGCCCTCGACGAGGTGGATGAAGCGTGCCTTGTCGCCCGCGTCGCAGTTGTTGTCGCAGGTGTAGAGGTTGCCGTAGTTGTCGAACGCGAGTTCCTGGGGGTTGCGCAGGCCGACGTGGAACACTTCGAGTTCGCTGCCATCGGGCCACATGCGGAAGACTGCGCCGCGTTCGGGGGCGTAGAGGTGTTCACCTTCCTGATTGGTGATGTTGTACCCGCGGTCGCCCATGGAGAAGTAGATGCGTCCATCGGGGCCCATGGTCAGGCCGTGCAGGTCGTGGCCGTAGAACGCCCAGCGGATGCCGTATCCGTAGGACATCGACTCGCGTTCGCCGGGTGTTTCTTCGTCGGCGTCGCCATCGCCGTCGCGGTCTTCGAGCCGCCAGACGTGGGGGATGCAGGTGTAGTAGAGCCCGCCATCGAGCCAGAGCACGCCCGCGCCGATGCCGTCGAGCGGGTCGTTGAAGCTCCCGGCAAAGACGGCGGAATCGTCCGCGGCACCATCCCCATCGGTGTCGCGAACGATCCGCACGCGGTCTTCGGTGCGTGTGAAGAAGTCCGAGTCAAACGCGCCGCTCTGGGTCCAGCGGTTGATCTGCGCAAGGCGATCCTCAACACTCGTCATCTGCAGGTCTTCTTCGACGCCGTTGAGGTGGCCCAGGTGGCGGGTATCGCTGACCGCCTGGCCCGCGCGGGCGGACTCGGCGACGTAGATGTTCCCCTGCGGGTCGATACAAAACGCGACCGCGTTCTGCGTCAAGCCAACCGCCGCCCAGATGCGTTCGGTGCGCTGCGCATCGCTGGGGCTCACCGGGTCCTGGGTGCTCGGGGCGCCTTCGCCGTGTGCGCCGGCTTCAGGATTACGACCCGGCTCCGACTCCTGTCCCATCGATACACCCGGCGGCATCCACAACGCCAGCAATAAGCACAGCACCCCCCACAGGCCACTACATCGCACTACACGCAAACCGGTTCCCTTCATCAAGGTCTTATCTCAGCAGGACGGACACAACCCGCAGACGTTACCCAATCCGCAAGTGTATCGGCACCCCCAACCAGACGCTCGGCCCAGACACCCCCCGCGAGATCCTTCTATACCCGGCCCCCAGGCGTCCGCGCATGACGCTTCACAAAATCCCACAGGCCCGCGTACTTGCGCCCATCGTCGATGTAGTGCTCAATCACATAGAACGCAAAGTAGTACGCCCGGCAGAACGACCAAACCGCGATCGCCAGCAGCAGCACTATCTTCCACGAAAACGCCTCAAGCAAGACCCCTGCCGACGCCAGAAGGCCGGCGATAAGGAATAGAAACCCCTTGAAATAGATCACCCGAGGGTTTTTGAGGTCGGCCATCTACTCATCCTATCGTGTGAGCTCGCCAATCCCTATCCTTTTCACCACCGTCAGTCGTCGGCCCCCACTCACCCCCTGTCTACCCCGCGATGCTGACGGTGCCCGCGTGTTTCCCAGGAGTACAGATCAAAAAAAGCCCCGCGCGGTAGCGCGGGGCTTGGGGGTTGCGTGTGGTGGGGTCCCTGCCCGCTGAAACGGGCAGGCCGATGGGCGACCGGCGGGAATGCCTGCCCTGTTTTTTACTTGGGCGGCTTGCCGTTGGTTTCGTCGCCGAGGAGTTGTGCGACGAGCTTGGAGTCGCCGACGGTCGAGCCCTCTTCGATTTCCTCCGGGGCGAGTGCACCGGCGGCCTCGGCGAGCTCGGCGGCGGCGGCGATCTCTTCCTCGACCGTGAGCGCCTCGGGCTGGCTGGGCTCGACGAGGTACTTGACCGACATGGTCTGGTACTCGCGGAAGCCCGTGCCCACGGGGATGAGGTGGCCCAGCAGCACGTTTTCCTTGAGCCCGACCAGCGGGTCGACCTTGCCGGCCAGCGAGGCCTCGGTCAGCACCTTCGTCGTCTCCTGGAACGAAGCGCCCGAGAGGAACGACTCCGACTGCAGCGAGGCCTTGGTGATACCCAGCAAGAGGGTCTGGCCCACGGCGGGCTTGCACTTGGTGCCCTTGGCGATCTCCTTGCCGTCGGCCTCGAGCTTGGCGTTGACTTCCTTGAGCTCCTGCTTGGCGATGACGTGGCCGACCGGGAGGTTCGAGTCGCCTGGCTCCTTGATCTTCAGGGAGTTCGCGGCGAGCTTGTTGGCCTCACGGAAGCGGAACTTGTCGACCACCTCGTTGGGCAGGAAGCCGGTGTCGCCCGGGCCGTCGATGCGGATCTTGCGGAGCATCTGGGCGAGGATGACCTCGATGTGCTTATCGTCGATGGTCACGCCCTGGGCGCGGTAGACGTTTTGCACTTCTTCGAGCAGGTAGTTGAAGAGGGCTTCTTCACCCTTCACGCGGAGGATGTCCTGCGGGACCATGGGGCCCTGGATCAGGCGGTCGCCCGCGGTGACGAAGTCGCCGGTGTGGACCGAGAGGGCGCGGTCCTGCGGGACGTGGTGGTCGACCTCGAGGCCCGAGTCGGACTTGACGATGACGGTCATCTTGCCCTTGCGCTTGTCGCTTCGCAGCTCGACGATGCCGGAGATCTCGGCCATGACCGAGGCGTCCTTGGGCTTTCGGGCCTCGAAGATCTCGGTCACGCGGGGCAGACCGCCGACGATGTCGGCCGAGCCAGACGCCTCACGCGGCTGACGCGCGATCATGTCGCCGGCCTTGACCGGTGTACCCTCGGCGACGTCGATACGTGCCTTCGCGGGCAGGTAGTGGAAGTCAAGGATCTTGCCGTCGGCGTCTTCAACCACCAGCCGCGGGTGCATCTCACCCTTGTGCTCGGTGACGACCAGCGCGGTGCCGCCCCCGCCGGTGGCCTTCTTCTTGCCGGCGGCCTGGCCCTCGGCCTCGGGACGGACCGTCTCGCCGACGACCACGTCCTCGAAGCGGATGTTGCCTTCCTTCTCGGCCAGGATCGGCGTGCGGTGCGGGTCCCAGTTGACCAGCAGGTCGCCACGCTTCACGGTCTGGCCGGGCTTCACACGGATGTACGAGCCGTACTGCAGCGGGAACTTCTCGAGCTCCCGGCCCTTGTCGTCGAGGATGAGCAGCTCGCCCGAACGCTTCAGAGGCACCAGCACGTCCTTGCCGTCTTCGTCGGTGTTGGGCACCTCGTTGGCGTCACGGATCTCGACGGTACCGGCGTTGAGCGCGACAAACTGCGTGTCGATCGTGTCCGTCGTCGCGACACCGCCGGTGTGGAACGTACGCATGGTCAGCTGCGTGCCGGGCTCGCCGATCGACTGCGCGGCGATGATGCCGACGGCCAGACCGCGTTCGGCGAGCTTGCCGGTGGACAGGTCCATGCCGTAATCCAGCACCGAGATGCCATGGCCCGCTTCGGTCGTCAGCGGCGAGCGGACGACGACGGCGTCGATGCCGAGGTCTTCGATCTTGCGTGCGGCTTCCATCGTGATCAGGTCGTTTTCACTGACGATGACCTCGTCGGTGATCGGGTTGACGATCCGTTCACGCGCAACCCGGCCGAAGATACGGTCACGCAGAGGCACGTCGACCTCTTCACCCTTGTAGAGGGCCCGCTTGGTGATGCCGCGCTTGCTGCCGCAGTCGTGGTCGGTCACAAAGACGTTCTGCGCGACGTCGCACAGCTTACGCGTGAGGTAGCCCGAGTCCGCCGTCTTGAGCGCGGTGTCCGCCAGGCCCTTTCGCGCACCGTGGGTCGAGGAGAAGTACTCCAGAACCGTCATGCCCTCGCGGGCGTTGGCGCGGATGGGGGTCTCGATGATCTCGCCCGAGGGCTTGGCCATCAGGCCACGCATGCCCGCGAGCTGCTGGATCTGGCTGACGTTACCACGGGCACCCGAGTCGGACATCATCCACACCGGGTTGAGGTACATGCTGCCCTCTTCCGAGTCGATGGGCACCAGGTTGCCGTTCTCGTCGCGGCGGTCGTTCTTGAGCTCTTCGAGCAGCTCATCCTTGACGGCCTCGCGGCAGTGGGTCCACAGGTCGAGCAGCTGGTTGTAGCGCTCGCGCTCGGTGATCGCACCGGCGTGGTACGCCTTCTCGATCCGGTCGACCTTCTTCTGCGTCTTGTCGAGCAGCTCCTGCTTCTTCGCGGGGATACGCAGGTCGGTGATGCCGAACGACAGACCGGACACCGTCGACTGCTTGAAGCCGACTTCCTTCATGGAGTCGAGCAGCGCGATCGTCGCGGGCCGGCCCGCATAGGCGTAGGTGTCGTCGATGACGCGCGAGCAGCCCTTCTTACCCAGGGCGCAGTTGTAGTAGGGCATCCCCTCTTCGAGAATGTCGTTGAACAGAAGGCGGCCAACGGTCGTGATGACGCGCTCGTTCTCGGGCATCTTCTCGACTTCGCCGTTCTGGCTGTTGACCAGACCGGCGTAGCGGCCCTTGGGCAGACGGACGACGATCGGCTCGTGGATGCCGATCTTGTGCACGTCGTGGGCCATCATGACCTCGGCGACGTCCTTGAACTCGTGGACATTGCGCAGCTGCTTGAGCTCGTCGCTGGACAGCTCCGCGTTGCCGTTGAGCAGCGCCCCGACGAGCTTCTCTTCGATCGGCTCGGGCATGACGGTGATGAAGTACACACCCAGCACGATGTCCTGCGACGGCGAGATAATCGGGCTGCCGTTCGCCGGCGAGAAGATGTTGTGCGGCGAAAGCATGAGGACCGACGCCTCGGCCTGCGCCTCGACGGAGAGGGGCAGGTGGACGGCCATCTGGTCGCCGTCGAAGTCGGCGTTGAAGCCGGTGCAGACCAGCGGGTGGATGCGGATCGCGTTGCCTTCCACGAGCACGGGCTCGAAGGCCTGGATGCCCATGCGGTGAAGCGTGGGTGCGCGGTTGAGCATGACCGGGTGCTGGTAGATGACTTCTTCGAGGATGTCCCAGACCTCGGGGTCCCGGCGCTCGAGCATCTTCTTCGCGGACTTGATCGTGTCGACCAGCCCGTGCTCCTTGAGCTTGCGGATGATGAAGGGCTGGTAGAGCTCGAGCGCGATCTTCTTGGGCAGGCCGCACTGGTGGAGCTTGAGCTCAGGGCCGACGACGATGACCGAACGCGCCGAGTAATCGACGCGCTTACCGAGCAGGTTCTCACGGAAACGGCCCTGCTTGCCCTTGATCATGTCGGTGAGCGCCTTGAGCGGCCGGTTGGACGAGCCGAGCACGGGGCGGCGGCATCGGCCGTTGTCGAACAGCGCGTCGACCGACTGCTGGAGCATCCGCTTCTCGTTGCGGATGATGACCTCGGGCGCGTTGAGGTCCATCAGCTTCTTGAGCCGGTTGTTGCGGTTGATGATCCGGCGGTACAGGTCGTTGAGGTCGGAGGTCGCGAAGTTGCCCGACTCGAGCAGGACCAGCGGGCGCAGGTCCGGCGGGATCACGGGAACCACGTCCATGACCATCCAGCCCGGGTCGTTTTCCGAGCCGCGGATCTGCTCGATGATCTTCAGACGCTTAGAGAGGTCTTTGATCTTCTGCTTCGACTTGGTCGCACCCAGGCCGTCACGCAGCTCGACCGCGGTCGCGTCAAGGTCCATGCGGTGGAGCAGTTCCTTGACGGCTTCGGCGCCCATCATCGCCTGGAACGCCGCGGTGCCGTACTCGTTGATCGCCTGGCGGTACTCGTCTTCGGTGAGGACCTGCTTTTCCTTGAGCGGCGTGTCGCCGGGGTCGACGACGACGTAGTCCTGGAAGTAGATGACCTTCTCGAGGTCGCTGGTCTTCATGCCCAGCAGGTTGCCCATGTGGCTGGGGATGGCCTTGAAGAACCAGATGTGGATGATCGGCGCCGCGAGGTTGATGTGGCCCATGCGCTTGCGGCGGACGCGCGAGTGCGTGACTTTGACGCCGCAGCGGTCGCAGATGATGCCCTTGAACTTCGTGCCCTTGTACTTGCCGCAGGCGCACTCGTAGTCGCGCTCGGGGCCGAAGATCCGCTCACAGAACAGGCCGTCCTTCTCGGGGCGGTAGGTGCGGTAGTTGATGGTCTCGGGCTTCTTGACTTCGCCGAAGGACCACGAGCGGATGTCGTTGGGGCTGGCGAGGTTGATTTTGACCGAGGCGTAGTCGTTCACGCGATCGAAGAGTTGTTCAGCCATGGGTATTGCCTCTGTTAGCGAGGGTCGTCTGTAGGTCAGGGGGGTCGTTTGATTCGGCGGGGGTCGGGGCCGGGTTTATTCGAGTCGGTACGCGAGGATGAGCATCGCGTTGGGTTTTTTCAGGCCGCGGACCTTGTCGTACAGGTGCGGGACAAATCGCATCGGCCTGGGGAAGTAGTGGTCCCACTGGACGCTTGGGATGTAAACGGTTTCGAGCTTCTCGAACCCGGCCCGCTCGGCGGCGGCGGCGATGTCCTCGACGCGGTTGAGCCGGTAGTAGGACGGGTACTCGTTGTAGTCGTCGGCGTGTTTGCCCGCGGTGTTCTTGAGGCGGAGCTTCTGTACGAGCTTGACACACTTGCAAAACGGGTGCTTGCCGTGCGGCGTCAGCGCCCAGAACACGCCCCCGGGCTTGAGCACCCGGCGGAGCGTCTCGAAGAACGGCGCGGCGTGTTCGATGTGCTCGACCACGTTGTAGGCGTAGGCCAGGTCGTAGCCGTCGGTCGGGATGTCGGCCTGCTCGAACGTGCCATGCCAACGGTTGCGGAGCCCGGCGTGGTCGTTGACCTCGGGGAACGGGTCCACCCCATCGACAACGCCCATGAGGTCACGGATCGAGTCGAACGCCCGGGGGAACCCGCCGCCGCAGCCGATGTCGAGCTTCTCGCCGGCGAACTTGGGCTCGGCGGCCAGACGACGACAAAACTCGCCCTGAAACAGGGCGCGGTCCTGGTCGTGCGTCTCGAACGACGCGTTGCAAGCTGTGGTTTCCACAATCTGCATCCGGCGTAGGGTCCTCGGGGAACGGGGTGGTGGCGGGTCGGGCTCGCGACGAAGTCCCGGGCCAAGGGGCGGTCAGCCCCCGGCCCGAGGTGGTCTTACAGGATCGAGCCGGCGCCCTCGGTCTCCGCTTTTTCGAGCGTGAGGTTGAGGCCCAGGCCCTTGACTTCGTTGCACAACACGTCGAAGGCGACAGGCATGCCGGCCTCGAGCGCGTTGGTGCCCTTGACCATCGACTCGTAAATCTTGGTACGCCCTTCGACGTCGTCGGACTTGACGGTCAACAGTTCCTGGAGGATGTACGCCGCGCCGTAGGCCTCGAGCGCCCAGACTTCCATCTCGCCGAAGCGCTGCCCGCCGGTACGGGCCTTACCGCCCAGCGGCTGCTGGGTGATGAGGGAGTACGGGCCGGTCGCGCGGGCGTGGATCTTGTCGTCGACCAGGTGGTGCAGCTTGATGATGTACATAAAGCCGACGGTCGTCTTCTGGTCGAACGGGTCGCCGGTGCGGCCGTCGTAGAGCTGGACCTTGCCGCCGCGCGGCATCTTGGCCAGCAGCTCGCGGTCGCCGTGGGCACCCTTGGTCTCGGCCAGCCGCTTGTCGCAGTAGTCGTTGGCTTCGGCGATGGCGTCGTGGATCTCTTCCTCGGTCGCGCCGTCGAAGACGGGGGTGACGGCCTGGAAGCCGAGCACCTGGCACGCCCACCCGAGGTGGGTCTCGAGGATCTGCCCGACGTTCATGCGCGAGGGCACGCCCAGCGGGTTGAGCAGCACGTCGACGGGTGTGCCGTCTTCGAGGAAGGGCATGTCTTCGATCGGCACGATGCGGGCGATGACGCCCTTGTTGCCGTGCCGGCCCGCCATCTTGTCGCCCACACTCAGCGGCCGCTTGGTCGCCATGTAGACCTTGACCATCTCGAGCACGCCCGACTGCAGCTCATCGCCACGCTTCATGTGCGCGAGCTTGCGCTGCTTCTCTTTCTCGAGCGCTTCGATGCGCGGCCAGAACTGGTTGTACAGGTCCAGGCCCTGCTCTTTGACTTCCTTGCTGCCCTTGATCCACTTGGTGTTGAACGACTCGATCTGCTCGACGACGATCTCCGCCATGTCGGACTGCGCGACCTTCTGGCGGGTCGACGGGTCGACCATCTCCGTGCCGGTCAGCTCGTTGACCATCTGGATGAACTGCGTAAACAGGTCGGTCCGCTTCTGGTCCATCTCCTGCTCGTACAGACGCATCTCGCGGCGGAGCTCGGACTTCTGCTCGTCGTTGAGGTGCATCCGTCGGCTGAACCGCTTGGCACCGATGACGATACCTTCGGAGCCCGAGGGCACTTCCAGCGAGTCGTTCTTCACGTCTTCGCCGGCCCGGCCGAAGATCGCGTGGAGGAGTTTTTCCTCGGGCGTCAGCTCGGACTTACTCTTGGGGCTGACCTTACCGACGAGGATATCGCCGGGCCGGACGTACGCCCCGATCCGGATGATGCCGTTCTCGTCGAGCTGGCCCAGCATCTTCTCGGAGACGTTGGGGATGTCGCGCGTGAACTCTTCACGGCCCAGCTTCGTCTCGCGGATCTCCACGTCGAACTCGTCGATGTGGATCGAGGTGAAGACGTCTTCCTTAACCAGGCGCTCGCTGATGACGATCGCGTCTTCGAAGTTGTAGCCGTCGAACGTATTGAACGCGACCATGACGCTCTTGCCCAGGGCGAGCTCGCCGTTGAGCGTCGCGGCGCCGTCGGCCAGGATCTGGTCCTTCTCGACGTGGTCACCCAGCGCGATGATCGGCTTCTGGTTGAGGCAGGTGCGCTCGTTGAGGCCAACGAACTTACGCAACACGTACTCGTCCGCGTTGTCCACGACAATGCGCTCGGCGTCGACGTAGGTCACGATGCCCGCCCGCTTCGCACGCACGAGCATGCCCGAGTGCTGCGGGATCTCCTTCTCCATCCCCGTCGCCACGCAAGGCGGATCGGTCTTGATCAGGGGCACGGCCTGCCGCTGCATGTTCGAGCCCATCAGCGCGCGGTTCGCGTCGTCGTGCTCGAGGAACGGGATCAGCGCCGCCGACACACCGACGATCTGCTTGGGGCTGGAGTCGACATAGTCGAGCTGGCCCGAGGGGACCTGCGCGAGGTCGCCGTCGACGCGGGCGAGGACCAGGCCGTCTTCAACCGTGCCGTCGGGCTTGACCGTGTCGGCCGGGCCGAGGGTGAGGAGCATTTCCTCGTCGGCGCGGAGGTAGACAATGCCCTTCTTGCCCGACATGGCTTTGCCATCACTGATCTTGCGGTACGGCGTCTGGAGGAAGCCGTACTCATCAATCTCGGAGTAGATGCCCAGCGAGCAGATGAGGCCGATGTTCGTGCCTTCAGGCGTTTCGATCGGGCAGACCCGGCCGTAGTGCGAGATATGGACGTCGCGCACCTCGAAGCCCGCGCGCTTGCGGTTCAGACCGCCGGGGCCCAGCGCGGAGAGGCGGCGCTCGTGGGTCAGCATCGACAGCGGGTTGGTCTGGTCGACGACCTGCGACAGCTCACCGCGACCAAAGAAGTGGTCGATCGCGGAGCTGATGGACTTCGAGTTCACCAGGTCGGCGATCTTCGAAAGCTCGTCGGGGTCCTTCACGCTCATGCGCTCCTGGACCGTGCGGCGGAGCTTGAGGAAGCCCTTGCGGAGCTCCTCGACCGCGAGCTCGTCGAGGGTGCGCAGACGGCGGTTGCCCAGGTGGTCGATGTCGTCGATGTGGGCCTTATTGCGGTTGTTGCGCAGGTCGAGGATGTACTCGATCACGGCGAGGAAGTCTTCCGCACGCAGGTGCATCAGGTCCTCGGGCGCCTGGATCGCTTCGAACTTACGGTTGATGCGGAACCGGCCGACCTTGCCCAGGCGGTAGCGGTTCTCGTCGTAGAACTTCTCGTCGAACAGGGCCTTGGCCTTGTCCACCTGCGGCGGGTTGCCGGGGCGGAGGCGGGCGTAGAGCGCAAGCAGCGCGGCCTCGTGCTCGCTGACCTGCATGCCCTCGGGGAGGTGGGCCTGCTTCTCGTCGGCGATGGTATTGAGGATCAGCATGTCGCCGGGGTTGGAGATGATGCTGACCTTCTTGAGCGGCGAAGCGATCACCGCGTCGAGCTGCTCGCCGACCATCGCGCCGATGGGCAGGAGCTCTTCGCCCGAGTCGGTATCGATGACCGCGGCCGCGACGTAGTGCTCGGCCTTGAGGTCCTTCACCTTGATGTCTTCGACCTGATAGAACGTCTTAAGCAGCGCATCGTTGGTCGCAAACTTCTCGTCCAGGGCGCGGAGGAACGTCGTCGCCGGGATCTTGGTCGACTGGTCGATGCGCATCTGGAGGACGTCTTTCTTGGAGACCTCCAGTTCGATCCACGAGCCACGCTCGGGGATGATGCGGGCCGAGTGCAGCGGCCGGTCGCCCTCGGACGAGGCGATCGAGAAGTCGACGCCGGGCGAGCGGTGCAGCTGGTTGACGATGACGCGCTCGGCACCGTTGATGATGTACTCGCCGCCACCCATGAGGATGGGGACCTCGCCGAGGTAGATCTCTTCTTCGGGGACTTCCGAGACGTCCTTGCGCACGAAGCGCACGCCGATACGGAACGGCATGCCGTAGGTCAGTCGCAGCTCGCGGCACTCATCGGGGGTGTACCGTGGCTCGTCGAGCTTGTAGTAGAGATAGTCCAGCTGCATGTTGCCGTCGTACGAGACGATCGGAAAAACCTCATGCAACAGCCCTTCGAGCCCCATGCGGGCGTCGCGCTGGTCATGCGGTTTGTCGAGCTGGATGAATCGTTCGTATGCCAGTTGCTGGACTTGAACGAGATTGGGGATGGGAAGAGCGTCTCCGCGCTTGGAGTAGTCGCGCACAGATGTCAGCTGCATCGATTTCCTCGACTTCGCTTGGGTGATTGAACGTGGTTTGGCGGGTGCTGGGCTGGGGACCACCGAGTCCGGATCGTTGGGGCTTCCGCTACGTCGAACGTGTCAGTGTATCGGATTCCAGTGGGCTTATCAACCTGCCCATCTTAGTTTTTCTCGGCCGCGGGGCGATTTGGCCCGGGTTTTGCAAAACAAGGGCCGGCGGATCTAGAAAAAACGCCACAAATGTCTTGCAGGCAATATTTTACGCGATTTTCAACCAAAAACTAAGAAACCTCCAACCCAAACGCTGTTCACGCGATGGCCATCCGACCCTGGCCCTCCCACCCCGGCCGCCTAGGCCCACGCCGCGATGGCTCCCAGCGGCCCAGCGTAGGGCACGGCGGCAACGGCGCTCTTGGGCAACGCCAGTGGCGGTCTCCACCACGACACCGCGCCACGCGAAGCCGACACCCGCCGGTGCGCATCACCCGTCGGCTGTCTTCTTCCGTAGTGACCACGCCTGATCGATGCAGCGATGCTGCATGGAACCCCCATCGTCGGGGCGCGTCAGAAATTTCAGGAATCACCCCAAGAGGCCGACCCCCTCAGCCGTCTACCTTTCCGAGCCCGCGGCCGATTTCCAACGCGGGTGAACAGGGACCCACATGCCTTCACCG